>NZ_JBHVOC010000023.1:0-177718 GCF_044142145.1 Streptomyces sp. BK79
ACTGGACGCGATTCCCCGCATCCGCGGCCTGGTGGGCAGGCCACGTCACCAACCACGGCGGCTGTTCGCCGACCGCGGCTACGACTACGACAAGTACCGACGGCTCCTCCGCGCTCGCGGCATCACGCCGAAGATCGCCCGCAAGGGCACCGCCCACGGATCCGGCCTGGGCAAGACCCGCTGGGTCGTCGAGCGAACCTTCGCCTGGCTCCACCAGTTCAAACGCCTGCGGACCCCGCTACGAGATACGAGCCGACCTCCACCTCGGACTGCTCCAACTCGCCTGCAGCATCATCTGCTTGAGACGACTCCGCACCTCATTCTGAAATGATCAGTTAGTAGCTGTCCGGGCGACCATGTGACCGCTCTGTGCCTGGGTCGTTGTTGCGGGCATGGGGCCGAAGCGGCAGAACATCAGGGCGAAACACCGTGGCAAAGCCTGCTCGCCCGGCTGGTGGAGGTGGTGCAGGAGGCGAGGGCCTGGGCCGCTCGCGGGGCGGGTTCACCAGCAAACTCCACTTGAGCGCCGACGGCCGCTGCCACCCGCTGTCTTTGGTCGTCACTGGCGGACAGCGGGCGGACTGCACTCAGTTCCAAGCAGTGTTGGCCAAGATCCGGGTTCCGCGCGTCGGTTCGGGACGGCCCCGCACGAAGCCCGACAGTCCCGCGGCCGACAAGGGATACAGCAACGGCCCGTGCCGCGAGTACCTGCGGCGCCGAAGCATCCGGCACACGATCCCAGAGAAGACCGATAGCCAGGCTGCCCGCCTGCGCAAAGGCTCACGCGGCGGACGGCCACCCGGCTTCGACGAAGGGCGGTACAAGAAGCGCAACACCGTCGAACGAGCGATCAACAGGCTGAAGCAGTCCCGGGCCGTGGCCACCCGCTATGACGAGCGCGGCTACGTCTTCCTCGGCACCGCAACCACCGCGGCTCTACTCATCTGGCTTCGGGGCTGAGTCCCGACCTCACAAGGCGGTCGGCCGGTACGCCAGGGCCTGAACGACTACCTCATCAGCCGAAAGCTCCCGCTCCGGCGGCCAGAAGATCAAGTCGCTGACATAACCGGACGGACATGTCAGGGCTCTGTCGAGCCTGTCCAACCAGCCGTCCACCTCGTCGTCAGAGGCGTAATCCGCTTCCATGATCCGCTGCACGAGCGCGACCGCCTCCGCGCGAGTCATCTCCACAGCACCCATCACGTCCCTCCGCCGACTCACCCTAACGGGACGCGTGATCGCCCGGACAGCTCCGGCTAGGTCCTGGGCAGCCCGTCGGCCGGACCGCCCGGAGCCTCGGTTGACCTTCACCTTGGGGGAGCCCACAGCATCAGGAGGGCCGGGCGACGTGCCCGGCATGAGGAGGGGACGAGCATGGAGTTGCTGACCATCGGGACGTTCGCGAAGGCGTCCCGGCTGTCACCGAAGGCGCTGCGTCTGTACGACGAGCTCGGCCTGCTGGCTCCCGCTCGCGTCGACCCGGTGACCGGCTACCGCCTCTACGCACCGGAGCAACTGGATCAGGCCCGGCTGGTTGCCTGGCTGCGACGGCTCGGCATGCCTCTCGCCCGCATCCAGCGGGTCTGCGGCCTGGCGGCCGGGCCGGCGGCCGAAGAGGTCCGTGCGTTCTGGGCCCAGGTCGAAGCCGACACCGCCGCACGGCGGGACCTGGCCACCTTCCTCATCGACCACCTCTCCTGGAAGGACCCTGCCATGTCTGCGACCACCAAGCCCTTGGGCATCCGCTACGCCGCCCTTTCCGAAACCGGCCTCGTCCGCGAGAGCAATCAGGACACCGCCTACGCAGGCCCTCGCCTGCTCGCCGTCGCGGACGGATACGGCAGCGGAGGTGCCCCGGCAAGCGCCGCCGCTGTCGACGCGTTCAAGAGCCTCGTGACCGACGGCATCCCGGCGGGCAATCTCCTCAACGCCCTTGAGGAGGCGGTCGACCAGGCCAAGCAGGCCGTGCACGGCATCTCCGGAGCCGGGCCGTCTTCCGCAGGGGCCGGAACCACGCTCACCGCGATGCTCTGGACCGGATCGCAGCTGGCCCTCGTCCACATCGGCGACTCCCGCGTCTACCTTCTGCGGAATGGAGAGCTGTTCCAGATCACCCACGACCACACCATGGTGCAGTCGATGGTCGACGAGGGGCGCCTCAGCCCGGAGGAAGCCGCCTCCCACCCCCAGCGGTCCCTTCTGATACGCGCCCTGGGCCAAGGAGCCGACTCCACGCCCGACACGCGTCTGCACGACGCCCAGCAGGGAGACCGCTACCTGCTCTGCTCCGACGGCCTGTCCACCGTCGCGCCGGTCGAGGAGATCCGCCGAGTGCTCACCGGTGTCAGCGAACCCGAGCAGGCGGTCCGCGCACTCATCGCCCTCGCCAACGGCATCGGCGGCCCCGACAACGTCAGCTGCGTGGTCGCCGACGTCATGGAGCTCCAGCAATAGGAGCGGGCTGCGAGGCCGGTCAGCGCCACGCCGTGATAATCGCCTGCCGCAGCGGATCCGTGATGCTCCTACCGGTTCTCTCGCGGAGAAACGATCCGACTCTGGAGTCGGATCACTTCACGTCCTGACCTGACTGCGGGGCTCAGGCAGACGACACGCACAGCCCGAACGACGCGAGAGACGCGAGAGGCGCGAGAGACCGTTGAGTCTCTCGCGCCTCTCGTGACTGGCAACTGGCGTGGCTGCTCAGCCGGTCGGCCGGTTCAGCAAGGGGACCACGACCTGACGCGCGGTCGCCGCTTCACCCAGGCGGAAGAACTTCACCTGGCCCATGGTGTGCGTGCACTCCAGGTAGCCGGCTGCTTCCAGCTCCCGTCGTGCCCGGGAAAAGTGCGGAGCCGGTACGCCGATCAGCTCGGCCAGCTCGGCCGCGGTGCGCTCCACGCTGCCGCCCAGGCCGCCCAGGATCGCGTAGGTCATCAGCACGTTCTGCTTCAGATGAGAGAGATCGCTTATACGCGCTTGCAGGGCTTCAAGCTCTGGGTACGGACTGTTGCGTGCCATGATCAGCCCCTTCGTCGCTGCGCCGGACGGCCCGGCAGGGTCGGCAGATGGTAGGCGGCTGCCTCTTCGGATTGTTCCCGTCCGGAGAGACTGGAGACGATTTGCGGCGTCACCCGGTACTTGATGGTCCGGCCGATCACATCGGCCACCAGGAGCATCTTGTGCTCGGCAAGCTTCTTCGCCATCCTCCTCGTCACCACCACACCTGCCCGCCGACCCCTCGCCGGAAGTCCTGCCCGGCGAGACCCTCCGGGACGACCCACCGTCACCGCGCCCCTGCTGCCTGTTCCGGATCGACCCGGGAGTCTTCCGGCACACCCTGGCCCGACTGCCGGCCGCCCGCGCCCCGTGGCTGCGCGAGATCTTGGAGAACGTCACGGAGTACGTACGCACCGGCCTCTTCTGAGCTTGCTCGCTATCTGCCGTCCACGTCATAGGGCGGGGACGGACGGTCCCAGACAGCGTCCGACCGGTTGACGATCATTCGGAGTTCGCGGGCGCTACGGGGGGACAGGGCCCGCATCACGGTGTCGAGGAGGGCTCGGGCTTTGAGAGGGTCACCGCAGCAGTACCAGTGCACGTTGCCCCACTCGTAGTCGTGCCACAGATCCCGCTCGGGCTGGTGGACGTACTTCCTCCACAGGCCCAAAGCCGCGCTGACATCGCCGGGCCGCAGGTAGTTGCGGGTGTGTTCGAGACGGGTGATCTCGGACAGGGCACGCGAAGACAGGCCGTCGACAACTGGCACCGCGCCTGTTGCCGGTTGACTGCCGGGGGTGCCGGCGCGGATCCGCCCTGGCCGTCTACGCGGCATGGGCCTTTCGGTTCGTCGTCATGCGATGCATGGTGCCACGATGTCGAGCGGTGTCTCGAAGGGATTTACTTGAATTCCGCCGCTCCGACCGGCGCCCTCCCGCGATCCAGCCCGCCATCGCCCGCACGCCGACGCCGACGCCGACGCCGATGGCATGCTCGTCCGGGGAGAAGTCGGGGTAGTGCGGACAGCTCGTCGTGAACAGCGGTAGTCGGCGGCACCTGATCGGCCCTCAGGCATACCTGGACGCGCGTTCGCATCCGCTGCAGTCAGCCGGTGCGGCGCGAGCGGGCCACGGCCATCGCACCGAGGGCCGTGGCGATCAGCCCCACCAGCATGGCCACGTAGGCCCCGCCCAGCCCGTTGCCCGTGCCGAGACCACCGTCGGCAGTGGCCGCGACCAGCACACCGAGGGCCATGCTCATCAGCCCCGCCGCCATGGCCAGCATGCCCCCGAGTGACCCGTTGGCAGTGCCGAGACGACCGGCGGGGCGGGCCAGCGCCCATCCGGCGATGGCCACGGCGGCCAGCCCTACCAGTGCGCCCGTGGTGGCCCCGAGTCGCCCGAAACTGAAGTCGTAGACACCGGCCGCGACCGGCTGGACCGAGGCCTGTGCGGCCGCCGGTGCGGCGAGACCGAGACCTCCGAGCAGGGCGGCCACGGCAGTGGCGAGCAGGCGGCGAACGGACATGGAGGTGCTCCTTCTCCTCGTACGACTGAACGTCGCCGATCATGTCCGCCGGACCCACCGCCGGTCATCCAGCGGACGCAGGCACTTCGCCCTGCCGCCGACGGCGCATCCGGCTACCGCGGAGGCCGCAGGAGCCGCGAAAGTACTGCGTGCGCGGTAGCTGTCGGCTCGTCCGTGAGCGGGACTCGCCCCGCGACAGCGCCGGGCTAGGGTGCGCGCATGGGCATAGGACGGTTCCGTGTTCGCACCGGTGTCAGAGACTGGGCGATCGCCGTCGGTGTGGCAGCGACGCTCCTGCTCACCGGGCTGTCCGGGCAGCACTCCGCCACGGGCCTTGACCTGCTCGGCTACGCGCTTCTCACGGCTGGCGGCCTGGCGCTGGCCGCCGGCCCCCGGGCTCCGGTGCTCGTCCTGGCCATCACTGGGCTGTGCGCGGTCGGCTACCAGGCAGCCGGTTTCGACGTACCCGCCGTCGCCTACCTGTTCGCGGTGTACGCCGCCATGCGGGCGGGACACCGGGCCATCACGGTGGCGGCGAGCGTGACCGTGCTCGCCGCCCTGCCCCTCGCGGCCCTGGTCTCGGGCCTGCGGGACACGGGGGAGGCGTTCGCGCAGGCCCGGAGCGCCCTCGAAATCGCCTGGCTGATCGCGGCCGGCGCCGCGGGGGAGGCACTGCGGCAGGCCGAGCGGCGGGCGGACGAAGCCGAGCGCACGCGTGAGGAGACCGCGCGGCGCCGCGCCGACGAAGAGCGGCTGCACATCGCGCGGGAGCTGCACGATTCGCTCACCCACCAGATCTCCGTCATCAAGGTGCAGTCCGAAGCCGCCGTCCACGTGGCCCGCAAGCGGGGTGAACAGGTGCCGGAGGCTCTGCTGGCGATCCGGGAGGCCGGGCGTGAGGCGGCCCGAGAACTGCGCGCGACGCTGGAGGCGCTGCGCGACGACGATACGACCCCACCCCACGGGCTCGACCACATCCCGGAGTTGGTGGAGCGGGTCGGCAAGAGCGGTCTGGTGGCGACGCTGACGATCGAGGGACACCGGCACGACGTGCCGGCCGCGGTGGGCCGGACCGCCTACCGGATCGTCCAGGAATCGTTGACCAACATCGCCCGGCACGCCGCCGCCACTACGGCGTCGGTCCGCATCGACTACCGGCCGGACGCCCTCGCCCTCCGGGTCGATGACGACGGCAGGGCCAGGCCGGACACGGCGCCGGAGCCCGGCATCGGGCTGCTCGGGATGCGCGAACGGATCACCGCCCTCGGAGGCCACCTGCGGGCAGCACCGCGCAGCGAAGGCGGCTTCACCGTCCAGGCCGAACTTCCCGTTGAACGGGCGTCGGCGTCGTGATCCGTGTCCTGCTGGTCGACGACCAGCCGCTCATCCGCAGCGGATTCCGCGCACTCCTCGACCTCGAGGACGACATCGAGGTGGTGGCCGAGGCCGCCAACGGGCAGGAGGCCCTGGAGCGCGCCAAAGAGCACCTGCCCGACATCGCGCTCATCGACATCCAGATGCCGGTCGTCGACGGCATCGAGGCGACCCGGCGCATCGCTGCGGACCCGGCCCTGGCCGGGATGCACGTCGTCATCCTGACCAACTACGGCCTGGACGAGTACGTCTTCGACGCGCTGCGAGCCGGCGCCGCGGGGTTCCTCGTCAAGGACATCGTGCCAGCAGACTTCCTGCACGCCGTACGTGTCGCCGCGCGCGGCGACGCCCTGCTGGCACCGTCGATCACCCGCAAGTTGATCAACCGGTACGTCACCCAGCCGCTCCACACCGGCACAGGCGCCGGCACGGGGCTGGAAGAGCTGACCAGCCGGGAACGCGAGGCCGTCGTCCTGGTCGCGCAGGGCCTGTCCAACGAGGAGATCGCGGGCCGCATGGTGATCAGCCCGCTGACCGCGAAAACCCACATCAACCGGGCAATGGCCAAGCTCCATGCCCGGGACCGGGCCCAGCTCGTGGTCCTCGCCTACGAATCCGGCCTGGTATCCCCTCGCAACTCCTGACATAAAGGTCTGACGCCGACGCCAGGCCGAGGGCCCCCTCGGCACCACGTTCGGCGCGGGCTGTGGATCAGGTCGGAACGGCTTGGCGCCGCCGTCCTGCCTGGTGACCGTCTCCCCGACCGAATGTGGCTGGGCCCCCGGCCATCAACCAGCAAGTGCAAAGAGGAAGTTGGTGGAGCGAGCCGTCCTATGATCCGTCTGTACGCAGTCGATTGAACGACTCGGAGGGGGAACGATGCTGACGGAGGCTCTGGCGGCGTTGGCCGCAGCCGGAGGTGCGGCGGTGGTACAGGCCGCTGCCACCGATGCGTGGGCCGGGACCAGGGAACGGGTCGCCGGATGGTTCGGCCGCTCGGACGAGTCGCGGGTGCCTGGCGAGCTCGCACTCCTCGACGAGACCGCACTGTCGCTCGGGCAGGCAGCGCCCGACCAACTCACAGAGGTAGCCGCGCACCACGAGGCCCTCTGGAGGGCCCGGTTCGAGGCCGCTCTGGGGGCGGTGCAGGACGCCGCCCAGCGCGAGCGGGCGGCGGAGGAGTTGAGGGCACTGCTGGCCGGCGCCCTGCCCGGTGGCAGTGGAACCTCCAGCGGTGACGGCGGCCTGTCGGTGGGCGGGGACGTCACATTCCACAGCATGCCGGGCTCGATCGCGGCCGGGGTGATCAACGGGGGCGCCACGATCAACTCCCCTACCCCGCCGGAGCGGACGCAGGGCTGAACCGCTCCGGGAACACCAGCCCCGTCACCATCAACGCCACCACGGTCCACGGCGGCATTCACCTCGCACCCGACCCGTCCAAGCGCGCCCGGCCGACCGTGGTCCTGGGCGTCACCCGCGACGGAGCCCCCGCGTTCGCGATGTCCTACGAGATGTCGGGGCAGGTGCAGAACAGAGAGATCCGCCCGGCCGACGACTACCTGGGCCGCCTGCGAGCGGGCAGACTGCTGGAAGGCCGTCCCGGGTCCCACCGGTGGCCGGTCCTGGACGTCAAGGTGGTCAACAACACCACGGAAGCGGTGCTGCTCCACGAGGCGGTCCTCCAGGTCAGGTCCTCCGAGCCGGACCTGCGGGCTGTCCCGACCATCCTCTTCAAAGACATGGCCATCGCTCTCCGGAACGACGGCTGGGGACAGTTGGAGGACTGCACCCTCTCCTTCTCGCTCTACGCCACCCCGGGCACGTCGGCCCGGCCGGTCGGTGGTCCGTTCGTACTGCGCTCCACCGATCTCATCCGGAGCAGGGGGCGGGAAGGGCGACACCGCGCGCATTGGCCGGTGACTGAAGCGCTACGGTCCTGCGGCGCCGACCCGGCGGCAGTCAGCAGCCTCGTCGGCCCGGCGCGGTATTCGCCCCACAGCCAGGCGCTGCTGAACGCCGCCCTCGGCCCCTTCGCCGAGCGGGGCGAGGCCTTCGTCCTGGGACGGCTCGAATACACCCACCCGGGCCCGGACGGCGCTCTGGTCCGTGCGGCGAACCTGGTACGGGGCCGCCTGGACCTGACCGACGACGGCGGGCCCAGGATCGGGGGCTATCTGCCGCCCGCTCACCGGTACTCAACGGTCCTTCCCTCCACCGGCGCCGACTACAAGGTCGTGGTACCCCTCTCCCAGTTCGTGCAGAGCGGTGAGGCCGACCGCTTCCTCGTCACGATCGCCTCGGACCGCTCCGCCATCCACGACCTCTCCCTGACCGTCAGGTACAACGAGCAGCAGGAGGTGGTGGCCGCCGAGCGGGTGCGGCTGGAGCTGTTCCTGCCGAGGACGATGGAGGACAAAGCACCATCCCGTCGTCAGCTGGGCCCGGCGGCCAGTCGACCTGCGCGGCGGCGGTGGTGGCAGGGACTGCGGCGAAGCAGACCTTCGAGTTGACGGGCCCCGGAGCCCCGGTTCGACTCTCCGAGCCCGACCCTCCAAAGGCGAGGCGGCGGCGCAGGTGCACCATTCGCCCCAGCATCCGCTCGGCATGGGCTCGCCGGCGTCGCCGGGCGGCGCGAGCGGTGAGTCGGTACGTCATGACGGGGGCAGTTGCCGCCGCAGCCGCGCCAGGACCTGCGCAACGCCGATAGCCACGGTGGTGTGGACGTCGTGTCCGCAGAGATGGGCCGGCGCGGGCCCTCCTCCGACGATGTCTTTGGGCGGAACCGCGACTCTGCTGCTCGATTCGGCTGGGTGTCGGCGCCGGCTTCACCGGCGCGTGAGCACGCGGAACTCATTCCCGTCGGGGTCGGCCAGTAGCACTGCGCCGTCCTCACCGTGGGCGGAGTCGAGACGCTTCGCCCCGAGGGAGAGCAGGCGCTCGACCTCCGCTTGCTGATCGCCGTCCGGCGCGAGGTCGAAGTGTAGGTCCTTGCCAGGGTCCGACATCAACGGCGGACCTCCCCACGTGATCTTCGTACCGCCGTTCGGTGACTGAATGGCGGTCTCCTCGTCCTGGTCCCAGACCAGTGGCCAGCCCAGCGCCTCACTCCAGAAGTAGCCCACGGCCTGCGAACCATCGCAGGCGAGCGCTCCGATGAAGCCACAGCCGGCGAGGAAGTTGTTGCCCGGCTCGATGACACAGAACTCGTTGCCCTCAGGGTCGGCGAGCACCACATGGGACGCGTCCGGCCCCTGGCCGACGTCGGCGTGCTGCGCGCCGAGGTCGAGCGCCCTGGCCACGGTCCCCTGCTGGTCCTCCAGGGAGGAGCTGGTCAGGTCGAAGTGCAGCCGGTTCTGGGCGGTCTTCTGCGCCTGAGAGGGACGGAAGCCGAGGTGGTAGCCGGCGTCATTCCCGGACGGCAAGGCGATGCCGTCGTAAAATTCTTCGGTTTTCTCCAAGCCCAGGACACCGGACCAGAAATGCGTCAGACGCGCGGGTTGGTGCGCGTCGAAGAAGATTGCTGCGAGTCGGCTGCCCATTGCACCACGCATCCTCAGTCCGTCGAGTGCCAACTGTCGGCACAACGCCATGCCAACGCCTCGAACGACGATCCTATGAGCGGGCCAACCTCAGATGCAGCCGAGTATTCCTCGGCCCCGGAGCCGGAGCCGCACCCTGCGGCGTTCGGCTGCGAGTTGGTGGCTGAGGCGGGTGAGTCTGCTGGTCCGCGGTGTGAAGGATGGTTGGCCGGGGTTCCAGTGGGCGTCGAGGCGGATGACGTTGACGGCGGTGGCGGAGAAGGCGTGCTGGAGGCGGACTGCCTCCGTGCCTGCCACACGATCGCCGCGCACCGACGTCACTGCCCATCCAGTGAGTCATCCCTTGACTGTGGGGATGACAACAGCTCGGGGGATCACAGGATGGAGGCCGCGGCTCCTCCGGTCTCTATCCGTGAGCGGATGGGAAGTAGCGACGAGCCGGAGGACGTGTCGAGGGAGGCGCTTGGGAGCCGGGCGTCCGTCGGGGCAACGTGACGGACGATGGATTATCACGCCGTGATACTTGCTGAGGCTCAGCGGAGCCGTGGCCGGTTCCTGTAGCTCCACTCGTCGTGAAGCGATCCGACTCCGGAGTCGGATCGCTTCACGACGAGGCGTTCAGATCCGCCTTCAGCTGCCGACAGCTCGCAGATGACGCCCGGCCTGGCCGCGGTCCTCGAAAAGCGCCGGGGACAGCCGGTAGTGCTTGACGCTGCCCACGCTGCCCGTCACCTCCAGCCAGCCGACCTCGAGCAGCTCCTTGCGGGTGCGCGAGAGCACCGGCGGTGTCATCCCCGCGGTGGCGGCCAGCGTGCTGGCTTTGATCATCACCGTCCCGTCAGGACGCTGCTCGGATGACGCGTAGAGCATGACGACGATGCGCTGGTTCGGGCTGAGGACGCGCCCGGTCTTCTTCAACAGGTACTGCACATCTGCCGCGTCATGAATCCTCATCAGGCCTCGCCCTTCTTCCCACGCCGACGATTACGGGGCTCGCGCACCTTGGTCTCCGGAGGGTTCCAGTCCTTCACGGCTTCGCGGTGAGCGAAGCCGGTACCGATGAATGCAAGGTAGGGCGTGCACCTGTAGAAGGTGGTCCGCCCCAAGCCGCCCGCCTCGACAAGCAGCCGAGCCTGCTTGAGAACCTTCACTGCTCTGGACAGAGCATCCGCGCTCATGCCCAACTCCGCAGCGATGGCGGAGCCCGCGCGCATGACGGCTTCCTCGCTCGTCTCGGTGGCGAACCAGTACCAGACGAGGACGCGAAACTCCCGGTCGGTCAGACCCGAGACCGCCGAGGCGAGTTACCGCCCCTTGCGGATGCCCACGTTGATGTGAGCTCCGTCGAACGCGTAGTTGGCGCGGTGTACCTCCTCGAACTCTCCGGCGTCCTGATCGACCAGGGCGAGGATCTTTCGCGCCTGCTCTGTCATGTGAGGGCCGTCCCAGCAAAGTCGGTATGGGGACGGCAAGAGATCAGGCTCGGGGAACGGATCACTTGCCAGGAAGAGAATTACCACATTGCTAAGCGATCCCACTGCACAGTCGGATCGGTGTGCGAAGTGAGCAGGAGTGCGAGTTAGCACATAGCTAACTGATCCGATCCTGGGATCGGGTCAATCCGACTCTGCAATCGGGTTGATCCGATCCTGGAGTCGGGATGATCCGACTCTGGAATCGGGTATGCCGACTCCAGGATCGGCATACCCGATCCTGGAGTCGGATCGCCTAGCGCGTTTTCGCAGGTCAGAGGCGTTCTCGGGGTTGCGCTCTCTACATGCATGAAAGTGCCCAAGGTCCCGCGTCCTGACCGAGGTTGTCTCGGCCCTCACTCACGTCGGGCGTCGGGCGTGTCGTGCACGGGTCCTCGGCAAAGCGCGGGTTGACCAGGGTCGAGCTGACATGGCAACAGGAAGGCGTGGCTGGTCCAGTCTGTGGCTCGGGTGGCACACGCGCGCACCTGGACGGTCGGCTCACCCGCCGCCGTGGCGGGCTGGTTCGGGGCTGAGGTCGTACAGGTGATTCCTGGCTCGGCGATCGACGACAGGGCTGGGGAGGATTCAGTTGCGGTTGGTCCCGGACGGTTGAAGGATCGTGCTAACCAGCACCAAGCCCTGGCCGCAAACGGCGGCATCGTCGACACCTACGTCGTCAACGCCGTCACCGACCACGCCCTCGGCGCCTGCGGCCACGCCCTGTTCCTACGACCAGTTCCGCAACCTCCCTCAGACCGAAATCCGGCCGCCGGTAGGCCAGCACCTCCCGCAGCCGCTCCACGCCGCCCGCCGAGAGTGATCCTCCACGGCAACGAATGTGCAGCCTGACATCACGTGAGGGGCAAGAGCCGTATCACGGACGTGGCAGAACACGTCCTTTCCACGCGTGACTCCTTCACCCGGTACATCAGTGGCGGCCTCCTGCGGTTCCGGCGGGCCCTGAAGGCGCCGGGCCGAACGGTCTGTCGGCGGCGGACGCCATGATGGGGACGCGGACTACAGCCTCGTCACCGCCGCCGCTCACGCCGCCGGGCCCTGCCCGCCCGGTGAGGAACCCGCGTGGGGCCGCCGCGTGCACGCACTCACCGTCGACCTGCACCTGACCGCGAACCAGGCCGCGCAGGACATCAGTCGCCTCGACAGCGCCTCGCGGTTCGTTCGCATTCCTGGAGAACGTGGAGATCGAGGAGTCCAGCCGACGGGGCCTGCTGACCCTGCGCAACCCGGCGGGAGACACCGAGCACATCCGCACCGAGCAGCAGGAGACCGACCGCGGCCGCTACCTCATCGAGCGAGCCCGCGCCCTGCAGGGCCGATGGGTGCTGGTATTCCGGTACAACGAGAAAGCCTCCGCCACCAAGCAGGTCCGCATGCTCGCCCATCTCATGGACCTGGGCGACGGAGCCATCGCCGTGAACCTCGCGAAGAAGATCCTCACCGACGACGCCGGCGGCTCCCTCCCCCGCGCGCAGACGGCATGGGTGGAGGCAGGCCTGCCGGACTCCGGGGCCATCACCGTGGAGCAGTTGGAGCGGGCCCGCGCCAAGCTGGGGGTTGATACTGGTGGGCTCGCGTAATCAACTGACGCCAGTTCCCCGAGGAGTCCAGCACGCTGGTGGCGGGCAGCGGGCCGTTTGGGACGCGCTGTTGAACCGGCCGCCGAGGGCGCAGGTGCCGGAGCTGGACCGGGCTGCGGGGTGGCCCGGTGCATATCTCGGGGCCGCAGCAGTTGCCCCTGCGGTCTGCCGTGGAAGAAGAGCAGGTGTCCGGGCGGACGATCACCATGGTGTGGGTTACGGCGATGATTTTCGGTCGGCTGTTTCGTCTATGTGTGTAGCGGGTGTTCTCGCACCGGCACGGCCACCCACAGAAGGAGTGCAATGCTGGAACAGGTCGCGGAGGGTGTGCTGACCCACCAGAGCGAGTTGCTCGAGAACAATGCCGTCGTAGTGCAGGGCCCGACCGGCGTGCTGCTCATCGACCCCGGGCTCACCGAAGCCGAAATGACCTGCCTCGCGGACGACCTTCGCGAGCTGGGCCACAGCGTGGTGGCGGGCTTCGCGACGCATCCTGACTGGGATCACGTGCTCTGGCACCCCGAGTATGGCGACGCGCCCCGGTACGGCACCGCCCGCTGCGCAGCGCGTATGCGAGAGGTGCGGGCGGATCCGGACTGGAAGGCGCACGTCGCCGAGGGGTTGCCGCCGGAGATCGCCGAGGAGACACCGCTGGACCTGTATGGCCTCATCACGGGTCTGCCGGCCGGAGTGGCACAGATTCCCTGGAACGGCCCTCGAGCCCAGATCGTCGAGCACCCGGCGCATGCCCCGGGCCATGCGGCGGTGCTGGTCGCAGAGCGCGGGGTCCTCGTCGCGGGCGACATGCTTTCCGACGTCCTTGTCCCGAACCTCGACGAGTTGAACGACACCAATGACCCCCTCGGGGAGTACCTCGTCGGACTGCGCCTGCTCGGGGACGTCGCAGGCGATGTCGATGTCATGGTTCCCGGCCACGGATCAGTCTGCGGAGCCGATGGGATGCGCGCACGGATCGAGCAGGATCGGGCGTACGTCCTTGCCGTGCGTGCGGGCCGTGTCCCCAGCGACCCGCGAGTCGGCCCAACGGCCAAGCCCGGCTGGGAGTGGACCACCGACATATCCGCCGACCAGGTCCGGCGCCTCGCTGAGAGAGCTGAATGAAGCGAGCGCAGCGGCATGACCGCCGTTTCCCGACCCCGATCAGAGGCGGCTGTCGCCGCGCGCCCGGCAAGCTCGTGACCCCGGCAATCGCCTCGGCGGACGGCTTGAAGTATCGCCGGTCGTTCTCTGCCCACCGGAATCCCGAGCAAGGCCCGGCGTCGCGGGCAGGCCCGGGAGGATTTCGTGCTGGAGAAGCTGGAGAATGTGCGCCGGTACTTCCGTCTGTCGGTGGAGGCGATCGCCGAGATCACCGGCCTGTTCGCGCCCGGCGACAGCAGGCGCTGCACGCCGGCCTCTACAGGGGGTTGTCCCTCAGCCAGGCCAGGACCTGGTCGGCGTGCTCGTTCGGGGGGAAGATCGGATAGAAGACGTGCTCGACCACGCCGTCGCGAATGATCAGGGTCAGCCGCTTGTAGAGCATCAGCCCGCTCGCGGTCTCGAAGGTGGGCAGGTCGAGCTGCTGTGCCAGGTTCCGTGCGGGGTCGGAGAGCATCTGGAACGGCAGGTGGAGCCGCTCGGCGAACTCGCTCTGGTAGTCGGTCTCCTGGCTGGAGAGGCCGAACACCGCGTCCGCTCCGGCGGCGAGGAGGTCCTGGTAGTGGTCGCGGAAGCCGCACGCCTCGGGGGTGCAGCCGCGCGCGCCGGGGATGGAGTCCCAGCCGTCGGGCAGGTCGACGCCCGGGCGTCCGGTGAGCGGGTAGATGTAGATCACCGTGCGGCCCGCCCCGAGCGCGTCGAGACGGACGGTCGTGCCGCCGGTGCCCTGGAGTTCCCGGTGCGGCATCTTCATGCCGGGCAGATGAGCAGCCGCGCCGTCGTCCTCGGGGACGGGCAGGTCGGCGGGCAAGCTCGTGTAGTCAGTCATCAGGTCCTCTCCTTCGTTGGCCGGTGAGACGCGACTGCCGCGGTGAGCGGCTCGCTGCAGATGCGCGACCAGCACCGCCCGACGGGCGGTGAGCCCCTCGATCCGCTGGTTGAGCTCGTCGATCGCCTTCCGGTATCCGGCCAGCGAGGCCGGACAGTCGTCGGCGTGCCGATGGCCGGCCGTGAGGCACTCCAGGAACGGGCGCGTGCGCTCAACGGGGATCCCGAGACTGCCGAGCGCCCGGATCTCCTGCGTGAGTCGTACGTCGTGCTCGTCGTAGTCCCGGTAGCCGTTGGGCAGCCGCGCGGGCGTGAGCAGCCCCAGCGACTCGTAGTAGCGAACCGCTTTCGTCGTCACGCCGGCCCGGCGGGCCAGCTCGCTGATCTGCATGCCTCTCACCTCGAAGAACGCTAAACCTTGCCCTTGAGGGTAAGGTCAAGTCGCAGCGATGTCCCCGGCTGGCTGTGCCCTGGGGCTGTCAACGAGCGCGGGCTCCGTGGGCAAGAAGACGACGGCCGGGACGGCTCTGGCGTGGCTCACTCGTCAGCGGCGTCCAGGGCACGAAGGGGTCGCAGTCCGCCGGGCAGGTCGGGTTCTGGAAGGAGTACCTGCCGAGCACGTTGATGTGATGCCGGACGAACGGTGAGAGGCGGCCACATCCTCCTCGTGCACCTCGAACCCGTCCGCTCGAAGCTGGTTCACCGCGGCGTCCATGTACGGGTGTTGAACAGCACGAGAGCGTTCAGGACCAGGCCGAGCGCCCCGATCTGGTCTTATCCGAACTTGGCAGTTAGACCGCTTGGGGCCGTCTGTCTGCCGATAGGTCGCTGAGAGTAGCGGCCGATTTTCTTGAGGATCGGCGGCCTTCCGGGCGTGTCGCCGAGCCGGTTCTCGCAAGGGTGCCCGCTGAGGACGTCACTGGGGCCTTGGAACATGTTCCTCATGGACGATGCCTTCACGCTCCTTCGGCGAGCGACTGATCTACTCCCCGAGGGTGCCCGGGCTGAAAACGGTGTGTCGGTTGACGACGTGCGCGACTGTCAACGGCACCAGGAGTGGGAGCTGGTCCTCGACCTCCTGATGGAGATTGCGGACGAGCAGCCGGTTCCCTTGCGATTCTGGTTGCTACTCGAGGAGGCAGCCCGCCAGATGATGCTGGAGCACAGCGCTGACTGGTGCGAGTGGCGGGCCGGGGAGATGCAGCACGGCACCCTCCGGGCCAGGCTGAGCCTGCTGAGCACGAAGGAGGGCGGACGTCAGACCGCCTTCTCCGGGCAGGGGCAGCTGCGGCCGCTTTGGGACATCGGCAACCGGGCACCCGATGGCGGGCAGGCAGTGAACGTTGCGCGACTGTGGGTGGAGGGTGCACCCGGCCTGGCGCCGGGAGAAAGCGCGACGGTCCGTTTGGCACCACTCAGCCCCGAACAGTGGCGCGCTGTCCAGCCTGGCGACGTGATCACCATGCACGAAGGCAGGCCGGTTGTCGGCACGGCAGTGATCATCGAGGTCGCACCGCCTTCCGCTGCTGGGCTCGAGGGAGATCTGTAGGCGCGATCTGCAGGGTGTCCGAGCCGCGCGGAACGTTGCGGCTCAGCCCGAGCTGGTCGCGTAGCGCCCGCAGATGGGAAGATGACCAGCATGATGATCAACAGAAAGGCCCATGCCTCGTAGGCGGCCTGGGCACGTCCGGGCCGAGTTGCCGCGCCGGCGCCGGACGCATGACGACATCACGGCCATCCGTGGCCTCTCCTCGGCAGCACTCGCCGAGGTTCGACGGATCGAGCGTCAGAAAAAGTACCTGTGGCCGGGCTCGATCGGGTCGGCGATGGTGCGCTGGCGGAGCTTTGTCCGCCAGCCGAATCGACGGTTGTGGGAGTACGAGAGCGGTGGCTGCACCGAGTGGGCCTGTTGCAGTGACCCGTGGCAGGCTCGCGAGTTCCTCGAAGCGGTGATGCTGGCGATGTCCCGCCGCCGGTCGCGCGAACTTCGCAGCCTCGTTGAGGCTTTGGACCGACGGTACTGATGCGAGGCGGCATCGCTGTCACTGCTCGGCCTCAAGACGTCCGGCGCTGTTGCGGAAATCGGGCATGCCGAGGTGGATGGTGGTGCGCCGGGCAGCGAGGTCGCGCATGGTGGCGAGTCTCTGCTCGGCGGCGGCGAGGCCGGCCTCGATCGCGGCGACCTCGCCGAGCCGGCCGCTCCAGCTCCGCCCGCGAGGGCGCCTCGTAGAACGCCCCGTTCCGGGCCGCCTGTTCATCCATTTCGTCGGGTGAAATTCCCTCGAACCGGCCCGCCCGGCGGCGCCGCCCGCCACGATGGGCGGGGTGATCCCCACCGCAGACCTCTGGCACCACTACGGCCGCACTCGTCACGCCACCGACCGCACCGTGCCCGCCCACTTCTCCTGGAGCTGGGGCCAGGCCAGCGGCCCCGGAGCCGAAGTCCTCGGCGACATCACCGGCCGCAGCGTCGGCGACCTCGGCGCCGGCGCGGCCCGGCACGCCGCCCACCTGGCCGTCCACCACCAGCCGACCCGCATCACCGCCGTCGACGCCTCGCCCGCCCAGCACGCGATGGCCGACGACCTGTACAGGCACCTCGCCTCCCGGCTGCGCCTGGTCCGCTCCGACGTGACCCGGCACCTGCACGCGGTGGCCGGCACCTACGACGTGCTCTACAGCGTCTTCGGAGCCGTCGACTTCGCCGAGCCGCGCAAGCTGCTGCCGGCAGCCGCCAGTGCCCTGCGCCCGGGTGGCCGCCTCGTGTTCTCGACCCTCGCCCACCATCTCGACGGTGAACCCGCCCACCCTGACGTGCAGCCCACCGAGATCGGCGCGAGGACCCCGGACGGAGCGGCAGCCACCATGCACCGCTGGGTCCTCCAGGAACAGGTGTGGACCAAGCTGCTCGATGAGGCCGGCTTCACCCGGATCAGCGCTGAGACCCTGCCCGGCGGGGCTGGACCGCGCGCCGCTGACACGCTTCTGATGACCGCGTTCCGCACCGGCCGGCCCGCCGTGTGACGCACCCCGGCCGCCTTCGAGGGGCAGGTGCCTACCGCTTCCCTGGATACGCTGCATGTTCTTCGCGATGTACGCCGACACCGCGGCGGCGTAGTCGGCAACGGCTACTTGATCGGGTGGGCGTCGAGCCAGTCCACCAGGTCGTGGGCCGAGCCGAAGACGTCATCCCGGTTCGTCATTTCCGGGATCGTCGCGGCGCCGGCGGGGGCGCCCTGGTCCTCGCCGGCGGCGAGTCCCTTCTCCATGATGTCGATCAGCGCGTACGCTTCCGTCCAGAAGTCTGCGCCCACGCCCTTCTCGGCGTTCATCGCCTTCCGCAGGTCGCGCGCCGAGCCGACAATGGTGTTCATCTTGTCTCAGCAGGTCCCGGCCACCTGGGTACACACGTCATCCAGGTACGCGTTGCCCGCGACGTCCCGGAAGGCCGTGGAGGCCCGCTGCTCCTCTCGCCGGTGGCGAACGTGCCGGCTCAGACTGCTCCGCCAGGTGCGCCCAGGCCGAGAGGGAACCGGCGTGATCCGGTGGGCCCTCGCCCCCGGCAACGAGGCCCGGGGCAGGAGCCGCCGTTCACCCGAGCTTGTTCAGGTCCCGCTGGCTCATGCCGAACAGCACGTTCGGCTCGTCGTACCGGAAGAGCCAGGGACCGGGTGAGGCGGACCGAGCGCGGGTGTGGGCTGCCGGTCTGGTCACGGCCGCCTCCCGCGGGTTGGGGGCGGCGTGGTGTTCACGGCTCGGGAAACCGTCGGGCGCGTCCCGGCCCGAGCGTGCGGGACGGAACACTCCTGGCCGGTGGTGAGGTCAGGACTGGCCGGGAGCGAGGCCGAGGGCGGTTTCGGTGTCCTGTCCGCCCCAGCCCTGCTGGGTGCGCCACAGGACGTGGACGCCGAAGACGGCGTGGACGGCGGCGGGCGACCAGTCGTCGGCGGGCGGTTGGGACAGCACCAGGTAGAGGTGGTCGGCGGCCGTCGGCAGTGTGTGGTTGACCTCGCGGAGGCGGGCTGCTCCCGAGCGGAGGTCGGGGTACGTGGACAGACCGGTGCCCAGGACCTCGTAGAGGAAGTGGCCGTGTTCGGTGGTGCAGGTGACGTCGACGACCGGTGAGTCGGCCTTCGGCTGCCGGTCGGCCCGCAGGAGGGCCGCCATCAGTTCGAAGCGCACGGCCTCATGGGTTTTGCAGGTGCGGTCGGTCGCGGCCGAGGTCTCCAGGAACCGGAGCAGGTCCGTGCTCGGCCCGGCTGCCGGTTCGGACGCCGGGGCGGCCGTCGGGACGGCGGTGCCGGCGGTGGTGCTGGGCATGGGTTGGTTTTCCTCCGGCTCGGGCTGCTCGGGCTGGTTGGGCAGCCCGGGCTGCTGTGGCGATGTGGGCGGCTCGGTCCGCCCGGGCGGTGTGGGCTCGACGGATCGCGTGTCGGCGGGCTCCTCCGGGGCCCGGTTCTCGTTCGCCGGACGGCTTGTGGCCTTCGCCGCGAGACGCTGTTCCAGCGTCCGGCGCGCCTCGGCCAGGGCCTCGGCCCAGCCACTGCGCTGGAGTTCGGCCCGGAACCGGTCCAGGTCTGGGGTGTCCGAGGCGAGCGTGCGGTTGGTGTTCGCGGCGAGGTCCCGCAGGAGTGCCAGGCGGTCCCGGTCCGGGGAGCCGAGGACGCGCCAGACGTCCAGCCAGTCGTGCTGGTCCAGGCGCAGGCAGCGGTTGGCCATGCCCTTGAGTTCGGAGAACCTGGCCCGGGCGTCGGACGGGACGTTGCCGTCGGCCAGTTCTCCGACGACGGTGAGCGCGTCCACGTACCGCTCGGCCATGGTGGGCGAGATGGGCCTGCGTCCACGCTCGTCGACGGTGACGAAGGTGACGTTGGAGGTGTGGCGCAGGACCCAGGCGTCCATCTCCGCCCCGGTCTCGGGAGGGGCGGAGCCGTGGCGTACGGCCAGGAGCAGCGGGCGGTCGGTGGTGGGCGAGACCGCCTCGACCTTGTAGTTGCCGCCGGTGGTGTGGCCGACGACGCGGACCCTGATGTCGGTGCCGATCCCGGGGGCGTTCCCCGCCGAGGTGGCCGGTCCGGCGGCATGGCCGGCGACCTCGCCGGTGTCTGGGGCGATGCCGGTGGGCTGCTGTTCCGCGGGGTCCGCGGTGCCGGGGTTCGTGAGGGCCTCCGGGAGCGGTGCGGTGTGCAGGACGGTCAGGGTCTGGGTGCTGCGGGTCAGCGCGATGTAGAGCTGGCGCAGGCCGGCGGGGCCGCGAGCGGCGATGGTGGCGGGTTCCACCACGAGGACGTGGTCGTACTCCATGCCCTTGGCCTGGGCGGCGGCCAGTACGGACACCGCCTCGCGTTCCTGCTGCGTGAGGCCGTCCGCCTCGTCGAGGTGGCGGGCGATCTCGTCGAGCCAGCCGGAGTCGTCGGGGACGATGACGGCCACCGAGCGCAGCGTGTGCCCGTCACTGCTGCCGAGGAGTCGGACGGCCTGGGCGACGGTGTCATCCAGGAGCCGCCACGGCTCGGTCTCGATGGTGCGTACGGCGCCTTCGCCGGCTTCGCGCACCGCCTGCGGGTACGGCAGCGAGGGAGCGACCGTGCGGGCCAGCGGCGCGACGAACTCCATGATCTCGGCGGGCACGCGGTAGCTGGTGTTCAGTTCGGCCACGCGCCAGTCGCCGTGGTCGGACAGCAGCGTGCCCAGTTCCTCCCAGTCGGTGTGCGTGCGCGGTCCGGTGGCCTGGGCGAGGTCGCCGAGGACGGTCATGGAACCGCCCCGAGCGACGCGCCGGCGCAGGGTGCGGGCCTGCATGGGGGTCAGGTCCTGGGCCTCGTCGACGACGATGTGGCCGTAACGGCGAGGGGTCTCGCCGGTGATGAGGTACCGGAGTTCCTCGAGCAGGACCAGGTCGTCGAGGGTCCACGCATCGCCGTCGGCGGTGGCGGCGCGGGGGCGGTGCAGGGCGGCCTGCTCCGCGTCGTCGAGGACGTCGGCGCCGCAGGCGCGCAGCAGGTCGGGCGAGTCGTAGAGGCTGCGCAGGGCCTCCAGGGCGCCGGGTGAGGGCCAGACGCGGTCCAGGAGGCGTTCGACCTTGCGGTTGCGTTCCAGGCTGCGGCGGATCGTGCCGTCCGCGCCGCGGCGCGGGGCGACGGCGACGAGTTCGGCCAGGAGGCGGTCGACGAGTTGGTTGCGGAAGCGGTCGCGGCGCTCGCGGTGGGCGCCGTCACCGCCGCGCGCCTCGTCCAGGAGGGCGAGGACCTCGGAGCGCGGCACGCGCAGGGTGGTGCTGCCGGCGGTGACGGTGAAGGCCGGTTCGTCGCCCTCGAAGGAGGGAGCGGTGAGGAGGGCGTCCAGGGCTTCGGGGCGGCACTCGCGCTCGACCCGCCGGCGCAGGACGGCCGCCATGCGCTCGTCGGACTTCACCAGCCGCGCCCGCGGGGTGTCGGTGCCGAGGGTCTCGCCCTCCCACAGGCGGGTCAGTTGGACGGCGTTGACGTCGCGGGTGCCCAGAGTGGGCAGCACGTGGCCGACGTAGTCGAGGAAGCGCTGGTGGGGGCCGATGACGAGGATGTCCGAGGCCGTGAAGTGCTCGTTGTTGACCAGCCAGGTCACACGGTGCAGGCCGACGGCGGACTTGCCGGTGCCCGGCCCGCCCTGCACGACGAGGATGTCGGTCGGCGAACCCGTGACCAGGGCCATCTGGTCACGGCGGATGGTCTCCACGATGTCCCGCATCCGGCCGCCACGCGAACGCTGCAGCTCGCGCAGGAGGAAGTCGTCCGGCCGCGGGGGCCTGCGGCGCTGGATACGGGCGATGTCGGAAGGAGTGCGGGCCGGCGGACGCTCCCGCTCCCCGCGTTCCCCGCGCTTCGCGGTGCGCGGCCGCCCGGGCGTCGGGAGGTCGTCGGCGGCGGGCCTCGGCGTGGGAACGAGGCCCACGTCGGGGACGGCCTCGGGAGCTGCGTCGGGGACGTCCTCGGGGGCGGTGGCGGAGAGTGCTCCGGGTACGGCGATCTCATCGGAGTAGTCCTCGACGACACGCTCCGCGCAGCGCAGCCGACGCCGCAGAACGACGTCGCCCGGCGCATCCTGCTGCGCCTCCAGCCACTTGGTGGCCATACCGCTGGTCCAGAGCACGACGACGGTGTCGCGGGTCCGGACGTCGGAGACGGGACGTCGGCCGACATACCAGGGCCGAGGCTCTCCGCCGGGCTCCTCCGGCGCGTCGACGCGGGCGAAGACCAGCGACTCGCCCCCGAGGCTGCCGTAGGCCGCCGCCCGCTGCTCCGCGTCCTTCTTGTTGGCGATGCCGTCCTTGCCGGTGGCCGACGCCGTGGCGGCCCCCGTTCCGCTCATCTCGGCCAGCCGCGCCTCGTAGCAGGCGTACGCGTGGTCCACCGCCTGCTGCTCGAGGGCGATGACGTCGTCGCGTGTGGTGGTGCTCATGTGCTTTCCCTCCCTCGCGACGCCCCGCGGGACGCCGCTACGGGCGTACGCCCGTCCCCAGCGATATGACTATCAGAGACCGGGCGGTGACAAACAGTCCGGGGCCGCATCGGGTGGAGCAGCCGACGACTGCGTGTTGGGGCCTTGACGGCCGGTCGGTGGCGCCGGTGGACATCCGACGGAAGGTGTCCGGGCGCCGGCGGGCCCCGCGCTTCGGCTGGATGCCCGCGGCCATCGAGGACGGCGGCGATCCGGCGCCAGTCCTACCTGCCTGTACAGATCCAACTCCGTTGTCTGGGGGATCAGTTGCAGCGCTCGTTGTCAGTGGCGAGGGATAGCGTCGTAGTGCGCCCAACCGCACCAAGTCTCTGCTCCCCCCTCCATCTCCTGAGGAATTCACTCATGGCATACGGCCCTGTGCTCGTATAGCTACGGCCAGGTGGCGTGTAGCCCTGCGTAACGGTGCGGGGCGTCGTTTCTCCTCGTCGGTCGTCTCGTTGAGCTGAACGAGTGATCGCGGGTGGGGCGGAGGGGCGCGGGTGCGGCAGGACTGGGAGCCGGAGGATCTGATCGAGGTCTGGACGCTGCTCGAAGACGACATGAAGCGGGTGCGGAACAAGTCCGGGGCGACCAGGCTCGGGTTCTCGCTGCTGCTGAAGTTCTTCGAGGTGGAGGCCAGGTTCCCGGAGTCGGCCCGGGAGGTGCCGGCCGCCGCGGTGCAGTACGTGGCCCAGCAGGTGAAGGTCCCCGCCGAGGCGTGGGGCGCCTACGACTGGCAGGGCGACCGGATCAAGCGGCATCGCAAGGAGATCCGGGCGGCGTACGGGTTCCGGGCGAACACCGAGGAGGACCAGGACCGGTTGGCCGCCTGGCTGGCGACCGAGCTGTGCCCGGTAGAGCTGTCCCGCGACCGGCTCGCCGCCGCGGTGGTGGCCTGGTGCCGCAACGACCACATCGAACCGCCGGCCCCGGGGCAGGTGCGGCGGCTGGTCGGCAAGGCGGTCAAGGACTTCGAGAAGCGGTTTTGCCGCGGCACGCTGGACCGGCTCAGCCACGCGACCCGCTTCCGCCTGGAGGACTTGATCGCGGGTGACGGCGGCCAGGACGCGGACGGCGGCGGCGCCGCTGTGGCGGGTGGTGGGCGCTCGCACTTCGCCGAGCTGAAGACGGACCCGGGCGCCCCGGGTCTGGAGAGCCTCCTGGCTGAGGTGAACAAGCTGGAGCGGGTGCGGCGCCTGGAGCTGCCCGCGGACCTGTTCGCGGATGTGTCGGAGAAGCTGGTCGACGCATGGCGGGTGCGGGCGTCGAAGGAGTACCCGGCGAACCTGGAGCGGATGACGCCGCCGCGGCGTCTGACGCTGCTGGCGACGTTGTGCCATGTGCGGCAGACGGAGATCACCGACTCGCTGGTGGACCTGTTCATCCAGCTCGTGCTGAAGATCAACACGCGGGCGGAGCGGAAGGTCGACAAGGAGCTGGGGGCGGAGCTGAAGAAGGTCCGCGGGAAGGAGGCGATGCTGCTGCGGGTCGCGGAGGCGGCGTTGTCGGAGCCGTCGGGCATCGTGCGACGGGTGATCTTCCCGGTGGTCGGCGGGGAGAAGACGCTCAAGGCGCTGGCGGCGGAGGCCGCGGCGAACGAGGCCCGCTACAAGGCCCGGGTGCGGACGGTGCTGCGGTCGTCGTACTCGGCGCACTGGCGGCGGATGCTCGCGCCGCTGCTGAAGGCGTTGGAGCTGAAGTGCAACAACACCGCCTACCGGCCGGTGATGGACGCGATCGACCTGCTCCAGCGGTACCTGGAGCAGCCGCTGAAGGAGGGCGCCTTCTTCGACGCGGCGGAGACGGTGCCGCTCGACGATGTGGTGCCCGAGCAGTGGCGGGCGGCGGTCGTCGACGACAAGGGTCGCGTCGAGCGCATCCCGTACGAGCTGTGCGTGCTCGAGGCGCTGCGGGACGCGTTGCGGCGGCGGGAGATCTGGGTGGTGGGCGCCAGCCGGTGGCGGAACCCGGAGGACGACCTGCCCGCGGACTTCGAGGACAACCGGGACGTTCACTACGCCGCCCTGGGCCAGCCGCAGGACGCCGGCGAGTTCATCACCGCGCTCCAGAGCAGGCTCCGCACGTCGCTGGACCGCTTCGAGGCGGCTCTGGCGCAGGGCACCACGGGCGGTGTGGCGATCGTCAAGAAGCACGGCGAGCCGTGGATCCGGGTCTCCCCACGCGGCAAGCAGGACGAGCCGGAATCCCTGGTCGCCATCAAGGGGGAGATCGAGCGCCGGTGGGGCACCATCGACCTGCTGGACATCCTGAAGTACGCCGAGTTCGACACGGACTTCATCGCCGAGTTCACCTCGGTGGCCACCCGCGAGAACCTGTCCAAGGACGTGCTGCGGCGCCGCCTGCTGCTCGTGCTGTTCGCCCTGGGGACCAACATGGGCATCAAGCGGGTCGCGGTGACCGGCAAGCACGGTGAGTCCGAGGCGACGCTGCGGCGGGTGCGGCACCTGTTCGTCAACCGGGCCAACATGCGCGCCGCGCTGGTGAAGCTGGTCAACGCCACCTTCACCGCCCGCGACGAGATGTGGTGGGGCACCGGCACCGCGTGCGCGTCCGACAGCCGCAAGTTCGGCTCCTGGTCCTCGAACCTGATGACCGAGTGGTACCAGCGCTACCGCGGGCCCGGCGTGATGATCTACTGGCACGTGGAGCGGAAGTCGGTGTGCATCTACTCCCAGCTCAAGAGCTGTTCGGCCTCCGAGGTCGCCTCGATGATCGAGGGCGTGCTGCGGCACTGCACCGACATGGACGTCGACCGGCAGTACACCGACACCCACGGCGCCTCCATCGTCGGGTTCGCCTTCGCGCACATGCTGGACTTCAAGCTGATGCCCCGCCTGAAGAACATCGGCTCCGCCCGGCTCTACCGGCCGGCCGCCGGAGAAGACGACGCCTGGCCGCACCTGGCGCCGGTGCTGTCCATCAGGACGATCAACTGGGACCTGATCCGCCAGCAGTACGACCAGATCGTGAAGTACACCACCGCCCTGCGCCTGGGCACCGCCGAGGCCGAGCAGGTCCTGCGCCGCTTCACCCGTGGCGGCCCCAAGCACCCCACCTACCAGGCGATCGAGGAACTCGGCCGGGCAGTACGGACGGCGTTCGTGTGCGACTACCTCGCCGACGTCGAACTGCGCCAGGAGATCCACGAAGGGCTCCAGGTGGTGGAGAACTGGAACAGCGCGAACAAGGACCTCTTCTACGGCAAGGACGGCGATCTGGCCGGGCAGGACAAGGAATCGCAGGAGGTGTCCATGCTCGCCCTCCACCTGCTCCAGTCCGCGTTGGTGCACGTCAACACGCTGCTGATGCAGCAGGTCCTCGCCGACGAGAAGTGGGCCGAAGCCCTCACCGACGCCGACCGGCGGGCCCTGTCCCCGCTGTTCTGGACGCACGTCAATCCGTACGGCCGGTTCGAGCTGGACATGAACAGCCGCCTCGACCTCGACCTCATCCGGGTCGCGACGGTCCCTGGGCCGCGTGCGCCCGGCGGCGAGACGGCCGTTGCGCCGGTGTGACCCGAGCGCCTCAGCCGGCGCCGTGGATGACGACGCCGAGGCGGGCAATCAGCATCGTCCGCCTCCCTTTCGGCCGCCGGCGCCTTGCGCGCGCTGTGTGACCCGGACGCGCCGGAGCTGGACGAGGACGTCGCGCGCCTGTCCCCTCTCAAGGACCGGCACATCAATTTCCTGGGCCGCTACCTGTTCAACATCACCGCCAGCGGTCCCGGTCAGGGCCTGCGTCCCTTCCGGGATCCTGACGCCGTCGAGGACGGCGAAGACGAGGTGTGAGGACGTGCCGTTCGGCGGTTGGGCGATGCCTTCGGGCTCGTCCCGCAGCGGGGCGGCGAGGGTCGGGGTCTTCGGGTTCTGAGTGGGAACGGGTCGGGAAACCGGTGCTGGTGTCTGCAGTCTCGGCAGGACATTTTCAGGCCGTCAGGTCGACGCGCGACCGCCGGTCCTGCCGGTGCCCGGAGCCCTGGACGTCTGTTCGCTCCGCGGCGCCTTGGGCAGTGGGAGGTCAGGGTGCGGGCCGCGTCGGCGGTGGTGGCGTTCGGCGGAGGAGAGCAGAGCGGCGGCGAGGGTGAGGCCGGTGGCCAGGAGGAGGGGGAGGAGCAGGCTGATGCCGATGAGGGCGCCGGCGGCTGCTGTTCCGGCGGATCCTGCGGTGATCTTCAGGGCGCCGACCCAGACGAAGATCTGTCCGCGTGCGTTGTCAGGGGCGTATTCGCTGCGGGCGGCGAGGGTGGCGGCGAAGAAGTAGGCGTTGGCGATGCCGGCGGCGGCGTAGGCGGCGAGGGCGAGCGGGAAGGAGGGGGCGAGGGTGGTCAGCAGGAGGGTGGCGCCGACGACGGCGGCGAGGCGGGTGGTGAGCCGGTCTGCTTCCGCGCGGGAGGGCCGGATCATGACGCCTGCAGATCCGGCAAGGTTCCCCAGGCCGTAGGCGGCGGTCAGGAGTCCGGCCGCGGAGGCGCTGACGCCGAGGGCGGAAGTGCCGGCGACGGCGGCGATGGGCAGGGCGGCGACGCTGAAGGCGACGGTCACGGTCAGATACAGCGTGCGGCGCAGGGGCCCGGAGGCGAGGATGCCGGTGAGGGTGCGGAGGGGGCGGGGGACGTCCGCGGCCTTGCCGGGGGCCGGGGCGTAGGGCAGGAAGCGGATGACGGCGGCGGCGATGAAGCAGCCGGCGGCCAGGGTGAGGACGGCGGTGGCGGGTGAGGCCCAGGCGGCGAGGGCGGCGACGAGGGTGGGGCCGACGGTGCCGCTGATGCCGTAGGTGGCCACGTCCCAGCCCTGGGCCCGGCGCTGGCGTCGCTGGCCGTGTCCGGCGATGGCGGGCAGACGGCTGCTGATGCCTCCGGTGAGCAGGGGCCCGAACAGGCCGGAGACGACCAGCAGGGCGGCGGGGACGGCGGGGTGGGTGTGGGGGTAGAGCAGGACGGCGGCGGCCAGGGCGGTGCCGTGGGCGAGGGAGGCTGCGGCGATGACGGTACGGCCGTCGCGGGCGGTGTCCAGGCTGCGGGCGACGAAGGGGCCGAGCAGATGGGGGGCGGTGATGCAGGCGCCCAGGGCGCCGGCCAGCCATCCCGGCCCGCCGCCGGCGGTGACCATCAGCACGATGGCCACGACCGCGCCGCCGTCGGAGGTGCGGGCCAGCGTCGCCGCGATGATGTAGCGGGCCAGCGGGCCCCAGCCGGGCTCGTCGACGGACTGGTCGGTGCGTGGGCGCATGGCCGCGCGTTCTCCTGCGGGAAATGAGGGCGGAAGGAAGTCCGGTGCGCCGTCGCCCTCCCGCAGGTGGGGAGGGCGACGGCAAGGTGTCAGGTGTGGAGCTGGAGCTGCTCGATCACCGTAGCGAGGTGGGCGCGTTCCTTGGCGTCCAGGCCGCGCAGCGGCAGCGGGAGGTTGCGGTGGGCGGTCAGGCCCAGGTGGGCTGCGGCCGCGGCGATGACACGCAGGGAGCCTCCGTGCTGGACGAACAGGTCCCACAGGGGCTGGAGCCGCTGTGACTCCTGCTCGGCCTGCTCGTGCCGGCCGGCCTGTGCCGCGCGGGTGAGGGCGAGAGCCGGCTGGGGGAAGGTGCCGCCGATCACCGAGTACCAGGCGTCGCATCCCGCGTTCAGCCCCCGGGCCGCGGCCGCGTCTCCGCTGATACCGATGGTCACCGTCTCGGGCAGGAGCCGGCGCAGGTGCTCGACACGAGCCCGGGCCTGCTCGGGATCGGCGGGAAGGGCGGGGATCTTGATGGAGGCGACCTGCGGCAGCCAGGCCAGGCGGGTGTAGAGCTCGTCGGTGAAGGTGAAGTGCGTGGTGCCGGGGTTGTCGTAGATCACCAGCGGGACCGACAGGTTCGCGGTGACCTCCTCGAACAGGCCGAAGACGTCCTCCTCGGTCAGCGGCTGGTAGGACACCGGCGCCAGCAGGACGGCGGAGGCCCCGGCGTTCTGCGCGTCCTCGGCGGCCTGGAGGATCTGGCGGGTGCGCAGGGCGCCGATGCCGACGATGACCGGCACGCCGTCGGCGTGCTCGACCGCGAGGCGGGCGACGCGGGCACGTTCCTCAAGGGACAGGTAGGCGTAGGAGCCGGTGGAGCCCAGCGCGCCGATGGAGTCGACGCCGGCGGCGGCGAGCCGCTGGACCAGCGCGGCGTACGCCTTCTCGTCGACGTTGCCGTTGCCGGGGATGGGAGTGAGCGGGAAGGCGCTCAGGCCGGTGAACAAGACTGGCCTCCAAAGAGGGAGCGAGGGGCGGACCTTCGGCGGCGGGCTGTGGCCCCGCCGCCGTGCTGGGCGGGCCGGGGTGGTCAGGCGGTGGCGTCGGGGTGGGCCGGGCTGAGGTAGTGCACGGTGCTGCTGTCGCAGTGCGGCTGCAGAAGGGCCTGCAGGTCGCCGGCCGCGGTCTTGAGCAGCTGCTCGTCGCGGGCGGCGGCGACGGTCTCCAGGACGAAGGCGACGCGGGTGGAGTCCTCGGTGACGCGGGTGCGGTGGGCGTCGCGGTGGTTCCAGTGCCGGGTGAGCACGTCGGTGGTGTCGGTGTAGATGACCTCGCCGGGCTTGGGCGTCTCGACGGTGCCGGGCTCGCCGAGCGGGGTGAAGCTCTCGCTGCCGTCGGCGTAGCGGATCTCGACGACGCCGGTGACCTGGTCGAGGTCGAAAGCGCCGGCGGGCAGGCCGTGGCGGACGGAGACGGCGTTGTAGGAGTCGACGGCCGGGTTGATCCGGGGCAGCGAGCCCTTCTTCGCCAGGCGGCGGCCCAGCGCGTCGACGCTGGGCCGGATGCGGCGGGGATTGGTGCCGAAGGCGCGGTATACGGCATGCCACGCCTCGATGCGCGGGTCGTTCTCGTCGGCCGGGGACCAGGAGCCGTCGGCGAGCCGGGCCTCCAGTTCCTCCAGCGCGGCGGTCGTGGCCGGCCACGGTTCGCGGCCGCGCAGACCGGTGGCGGTGACGACGGCGATGAGGGTGTCGGGGAAGGCGCCGGCGACATCGGGGGCGAGGCGAAAGACAGTGGTCATCGGAGGGTCCGTTCCGGGAGTGGTGTGCGGTCAGGTGAGGGCGAGGAGGCTGACGGCGACGGCGGCGGTGCCCAGACCGATCAGCTGGCCGCGGTGGATGCGCTCGGCCAGGACACTGCGGGCGAGCAGGACGGTGCCGGCCGGGTACAGGGCGGTGATCACGGCGACGACGGCCAGGTCGCCGCTGCGGGCGGCGAGCAGGAACAGCAGGTTGGCCACCGAATCAAGCACGCCGGCCGTCGCCGAGATCGCATACGCGGGCTTCTCCGGGCCCAGGCGCCGGAACATCACGCCGGCCGCGGCCAGGGTGAGGCGGAGGACACGGCACGGCCGACGATCAGCGGACCGACACCGCTGTCGGAGGGCGCCTGGTGCAGGAAGACCAACTGCAGGGCGATCGCGGCCCCGGCGCCGAAGGCCAGCAGCAGCGCGGTGCGCGACGGCCGCGCCGACTTCGCGCCGTGCCCGGCGCTGACCAGCACCACGGCGGCCAGGGCCAGCGGCAGGCCGATCAGCCCGGCCAGGCCCAGGTGCTCGCCCTGCAGCAGGCCGACGCCGACCGGCAGCATCGCCGAGACCAGCGCGGTGATCGGCGACAGCACGTTCATCGGGCCGATCGCCAGGGTCTTGTAGAGCAAGGCGAACGCGGCGGCCGACGCCACGCCGGAGGCTGCGCCCCAGGCGAGGGTGGCCGGAGCGAAGGAGGCGCCGAGGAAGGGCCACAGCAGCAGCTCGACGGTGAGCGAGGCCGGCGCGGCGATCATCACGGTCCGCAGGACATGGGCCTTGCGGGCGCCCAGGCCGCCCAGGAAGTCGGCGCACCCGTAGGCCAGGGAGCTGCCCAGGGCCAGCAGGAGAGCGATCACGGTACGTACATCCCTTACTATCAATGGAACGACTACACCGTACAGCGCACCGACCGTAGGTCGTCAACCGAACGACCGAGGGGTGCAGCACACCGACCTGCTGCTGGAGGGACGAAACCGATGGCCGAGACCGAGGCCGCACTGCGGACGCTTGCGCACAACGTCCGTACGGCCCGCACCCGCGCGGGACTCTCCCTGGATGAGCTCGGCCGCCGCGCCAAGGTCAGTAAGGGCGCCCTGGTCGGGCTGGAGAAAGCCCAGGGCAACCCCAACTTCGCCACCCTGGTCCGCCTCGCCGACACCCTCGGCGTCTCCGTCTCCGCGCTGATGGAGGGCAGTCTTGAACAGCGGGTGAGGGTGGTCAGCGCCGACGCCGTCATGCCCCTGTGGAAGGGCGAGCGCGGCAGCGAGGCCCGGCTCATGCTGACCACCGGCGGACCGGCGGCCACCGAGGTCTGGCGCTGGACCCTGGAACCCGGCGAGGAATACCCCAGCCACCCCCACCAGGCAGGCGTGACCGAGACCGTCAGCGTCACCGCCGGCGAGATGGTCCTCGTCGTCGACGGCACCGAGTACCCCGTGGCCGCCGGACAGACCGCCACCTTCGACGCCGACACCACTCACACCTACCGCGGCACGGGCACCCAGACCTGCCACCTGATCATGACCGTCCACCTGCCCCCGGGCCCCGCGTAGGGTTTCGATGGCCCCAGGAGGCCGGACCGCATCCGGCTTCCTGTCATCAAACGAACGTTTGCCGACAGGCGGCTGACGCGTCCAATGAACCCGGGAAGATTGGGGGTTCGCGGCGGTGTGAATCCAATCAGATCCGATGGTGATTGCTGACAGGGTTTGACGACAGATAGGGTCCGATCCTCCGCACGGAAAGGGCCCCTCGGTGGCGAACCTGGTCTACAAGCGGGTCTCGACGGACCAGCAGTCGACCGCCTGGCAGGACCTCGTCCTGGCCGAGGCCGGGATCGAGGACCCGATCGTCTTCGAGGAGGAGCCGGGTACCTCCAGCCGTCTCCACCCGCTCCAGCGCCCGAAGTTCCGCGAGCTGCTGACGTACGCGCGGCCGGGCGACACCGTGCACATCTCCGAGATGTTCCGCCTCGTGCGCGGCAACCAGCACATCCTCGACGTGCTCGACGTACTGCACCGCGACCGTCTCGCGCTGCGCATCCACGACGGCGCGTTCTCCGCGATGGACCTCACCGCCCGCCACCCGCGCACCGGAGAACTGCTGTCCACCGTGAAGTTCATGGTGCAGACCCTCGCCGCCGCCGGCGAACTCCAGCGCGAGCTGACGTACGACGGACTGCGCGCCGCCGAGGCCAAGGGCAGCAAGGGTAGGACTTCCCCCCGTCGTCATGGAGTTCAGCGTGCCCGCCGGTTCGCGGATGAGACCGATACAGGCCGGTCGGGTCGGCGTACGCGCCCGCGAAGCGGTGGGGCGTGCTCGCCGGGGCCTTGCGCGAGATGAGGACCGGTTCGGTCCTCACCGATTGGCGGTGAGTCTATGCCACAGTGCCGCGACGGGGTAGGCGAGTAGCCCGGCAACTCCTCCCCATATGGCGAGCCAGACCATGTCAGCCGTGTCCCAGTCGATCTGCGGTAGTACTAAGGGGCCTGTAAGGATCAGGAGAATGATGCCGACTACGAGCCTGGTCAGGGCCTTGCTGTCCAGCACTGCGTTACTCCTCGCCTCTGCGGATCATTGCAGTTCCTCATAGGTCCCTTGCACGGCCCCGCCTACGGCACCGGCGAAGCCGCCGACTGTTGCGCCCGCCACGCAGCCGGTGGCCAGGGACGCGATGCAGCCGGTGACGCCTCCACCGACGGCGGTTGCCATGGACTTCTTTCCGACCCTCTTAACCGCGTCCCGGTTTCAAGCACACGGACGGTGTATGGGAGCAGCGGCTGGCAGTGGTGGACCTGGCCTCGGCTTCGGTGACAGCGACGTATGACAAACCCGGCCCAGTGGCTGCCGCCGGCCGCCGAGGTGCACTGCCGGTACATCACCGAGTGGGTGGCCACGAAGCTGCACTGGAACCTGAACGCGGACGAGACGAAGCGGCAGCCCTGCAGGACGCAGCGAGCGGCTGCCCGGAGCAGAGCGTCACCTACGAGCCCGTCGCCCAACCGCCGGGCCGCGCCCCCAGGCGCGCGCTGCAAGGAAGCGCTGGCTGCCTCACCTGCTCGTGAGGCGGCCTGGGCACTACCTGTGCCGACAGCTATCTACTTCGATCCATGCGGATCAGCGCGATCAGCACAATGACCGCACCAACCCCGCTCACGACGGCGTAGGCCACGTTCTCCGACATGACGGAGACCACTAGAGCGACCAGGAGACAGACGAGCGACGCCAAGAATAGATACGACCTTGCACTCACGGCAGGAGACCTCCAAGGAGTCCACCAGCAGGAGTATCGGCAAGTTCTTCCACTGCGCCATACCCGCCCCTCGATACCCAGCTAGGGCAGGACTGAGTAACGTTGTAACCCGAGACCACGGCGCCGATGGACGCACCCGCAAGGCCAAGACTGGAGCCCGCGGTGAAAGGACTGGCCGCGGCGGCACCCCCAGCCCCCAAAGTACCGCCCACCAGTAGCGCTGTGTCTTTGACGCACGTCTCCGTGTCGAGGCCGCTCGGGTCGGTCATGTTGACAGGGTCTCCGCCGGCATAGAGGTAGGGGTTGGATTCCTGCCCCGACGGGTCAGGCTGGGTGAAGCGGCTGAGAGACGGGTCGTAGTAGCGGTGGCCCATCTTGTACAGGCCGGTCGGGTCTGCGTACGCGCCCGCGTACCGGTACGGCTGGGGGGCGGCTTCGGTCGTGGTGCCGCGGGGCAGGCCGGGAGGCCATAGGCGTAGCGTGGGTGGGCTTGCCGGTGTCGTCAACGAAACTGAGGCCATCATCGATCGCGTTGGTGTGGTAGCGCTTGTCGACACAGTGAGGGCGCCCGACCTCCGTTCGAATGAACGTCGGGCAGGCGCCCTACCTCGCTACTTCTTTTCTCTCTTGTAGCTCCAATACGCCAACAGTATGGCAGCGACCAGGACGAAACCTCCCAGGATCCAAGTCGCCACTGGATTATCGAATCCGATTCCGGATGTTGCGGTGTTCATTTTTCTCCTAGAGCCACGAGCCAGTGATTCCGACGCCTCCCAGGTAACCGCCGACCGCATAACCGACGTCAACTGCTGCCGCGGTCTTTCCCGCTGCGCCCGCCAACTTCATAGCCGCACCGACACCACCTGTTGCGGCACTGAATATGCCGACCGCTGCCGTCTCACTAGCGGAGTTTCCTGAAGCAATGGACCCCGCCACTGTCAATCCCACGGAAGCCGCCGTGGCACCTATCGCCACAGGCGCTGAAACGGGAGCCAAGGCAGCCAAACCTACGACTGTGCCAGCCAGCCCAAGTCCCTCGCCGAGACTGAGAAGTCCCGACGGGTCACTGTTATTGATGGGGTCGCCAGCGGCGTAGAGGTAGGGGTTGGTTTCCTGCCCCGACGGGTCGGGCTGGGTGAAGCGGCCGAGGGACGGGTCGTAGTAGCGGTGGCCCATCTTGTACAGGCCCGTCGGGTCGGCGTAGGCGCCGGCGAAGCGGTAGGGCTGGGGGGCTGCTTCGGTGGTGGTGCCGCGCGGCAGGCCGGTGGGGCCGTAGGCGTAGGTGTGGGTGCGCTTGCCCGCGTCGTCGACGAGGCCGAGGACGTTGCCCGTGGCGTCGGTGAGGTAGTAGTAGGACTTCCCCCCAGCCGTCATGGAGTTCAGCGTGCCCGCCGGTTCGCGGATGAATCCGGTGTCGACGCCGTTCGTGGTCGTGGACGCCAGGCCGAGGGCGGTGTGGTGGAACCAGGTGGAGCCGAGCTTGGTGCGTTCGGCGTTGCTGGTGCCCGCGTGGACCAGGTCGTAGGTCTTGCCGCCTGCGGTGATGCCGGCCAGCTGGCTGTAGTCCGTCCAGGACTCGCCGGTGCGGGCGGTGCTGCTGGCGGCGGCGGTTTCGTTGCCGAGCTTGTCGTAAGACCAGCCGGTGGTGGAGCCGTTCTTGCCGGTCACCTCGCTGGCGTCGTTGTGGGTGTACGTGGTGCCGCCGGGGCAGACGTTCTTGCTGCCGTCCTGGCTCTTGAGGTTGCCGGCGTCGTCCCAGCAGTACAGCCACGATGCCTTCCGCGCGGCTGTGGAGTCGGCTTCCAGGGCGTAGGTGAGGCGGTCCTGGGAGTCGTAGGTGTAGGTGGTCTTGTACTTGGTGGCGTTGTCGGTGCGGGTGCGGATCTTGGTGGTGTCCTTGCCCGCACTGGCGTAGCTGTAGGTGAGGTCGATCAGTGTGGTCGTGCCGGAGGTGGTTTTGATGGCCTGCGGGCGGCCGTTCTTGTCGATGGTGACCGACTGGGTGGTGCCGCCGGGGTAGACGGTCTTGGTGCGCTTGTCGTTGTTGTTGTAGTCGAAGTCGGTCTTCTTGCCGTCCGGGGCGGTGAGGTAGTCGAGGCGGCCGGCCTTGTCCCAGCTGTAGTCGCTCTTCCCGGTCGGGTCGGTGTAGAAGTCGACGTCGCCGCCGGGGGTGTAGGCGAGCGCGGTCTGGGCGCCGTTCTGCAGGGTGCGCACGCTCTCGCGGTTGAGCTTGTCGTAGTCCCACTTCGTGGTGCCGGAGGCGTCGGTGCGGGACTTGACGTTGCCGTCGCCGTCGTAGGTGTAGGTGACGGTGGAGTTGGTGGAAGAGACTTCGCGGACACGGTCGCGGGTGTCGTAGGTGTAGACGGTGGTGATGCCGCGGCCGTCCTTGACCGTTTCCACCCGGCCCAGCGCGTCGTAGGTGTAGGTGGTCTCCCCCAGCGGCGCCGGCGGCTTCACCTTGATCAGATTGCCGTTGGTGTCGTAGGTGAAGGAGGTGATCTTGCCGTTGCCGTCCTCGGCCGTGCAGCGCTGGCCCTCGAAACCGCCGCACTTCGGGGTGGCCTCGTTGTAGGTGTACTCACGCGTGGCACCGGCGGTGCCCGACGTGGTCACCGACAGCGTGTTGCCGTTGGCGTCGTACGTGAAGGAGTCCTTGCGGCCGTCCGCGGTGGTGAAGTCGTTGGGCAGGTCGGTGCCCGCGATCGTCTGGTACGCCGTCACGGATGCCGTCGCGCCCATCGGCAGCTTCTGGGAGACGGCGTTGTTGCGGTCGTCCCAGCCGTAGGTGGTGGTGTTGCCGCCGGTGCCGTCCGTGCCGGTGCCCATCGCGTCGACGGCGGTCTGGGTGAGGTGGTTCTTGTAGGTGGAGTGGCGGGAGTGGCCGAGAGGGTCGGTGACCTTGGTGACCTCGCCGTCGGCGTTGTGTGTGTAGATGGTCTCGTCGCCGTCGGAGTCGGTGACCGTCGTCGTCCCCGCGTCCGCCGGGGTGGCCGCGCTGTAGTCGTAGCGCCAGGTCGGGCCCGTGTGACCGCCACCCGACGTGCCGGTGGCGCGTTGCAGGGAGGTGACGCGGTTGTGGCTGTCGTACGTGAAGAGAGTGACGGTGCCCTCGGGGGTGGTCACCTTCGTCACCCGGCGGGAGGAGTCGTACTCGTAGGCGGTGGCCTTGCCGGAGGTGTCGGTGACCTTGGCGAGGTTGCCGGCCGTGTCGAGGTCGAGGACGGCGGTGCGGCCGGTGTGGTCCTTGGCCTGCCACTGGTTCGGGTAGGTCTTGACCAGGTCGATCCAGCGGCCGGAGCGGGTCTCGGTGAGCTTGAAGCCCTTGTGTTCGGCGCCTTCGTCGTGCTGGTCGACGGTGATCGTGCCCTTGTTCTTGTCCGTGACCTTGGTGAGGGTGCCGTGCTGGTTGTAGGTGTCCTTGGTGCCGGACTTGCGGTCGGTGAGGGTGTAGGTGCCGTCCGCGTTCTTCTTCAGGTCCTTCGAGTAGCCGGACGGGGTGGTGTAGCCACCGCTGGCGTTGGCGGTGAAGCGCAGCAGGCTGCCGGTGGCGTCGAAGGCGTTCACCTCGCCGTCGGTGATCTGGAGGTAGCGTTCGTATCCCTGCCACCAGCGCTGCGACACCTTGCCCCACGGGGCTTCGAGGGAGTTGTAGGTGCGGGCCAGTTGGAGCTTCTGGCCGACGCCGGCGATGTCGAAGTCGGTGGCGGCGAGCATCAGGTTGCCGTTGGAGACGTTCACCCGCGCGACCAGGGCGTCGTTCAGGCGGGTGTCGAGGATCTGGTGCCAGGGCATGTCGCCCTGACCCTCGGGCAGGTAGTCGGTCGCCGCGGCGGCAGCCGCCGAGCGGGACGCCGAGCCCTTGTCCGGCTCCCCGCCCGTGGCACGGGCCTTCTGCGCCGCCCGCCAGGCCGCGACCTCCGCCGACGGCTTGGCTTCGGCCTCCGTGTCGGGCGCCTTGATCGAACCGGCCGGCGTCGCGGGAGCCTCCACCTTGGTCGGCTTCGTCCACGGACTCTCCGGCTCCGGCAGCTTGGGCTTCGGCGTCGCCGCCAGGCCGGGAGCGGCGGCGATCATCACGGCGGCCGTGGTGATCGCTGAGACGAGGGCGGTTCTGTGTGTTCTCCGGGCACGCCAAAACGGCGTGCGTGCAGCACGCGAGTGCATCAGCTTCCCCCCACAGGAAGTCAGGACCGGTGACCCCAGCGGTCACCAGCGGCACACAACGTGTCACAAGAAGCACACAAGTCGACGCGGCCTGCCCGGTAACCGCCGTCCGATGACAGCCGGAATCAGCCCCGCCACTTCAGTGGCCTCCGGGCCCCCGTAGGCCCGCAAAACGTTTTTTATCGGCGCCATCTCGCATGCCTCGGGGCAGCAGGAGCCTCTGTGAGTCGTCCGAAAGCCTGCTGCTCGGCGCGTTTGAGTGCTCGGCAAGCATCACCACCGATCGTTTCAGGCCAGATTCCGTGTAGATGAATTGCACCTTCTACCCGCATTGCTCAGCTTTCCTGGCCACTTCATGGTGTTATGGTTGATAATTTATTTGTCTTACGACAACTACCTAGAGAGGGCGTTGACTGCGCCCACCGGCCCGCGAAATGCACACTTGCCCCATCCGGCATGCGTGGTCCCCCAGCCCGCGGCAACCGCCCCTGCTGTTGAAGGACGTCCTGCGATGAGCCCACCTGGCAGACGCGTGCCCTGCTCCCGTCCCGCCTGCCGCCACTCCCCCGCGCACCGGCCCACTCTCGCCGTCCAGTGGGCCGGCCGCCTGCTGTGCTGGAGCCTCGCCGCCGGCATGACCACCGCCGCCACCGATCTGGTCCTCGCCCCGCGAGGCATGATGTGGCACGTGCTGTGGCCGCTGCCCTGGTACCTCACGGCCGCATCCGTTCCGGCCTGGGCCATCCTCCGCGCCCGCGAAAAGGCCACCCGAGACGCCCCGGAGGAGGATCCTCTCCGGGACAGCTGGGACCAGGCGGCATAGGAACTGCGGCAATCCGGCGCATGTCCAGGCGGGACCCGGTCCGAAGCGGCTCCCCTGGGCGGCGCTTCAGTCAGCTCGCTCCGGGACTCCGGCGGTCTCGGCCCGGCGCGAGTTCGAGAACCGCGTCAGCACCCTCATGCCGAGACCATGATCGTTCTCACTGGGATTTCCTGTACCCCGCCTACTCACACCCGGTGGCCAGGCCGACACGGAGGGACCAGGCGAGCAGGATGCGGTACTGCGCTGTTCGGCTTCACGGCCCGGGTGACGGAGTCGGGGACCATGCCGTCGGTGCTGGTCGGCGCCGACGAACCCGGGCGCGGCGGACCGCGACCAGTGCGGATCGATCTCGGGTGGCGAGGCGGGCTCGCTACGCCTTCCACAGGCAGCGGGTGCCCTACTCGTAGGCGTTGACGCCGTGGGGGAATCGTCCCCCGCAGGTGCGGGGAGCTGCGGGCGCCCGCGCCCCACCCGATGGTCAGGACGAGGTGGTATCGCCCGACCATGCAAGCCGGACTCGCCGCCTGACGGACGCGATTGCTAGTTCCGAACGACCGTACAACCTTGAACGGTTGTCACGAGTCGCTGTGATCACGGTGCTTGGACGCGCCGGCCACAGAATCCGGGAGGACTCCCCTTGAACCACCTCAGCTCCGCCGGTCAGCGCCTCGGCGTTGCCGCTGCCGTCGTCCTCGCTGTGACGGCCGGAGGTCTGACCGCCCCGGCCCTCGCGGCCGGCCCGGCAGTGACGGCACCCGCCACGACCCAGCAGCAGGCGACCTCCGTGCCGCCCGGCACGGTCGCCCTCTCCGGCGGCCCCACAGGCTTTTTGTCGCGTCACAAGGACGGCGAGAGCGACGTCTACACGTGGACGCGGTACGACGGCACCCGGACCACACTGCCGGGTGGGCCATACGGGGCGAACGCGGGCACGGACACCGTCGTGCGGACCGACGGCACCACGCACACGTTCCTGGACATGGCCACGGGCGAGGAGTTGGTCTCCTACGACCTCGGCGAGGACTACCGCGTCCTCCGCTATCAGGGGACCACGCTCGTCACCTCGAAACGCGTGGACAACCAGTGGGAACTGCACCTGCTCGACGAGGACGCCCAAGGTCGGGTCGTGGACCGGATGCTGACCGGCCTGCCCCAGGGCATGGTGTGGCGGGCCTCGGCGAACTCGGACCCGGACACGTTGCTGCTCCACGGTTTCAAACCCACGGACGGTGTAGGGGAGCAGCGGCTGGCGGTGGTGGACCTGGCCTCGACTTCGGTGACAGCGACGTATGACGTTTTGAACAACAAGAATGAGATCCGTCCGGTGAGCGGGTCGCGGACCCACGTGGTCTGGCAGGAGCGGGACGCCGCCGGAAAGGCGGTCCTGGCTGTGACCCGGCGAGGTTCCCGGGAAGTCAGCCGCAGCGCGTGGCAGGGGAGGTCGAACGGGTCCACGCCGGTGTTCGGCCTGGCGGGCGACTGGGCCGTGGACGCCGATCCTTATGCCTTCACCGCCCCGGGCCCGGAGGTTCGGCCCGCGCCGACCGCCCGATCGTTGACGACGGGCGAGACCGTCGAGCTCCTCGCGCACGCCACCTCCTTCGTCCCGACCGCCGACGGGGGTCTGATCGCCACCGGTGGCACGGTCGAACACGGCGAGGGGGTGTACCGGATCACACCCGGCCCGGACGGCGGCCGGCCCACCGTGTCCGTCCTGGCGACCACCGGAGTCCCCACCGCCGTCACCGGCCTGTCCGAGCCCCTTGCGCCGTCCGGCGTGATCGATCTCGACCAGGCCGACGGGCACGTACCGGCCGCCTGGACGCTCAGCCGCCCCAACGCGCGTGTCCACCTGAAGCTCGTTCACACCGCCACGGGCAGGTCCGACACCGTCTCGGCATGGTCACCCGAGCCGAACACGACGGAGTTCCGCCTGAACTGGGACGGCTTCCTCGGCGAGTTCCCGGCGTACCGGGGCGCGTACACGTGGACGATGAGGGCCGAACCCGCCAACGGCATCGGCCCGGCCCTTGAGCGCACCGGTTCGTTCACCGTCACCCGCGCACCCCGGCCGCACGACTTCGACGACAATGGCTCGCCGGACATCTTCAGCCGCTCCTCGACCGGTGTTCTGTCTCTGTACGACGTCGGGCATCTCCGGCACCTGACGTCCGACGACACGCCGCTCCGGACCCGGATCGGCGGCGGGTGGAACATCTACGACAGGATCGTCCCCGCCGCCACCGGTCTCGTCGCCCGCGACAACGCCGGCGTCCTGTGGTCTTACGAGGGCAAGGGCGACGGCACCCTCACCCCACGCAAGCGCGTCGGTGGCGGATGGAAGATCTATGACAAGCTCACCAGCGGTTCCGATCTGACCGGCGACGGCCGGAACGACCTCCTGGCCACGGACAAGACCGGCGTGCTGTGGCTCTATCCCAGCAAGGGCGACGGCACCTTCGCCGCACGCGAGAGGGTCGGCGGCGGCTGGAGCATCTACAACCAGTTGACCGCCACCGGCAACCTGGCGGGCGCCCCCGCCGGCGACCTCGTCGCGCAGGACAAGTCCGGCGTGCTGTGGCTCTACCTGGGCAAGGGCGACGGCACCTTCGCACCCCGGACACGGATCAGCGGTGGCTGGAGCGGGTACCAGATGATCGGCCCGGGAGACATCGACGGCGACGGCTGGAGCGACGTGGTCACCGTGCCTGAAGGCTACGTCGGCAACACGGCCGTGAGCTTCTACCACGGCACCGGTCAGTGGAGGACCCCGTTTCCCACCACCGGCATCCCCCGCCCCTGGATACGCGGGCTGGATCCGCTCCTCTGACCGGTTGAAGGGCCACTGGTACAGCACCTGCTGACATCTCCCGATCCGGCGAACAAGGACAAGGCCGACGAGCGTGACGGGTACGCCTTCTGGAGCACCAAGGGGAGCGCGGCGGAGCGACTGGGTGAGGGCTGTCGGTCTTGTCAGCGGTCCTTCTCCCGTTCGCCGCCCGGTGGTCAGGTGAGCCCGGCGGTGGCGTTGTCCTCCCAGCCGTCGACCCGCTGGAAGTAGCCGTTCATGGAACGGGAGTGCCGGGCCCACCCGCCCTGGTCGGCGATGGCCACGGCGTCCTTGCCCTTCCTACGGGCGGTCGTGGCCAGGCCGATGCGGAGGGAGTGGCCGGTCCAGGCGAGCGGGATGCCGGCGCGGACGCTGATCCGCTTCACGGCCCGGGTGACGGAGTCGGGGACCATGCCGCCGGTGACGTTGCCGTGGCGGTCGACGCCGACGAACGCGGGCGCGTCGGGCTGCGACCAGCGCGGCTCGGCGTCGGTGGCGAGACGCGTCCGGTACGCCTTCCACGCCTCCACCGGGCAGACCTCGGGGTCCTGTTGATAGTTGATCTTCGCGTCGCGGACGCTGTGCTTGGTCTTGCCGGTGAGCACCGACACGACCAGGCCGCGCGGGGTGAGGACGACGTCCCCGGCGAGGAGGCCGGCGGGGTCCTGCGCACGCGAGGCGTAGTGGAAGCCGGTCAGGACGAGCGCCTTGTCCCGGGTTCCGGCGAGGGTGTCCGGGCAGACCCTCGCCACCCGGTACAGGTCGGGGACCTCGGCCGCGGCGGCCTGGCCCCGGCCGCGCCGCTCCCCCGCCTTCAGCAGCTCCACGGCGGCCGCCTCCAGCGTCGCCCGCGCCTGCGCCTGATCGTCCCGGTTCACCTGAGCCCCACGGCGGCGCAGCTCCACGACGGTCCCGGCGAGGATCGTGCTCGCCGACGACGGGGCGTAGCCCTTCCCGTCCGCCCGGCCTCGGTCCAGCAGCCAGACGACGAACGCCACCAAGGCGCCGCGCGTGGCCTCCAGTTCGGGGAATCCCTGCGCTGCGCAGAAGCGCGTCCAGACCTTCCACGCCTTCGCGTACGTGTCGGTCGTGTTGGCCGGCCGCAGTCGCCGCCGCACCTCGTCCGCGAAGTCCTCCGCGTCCGCGAGGCGTTGGGCGACCTCCACGCCGTGGCGCTGCGCCCACTGGACGACGATGGGGTCACGCCTCACCGGTACGGGGGGTGAGTCGGCCTCTTCTGACGGGTGCTCGGTGGTGGTGGTCAAGGGGCTCTCCCCCGATTACGCCTGACGTCGGATAAGGAGAGGTTATCCGACGTGTGGACCATTGTCGTGCCCTCGTATCACCCCCTTGGATGGGTGCAGATTTCCGTTCAGATGCTCCGGGTTCTCCATGCGGAGATCGGGGTGGTGGCCGTACTCTCCATGGAGAACCCGGAGAACAAGGTAAGAATCTGACAGAGGGGCACCGTGAGGATCACGATCGAGGGCGCGGACGAGGAGTTCGCCCAGAAGCTCGTCGCGCTTGCCGCAGCGCACCGCGCGGAGCTGACCGTCGCGACCGTCGACACCAACTGGACTGTCGGGCGCGCCACGCGCTATCTGCGCTCGCTGACCGCCGGCGCCCGCCGGTTCGCCGAGATGGTCATCGTCGACGGCGACGGCTACATAGAAGCGGACCGGCTGCGCGCCGCCCTCGGGAAGCTCAACGGCCCGACCGTCGCCCTGTCCCGTGCCATCCCGCGCGGTGTGCGCGAGGGCTGGTGGCCCGAGGGCATCAGCGCGCCCATCACGCCGGTGTGGGACCCGGACAACCCCAGCTGGCACAAGAACATCGCCTACGAGATGGCGAGCGAGAACGTCCCCGTCTTCCGTTCCGCCATCGCCGCCCTGGCGACCGGCAGCACAGGTGCCCCCACATCACCGGAGCCGCCCGCTCCGTGGAGCGAAGAGGCGCCGTCCGCCTTCGCCGTGCCGCCCGGCTGGGGCGCCGCCGACGACGTGCCGAGGGCGTTGCTCGAGGAGGGAATCGACGCCGGGCCCGACACCCGGGAGCGAGCGTGAGCGGCACAGACCGGGCAGGTCAAAAGGGGGTTGCGCGGCTAACACCCCGCTCCGGGAAAGTCGGCGCCGTCCGTCATCCGGCGGACCTGACCGCCGCCTCACAGGAGTGACGCCACCATGCCCGTCCTCGTCTCCCTCGCCCTCGACCAGGGCCTGGACCTTCTCGGCACAGCCCTGGGCCAGGGGCTGACTCTCATGCTCCTGGTCACTGCCATCACCGGTATCTGGCTCTACCGGCGGAGGCGGGCCACTCCGCCCGAGCCGCCCCGCGTCCGCCACTTCACCCTGCTGCGCACCGAGGGCGCCGATGGCGCGCCCGTAGGGTACGAGACCACCCGTCCCAGCGGAACGAAGATCGCTCGTTGGGTGGGGGGCCGCCAGCGCCTCTTCGAACTGACCGACGTACAGCTGGAGGACGGGACATACGCCGCCGAGCCCCTTGACCATTTCTGACCAGCTAGTGCAGCCGATACGGCTCCCGAGCGAAGTGTCGCGCTGCCGCCACCACCGTCGGGAGTTGTCAGCGCGGCTCCGGCGTCATGCTGGGCGTTCTTGCCATCAGGCGCGGCGGGCGGCCCACACGGTGCGCTCGGTGCGTACGGCGAGGTCCTCGCGGAGCAGCAGGCTGTTCGGGCTGCTGGTGTCCAGTAGCTCGTCCAGTGCGGCGAGGTCCTCGGGGCTGAGAGCGGGGGCGGCGACGCTGCGGATGCGCTGCAAGATGCCGTAGGCGTAGCGGCCGACCGCTTCGCTGCGCGCCCCTGCGACGCTGACAGTGAGGGTGCGATCGTCCTCGACGGTGAAACCGGCGGCGGTCAGCATCGGCCCCCAGTCGGCGCCGCGGTGCGGAACGCGCTCGGCGTGGAAGCTGTTGGTCGCGGCATGGGCGCGCTCTTCGAGGCCGGGCCGGTTCTCCGGGGCATGGGCGGGCAGGAAGCGGGGGACGCCCGCGAGCTCGACGACGGCGAACAGACCGCCGGGGGCGAGCAGGTCGCGGACGTTGCGCAGGGCGCGCTCGGGGTTCGCCATGTGGTGCATCGAGGCCGAGGCCCACACCAGGTCCGGCTGGCCGAGGTCGGGCCAGTCGTCGTGGTCGAGGTCGGCCTGCACGGTCCGTACGCGCTCCTGGATGCCACGGGCGCATGCCTTCTCGCGCAGGAGCTTCAGGTGCTCGGCGGAGGTGTCGACGGCAGTGATGTGCGCATCGGGGAAGCGTTCGAGGAGCGCGAAAGTGCCCGCGCCGGTGCCGCAGCCCAGGTCCACGATGTGGCGCGGCTGGTCCTTCAGCGGCAGCCAGGCGGTGATCGACGCCATGTGCTCGGCGAGCACCTCGGCATCCAGGTCGAGGATCTCCGCCTGACCGCCGTCGCTGTGCGCATGGTGTCCGCCATGGCCATGGCCGGCGTGGTGACCGCCGTTGCCGTGGTGGGGGGTGTGCTGATGAGTGTGGGTCATGACTCCACCGTAAGCAGGTCATGCGCCTGTCGCATGCCTCGTTGCGCATAAGGCAAAGAGGTGGTTCGGTGCGCTGCCCCGCACGCAAGATCGCGCGCTTTGCCGGGGCCGCCGGCCCGACCACGGCCCGCCAGGTACCCGACCACGGCCCGCCAGGTACCCGACCACGGCCCGCTAGGTACAGGGACCCTGGGCACCTGTGCAGTCGGCTTCGGAGTCGTCGGTGTCGGCGTCTTTCTGGTGACCGCGGCGGGCGTCGCGGTCGAAGATGCCCAAGATCTCGCAGGGGCCGCCCTCGGCCCCGATGGCGTGCGGCATCATCGTGGGGAACTCGGCGGCCTGGTTGGTCTCGATGCGGAAGCGGCGGTGGCCCAGCATCAGGATCGCGGTGCCGGACAGTACGACGAGCCATTCGCGGCCGGGGTGGGCACGCATGCGGGCCGGGTTGTCGGGCGGCGGGTCGGTCATCCGCTGGCGCATCACGGTCATGCCGGGGTCGCCCTTCACGGGCCAGCGCATCAGCCCGTGGGCGCCGTCGATCGTCGGGCTGATGACGACGTCGTCCGCGGCGTTCTCCACGAGCTGGTCCAAGGTGGTGTCCAGGGCGCGGGCGAGGGTGACGAGCTGGTCCAGGGCGAGTCGGCGCTGACCGTTCTCGATGCGGCTCAGTGAGGACTGGCTGAGGTTGGCCCGGGTGGCCAGTTGCTCCAGGGACCAGCCCTGCGCGACGCGCAGGGCGCGGATCCGTTTGCGTACGAGGCTGTCCAGCTGCCCATCTTCTTGCGTCATGGGCAACATGGTATGCCCTTGGTGCAATGTGGGCTTACCGTCGAACACAGGTGGTCCGGCACGGGGCCAGGTACGACGAAAGGGCGCGACATGTCTGCGCAGACTTCCCACCACGAGAGCGACGCACTGCCCACCGACACCGTGGACGTGGTGGTGATCGGCGGCGGTGCCGCGGGCCTGAACGGCGCGCTGATGCTGGCCCGCTCACGCCGCTCGGTCGTCGTGATCGACAGCGGCACCCCGCGCAACGCCCCCGCCGCAGCCATGCACGGCTTCATCGTCCTGGACGGCACCCCGCCGCCCCAGATCCTCCAGCGCGGACGCGAGCAGGTACGCCAGTACGGCGGCCGGATCGTCTTCGGGGAGGTGACCACGGCCGAACCCGCCGCCCCCTCGGCCGACGGTGACCTGCGGTTCACCGTCACCCTGGCCGACGGCCGCACCCTGACGGCGCGCCGGGTCCTTGTGGCCAGCGGCCTGCGCGACGTGCTGCCCGAGGTGCCCGGCCTGGCCGAGCACTGGGGCCACAGCGTGGTGCACTGCCCCTACTGCCACGGATGGGAGGTGCGCGACGAACCCATCGGCATCCTCGCCACCGGTCCGCTCTCCGTTCACCACGCCTGGCTGTTCCGCCAGCTGACGGGCGATCTGATCTACTTCACCCGCGGCACAGACCTGGACTCCGAGACCCGCGCCCGCTTCGCCGCCCGGGGCATCCGCGTCGTCGAGACCGACGTGAGGGAAGTCGTCAACGACACCGACGGCACCCTTGTGGGCGTCCGCCTGGCCGACGGCACCCTCGTCGAGCGGCGGGTCCTGGCCGTCGCCACAAGGATGGAGGCCCGCACCGAGGGCCTGGACGGGCTGAAGCTGCCCATGGAGGACCTGCCCGACAACATGGGCCGCCGCTTCGCCTCCGCCATGGCCGGCACCACCGAGATCCCGGGTGTGTGGGTGGCGGGCAACGCCACCGACCTGGCCGCCCAGGTAGGCGCCGCCGCCGCGGCCGGGGCGCTGGCCGGCTCGCACATCAACGCGATGCTGGCCGCGGCGGACACCGACGCCGCCCTCGCCGCCGCACAGAAGGCCACCGGCTGACCCGTACGTCCGCTGCCGAACAACCGCGCGGCCGCCATCCAGCGGTCCGCGCGGTGAGCAAGTCCCCACCACACCCAACTGGCGACCGGTCTTGTCCCGGCGCTGATTCCGCATGCCCTTTTTGGAAGGACACCATGAGTACCCATCAGCCTCCACAGACGCCGGAATCGCCGGTCGGCGCAGTGGGTGTACCGGATGCGCGTCAGCTGCGCGCGATCCTGATCACCGTCTCGATCGCTTTGATGGCTGTCATCGCCTCGGTGTCGGGGCTGAGCGTCGCCCAGACCCACCTGGCCGTCGAGTTCGGAGCCTCGCAGAGCGCCGTCCTGTGGATGATCAACAGCTACACCCTCGCCCTGGCCGCGCTGCTGCTGCCGCTCGGCGCCATCGGTGATCGCCTGGGCCGCAAGCCCATGTTGATCGCGGGGTTGGTCATCTTCGGCGCCGCCGGCGTCCTCGCGGGACTCGCCCCGACGACCGGGGTGATGATCGCGGCCCGCGTGGCCGCCGGCGTCAGCGCCGCGATGATCATGCCGATCACCCTGGCCGTCATCACCTCCACCTTCCCCGAGGAGGAACGCGGCAAGGCGATCGGTGTGTGGACCGGTGTCGCCGGAGGCGGCGGCATCGTGGGCATGTTCCTCTCCGCCCTGCTGGTCGACGTCGCCGACTGGCGCTGGCTGTTCGTACTGCCCGTGGTCCTGGGGGCCGTGGCACTGGCGATGACACTGAAGTCGGTGCCCAACTCCCGCGAACGCTCCGCCCATTCCTTCGACACGATTGGCGCGGTGCTCTCCATCACCGCCGTGACTGGTCTCATCTTCGTCCTGCAGGAAGGCCCCGAGCGCGGCTGGACCGCCCCCATCACGCTGGTCAGCCTGGCCGTCGGCGTCGCCGCCGCCGTCGCCTTCGTGGCCTGGGAGCTGCGCCGCCGCGATGCCTCGCTGTTGGACGTACGCCTGTTCCGTGAGCGCGGCCTGGCCGGCGGCTCGATCACCCTGCTGGTCGTCTTCGGTGTCCAGGCCGGTATCGCCGTGGTCCTCTTCCCGTTCTTCCAGGCTGTGCTCGGCATGTCGGGGCTGCTGTCGACCGTGGCGCTGATGCCGATGGCCGTCATGATGATGACGGGCTCGGGCCTGGCCCCCAAGGTGGCCGCCAGGGTCGGCGCCCGCTCCACCATGACGGTCGGCGTCGCCCTGTCCGCGCTCGGCCTGGCGCTGATGGCGATGTTCGTATCCGTGGACGGCGGCTACCTGTCCCTCCTGGCCGGCATGATCGTCATGGGTATCGGCATGGGCCTGTCGATGACGCCCTCCACCGAGGCCATCACCGGCTCCCTGCCCCGCGCCAAGCAGGGCGTCGCCTCCGCGCTCAACGACGTCACCCGCGAGTTCGGCACCGCTCTCGGTATCGCGATGCTCGGCGCGCTGCTGGCCAGCGGCTACCGCAGCGCCATCGACGGCAAGCTCGACGGCGTCCCCGACGGGGCCGCGGACACCGCACGCGAGGGCATCGCCAACGCCATCGAGGTCGCGCCCAGCACAGGACGCCACGCCCAGGATCTGATCCACGCCGCGCAGCAGTCCTTCGTCGACGGCTGGCAGCAGTCCATGTGGGTCGGCGCCGCCGTCATGGCCGCCCTGCTCGCCTACGTCGCCCTGCGCGGCCCGAAGAACACCGCACCCCGCCAACCCGACGCCGAGGCAGCCCCCGAGACCGGGGTCACGGACAACGTCGCCGCTCGCTGACCTCTGACGGATGGCTGTGACCCGGCGTAAGTTCCATCCCCTTTCCCGAGTGCCAGCAGCGATCACTTCGCTCGTGGGGAGGCACTCATTCGGCCTGGGTCCGATGGTGACGATGACGGGCAGCACCTCGCTCGGCAACTGATAGGCCGGGCGAGGTGAGCCTGTTGGTGCGACGAACCCACTACTCTCCGGGCCGGTCTCGCGGGGCAGCCCGGAAAGCAGTCAGCTGAGCCGGGTTGTGGCGTACACCTCGATGGCGTCGCGCTGGTACGCGGCCAGGCCCGGTGCGATCGCCTCGTACGCGGCGCGCCAGGCGCTGTTGTCCACGCAGGAGCGTCCGACGGCGCGGTACTCCTCGGCGGAGACGGGCCGCAGTTCGGTCATGGCCTGGTACTGGGCGTCGATCTGGGCCTGCACGGGCGCGGCGTCGACCGGGTGGCCGGCGGCCATCAGGTCGGCCAGCAGGATCATCTGCGTCGTGCGCTCGCGCTGTCCGGCCTCGATGTCCTGCGGGGTCATCGCGGCGACCGTGCGGGCGACTTCCTCGGCGTGCTCGGGGAAGTCGTGCAGGCTCTCCTGGTACTGGGAGGGCTGGATGCCCCCGAACAGGTTCTCCGGTCGGTTGATGGTCACGGGGTTGCCGTCCTTTCTGGAGCGTTCCAGTTCGGCGATCGTGCGGGAGACGGTGCCGGCCAGGGCGTCGAGCCGGTCCCGCTCGGCGAGCAGCCGCCGGTGGTGGCCGCGCAGGGCGTCCACCTCGTCGACCTGCTCGGCGAGGATCCGGCCGACCTCGGGAAGCCCCACGCCCAGCGCCCGCAGTACGAGAATCTGCTGCAGCCGCAGCAGCTGGTGCTCCCCGTAGTAGCGGTGGCCGTTGGCCCCGATCCGGGCGGGCGGCAGCAGGCCGACCTCGTCGTAGTGCCGCAAGGTCCGGGCGGTCACGCCCGACATCCGAGCGACCTCCGCGATAGGCCAGTCCATCGCTGTCTCCCTCACGATCGCGTCGCCGGGCCGGTTTCTCCGGCCCTGTCAAGGACGGTAGAAGCTGCCGCAGCGGCAACCGCAAGCCACCGTCGCCTTTGAAAGTCGCTGGCGTGCTGGGTGGGCCGTCGGGGAAAGTCGCGGGCCGTCATCCAGATCGTGAGGGTACGTCGAGCCGATGGAAGTGCTCGGAAACCCGCAGGTCAGCGCAGTATTTCCAGGTGGCTGGCCTGGGCGTGGTCTCGCGCGGCATACTCGAGGCATGGCTGGCATCGAGATCGACGACACCACCGCGGACGCGCTGCGGGCCCTGGCCGACGCGGCGGGACTTCCCCTGGACACCTACCTTGCGCAGGTCGCCGAGGAGAAGCGGCGCGAGCGTGCGCTGGCCGAGGGCGCGGAGATCTTCCGGCAGGTCACCGGCGACCCGGAAACCGTCGCCGCGTTCGACGCCGAATACGGTGGCCCCGCACCGGCCCGGACCGCCACGCGGGCGGCCTGACCTGTGCCTGCCGAGTACTACGTCGACTACCGGTGGTTCCTGGAACGCCAGGCTGAGCTGCTGGACGACCTCGCGGTCAACGACTACTCCGTGTTCGTCGGCCTGGCCGCCCGGCACAAGGTCGACCCGCCCCGCCACGACCAGCACCACCCGGACGCCTTCTGGCGTGCCGCGGTGATGCTGGAGGAGTGCGTCGTGCTCCGGCCGCTGCCCGCCCGCAACGAGCTGTACGGCTTCGGCGTGGCCGTGGCGTACCTCGGGATGCACGGGGAGCGGGTGAACACCAAGTTCGAGGCCTGGCGGGACCTGATCGCCGACATCAGCGCCCTGCGTCTCGACTCGTTCACCGTCGCCGAACGACTGCGCTCGCTGCGCCTGCCAGCGGTCTGACCTCGCTGTCCGTCCCGTAGACGGTCAGGAAGAGCGGTGGGGTCAACAGACGGGACGCCTTGTTGAGCACCATTGTTGAGCGCCATCCCTGCGGATGCCGCGATGTCGGTCACTTTGCGGATTTCGGCGAACAAGGCGTGCAGATCAGTGGGTTATCGAACACTGGTGCGGGCCGTGGCCCGCAGTTGGCCGGGGTCCACCGGTTCCTGCTTCGCGCCATGCGTCAGCTCGAGTCCGGCGTCGGTGCTGTGCGCCCGCCAGACGGCGCCGTGCCGGTTCTCCCACTCGACGAAGCTGCCGGGAGCGCCGTCGAGCAGTTCCAGTTCCCGCACCAGCGTGCCCAGGAGTGCGAAGCCGCGGGCGTCGCCCTTGCTCATGCTCTGGGTACGGGTGTTGTCGTAGCGCATCTTGACGAACGGCACCTCGGTACGGCCGAGCTTGTTCGGCTGAAGCATCTTGCGGAACCTGCCCCAGGCTTCTTCCTCGTTCTCCGTGCCGGAGATCTCACTGGCGTGGGCGGGGAAGACGGCGTAGGTGACGGCGGACAGCTCGGGGTTCTCGGTGGCGTGGTAGCCGTGCACCTCGGAGGCGGCCACGCCCACGGTGTCGAACTCCGTCCCGTCGTGGTGGAAGCCGCCGATGGCCACCAGGGGCCGCCCCTTCCCCACGAAGGTGTCGTCGTGGGCGCGCGCGTGGGCGAGCAGTGCCGTGACGAGCGCCTCGTCGTAAGGGCCTCGTACGTTGACCTGCAGGTTGTGCCGGCCGTCGGTGGAAAGGGCTGCGGTGAAGGTGAACATCGGGTTCGGCGACCACCGCCACGCGGATTCCAGGCCGGGAACGGGAGCGGCGCCGGGCATGGCGGGCAGGACGGGCAGGACGGATCCAGGGTTCATGAGGAGGCTCCTGTGCTCGGGCTGGGGCCCTAAGGGTGACCCCCGAGGGGGCGGGGCCGGATATGCGGGGGTGGTCTCCTCTGTGTGGAGGATCTCGCGGGCGTGCGTGATCACCAGGATGGAGTGCGTCCCGGCAACGCAACTCCCTCTGCAACGTAGGAGCTTCGGCCCATGAACGTTCGTACTCGCGCCCGCGCCCGTACCGTGCTCGTGTCCGCGGTGCTGGGGGCCCTGGTCCTCGGCCCGCTCGCCGGGGCGGCCCCCGCCCGGCCGCAGTCCCCGCTCCCGTCCGTCACGGCAGCCGCCGCCGACGGGCCCGACACCGCCGCGCTGGAGCGGGCGCTCGTCGGCATCCCGGACGGGGACGTCTCGGCGGCGCTGGTCCGGGTGGGCGGGAAGGGCCGCTGGACGGGGAGCGCCGGTGTGCGCGACCTGAGGACGGGCGCGCCGGCGCGGGAGAACGCGCGGTTCCGGGCCGGGTCGACGACGAAGACGGTCACCGCCGCGCTCGTGCTCCGACTCGTCGCGGAGGGCCGGGTGGACCTGGACGCGCCGGTCACCCGCTATCTGCCCGGTCTGCTGCCGTCCTCCTTCACCGAGCCGCCCACGGTGCGGCACCTGCTGACGTACACGAGCGGTCTGCGACCGGGTGCGCACCTCGGCTCGACCACGGAGGAGATGTACGAGAACCGGTTCCGGACCCTCACACCGGAGCGGGTGGTCGCCACGGCCGTCGCGAAGGGGCCGGCCTTCGCACCGGGCGAGCGGCAGGTGTACCAGAACATCGACTACACGGTGCTCGGCCTGCTGATCGAGAAGGTGACCGGCGACAGCTACGAGCACCAGGCCGACGTGCGGATCTTCCGTCCGCTGGGCATGCGGCACACGGGCTTTCCGGCCGGACCCGACCCGCGCGTCCACGGCCCGCACAACCGGGCGTACGCGGACGTCGCCGGTGTCACCACCGACGTCACGGAGTGGAACATGTCCGACCGCTGGGCGGCCGGGAACATGATCTCCACCACCGCCGACCTGGAGCGTTTCCTGGTCGCCCTGTTCGGGGGCCGAGTGGTGCCGCGGCCGCTGCTGGACCAGATGTTCACCGTGCCGGACATCGAGGGCGCGACGTACGGCATGGCCTGGCAGCGCTTCGTCCACAACGGGACGGAGATCTGGGGCAAGACGGGGTCGCGGCCCGGCTACCACACAGTGCTGGCGGCGACCCGTGACCTGTCCCGGACGGTCGTGTACTCGGTGAACGCCAAGAGCGCCCGGGAGGACGGCTTCCCACTCGTCGCACGCTTCGCCCTGCCCGCCTTCAACCGCTAGCCCAGCTCCACTCCGACCTCCACGCGGGCGCCCCCGTCGACTACCGCCTCACACGCTGCCCGTACTGCTCCGACACCGGCGAGGACCCCACCCGGCCGGACTGCGGTGAGGCCGGCTGCGCGTCGTGGCTCGAGTGTGCCGGGCACGATCACGTGTGCCCGGTCTGCCACGGTGACGACTACCAGTCCGAGTGGTTCGCCGGCGAGCGGATGACCCAGTTCGAGGAACTGCTCGCCGACGCCATCGAGGAGCGCGAGGAGCGCGCCTCCCTCCGCTACCGGATCCGGGCGCGGCTGTACCGCCGGACGGTGCGCTCGTGACGGCCCGCGTGCTCGACGGCAGGCCCTGGACCGGTCGCATCCGCACCGCGGCGCTCCGGCGGGGCCTGGTCCGGCCCGCCGAGTTCCCTACGTGGACCGGTGCTTGCCGGTATCACGAGCGGTACGGCCGGGACCGCAGCTGCGCTTCGAAGCCCGCGATGTTCGCGCCGGTGACGTAGTCGCCGGGGGTGTCGTAGCGGGCGGCGGTTTCGTGGCAGGTGGTGTGGATGTCGTTCATGATGGCCGTCAGCTCGTCCTCGACGCGCCCCGCCGTCCAGGACGTACGGGCGTGGCTCTGCGCCATCTCCAGGGCGCTGACCGCGACGCCGCCCACATTGACGGCCTCGCCGGGGCCGAAGGCGACGCCGGCCTGCTGGAGGAGGTGGACGGCCTCGGGGGTTGCCGGCATGTTGGCGCCCTCGGAGACGGCCTTGACTCCGTTGCGGACGAGGGTGGCGGCGTCGTTCTCGTCGAGCGTTCTGCGTGGCCGACGGGAGGGCGAGGTCGGCCGGGACCTCCCAGACGCGGCCGCCCGGCACGAAGCGGGCCGAGGAGCCCCGGCGCTCGGCGTACGCGTCGACCCGGCCGCGCTCGACCTCCTTGATCTGCTTGATCTGCTTGAGCAGGGCGGGGTCGGCGAGCTGTCCGGCGGTGTCCAGGGACCATCCCCGCGGGTGCAGGGAGCAGCTGACACGGCTTCTGGCAGCCGATCAGGCGGCGGGACCATCCCCGCGGGTGCGGGGAGCAGACTGTTTGACCTGGGATTCTATGGTGGCAAAGGCGTGTTCTCAGCAACTTCTGCAGATTTCGGCATATCGGGCATAGGTGGCGGGGATCAGAGTGACGACAATCTGTCGAACTGCAAGCACCCTCACTAGGACGAACCGCTTCTCTGCCACTGATCAACGCGGGCCCAGGAAGACGGGGGCCCAGAAGGTAGAGCCGCATGAGCACGGCGCCCGCCATCGAACTGCGTACGTTCACCACCCTCGACACCGCCCGCGGCGACCTCCTCGACGTCTACGCCGATGTGCGCGCCCCGCTCCTCCACCTGCCGAACTACGCGGTCACCGCGTTCGGCGAGCGCCTGGACCGACACGGCACCGAGCCGGGCTTCACGGCCGTCCTCGCCTACGCGGACGAACACCCGGTCGGCTACGCCTACGGCAACACCATCGAACACGGCGACCGCTACTGGCAGCGCACCAGCCCCGCTCCGGCCGACACGTACACCGAGCGCCCGGCCGTGGCCCTGAAGGAGATCGGCGTCCGGCCGGCCTGGCGCAAGACCGGCACCGCCCGGCGCATCCACGACGCCCTCCTCGCCACCCGCGACGAGCCCTTCGTCACGCTCATGGTCAACCCGGCCGCCGGGGACGGAAAGGTCCACGCGCTCTACCGGTCGTGGGGGTACGAGGACATCGGACATAGCCAGCCGTCACCGGCCTCGCCGGTCCTCACCGTGATGATCCGTACCGCGCGCTGACCGAGGCGCGGGGCTCGGCAGAGCAGGTTGAGCTCCTCGTCACCATGAGACGGCAACCCCGCACGTGCGGGGAGCAGACTGTTTGACCTGGGAGTCTATGGGTCTCGAGGGCGTGTTTCAGCGACTTGCACGGATTCCGGCAAATAGGGCACGGGTGGTGTGGACTCGCGTCAATCCGTGTGCCCCCGAAGACGTACCGCGAGCACCGAAACACTGGCATCGGACGTCCTGCCGTCGTAGCCCGGAGCTTTGCGTGGGGCACTGCCCTGGGGGACGGCGCGGCCGTCTGCGATCCGACGGGCCTTCGCCAGCGAACAGAACGCGGAAGGCGTCCTGGGGTTCTCCCGGCAGATGGAGAAAGACACTCTGCCGCCCGACCTGGCAGCCTTCAACGCCTACCACCACGGCGGCAAAGTCGACGGCCAGGACCACGCCATCCTCCGCGAAGCCCTTGGCCGCGGAGAAGCGGAAGGCTCTGAGATGCCCCCCTTCGCTCGCTGATGGGCGACTGCCGCACGCCTGAGACCGAGTACCGAAGCGACACCAAGGAGACACAGCGGAGGCGGGGGCGCTGCGGTGTGCGAGGTCAGGCAGCGTCAGGTCTGGCACTGCGAGGTCGCCGCGCTGGACCAGTTCGACCAGGCGCCCCCCGCCGGCCTCACGTGGACACGGATCGTGATTTTGACGGGCCCACAGAGGCGGGTGTTGGTGGCGATGGCGATCGGGCCGATCGTGGAACGCCGCTCCACGATGGTTCGGCCGCTGCCCATTTTCGTCCAGTCGTCGCCGTCCCCCTGCACGTGGAGGTACGCCTCGTATTCGACCCATGAGGCGTGGGAACGGGAGTTGGTGAGGAGAGCGTGGGCGGTGATGTCGCGCCACCAGATCTTCCCGTCCTTCCAGCGTTCGGCGGAAATACAACCCCGGGCGCTGATGTTCTGCGTCGAGACCCCGCCGCCGCAGGCGACGGCAGCGGCGTGGGCCTGGGAGGGGATGACAAGCGCGGCCACGGTGGCTGCCGCGACGAGGGCTCCCGTACGTTTCATGGTGGTCTGGGCAATTTTCATCACGGGGGAACCGTATCCGCTCGCTCAGTCGCCCACCCCGGTATTCGGCACAGTCACGGTCTGGTCCTGGACATCTTCGACCACGGACCCAGCTGATCCCGCTCCTTGAGCCCGTGCCGCCAGTGCGGGGCAAACGTGGCCGGCCCCGGAACCGCCCGGACGCGGTGCTGGGCGACCGTGGCTACGACCACGACAAGTACCGCCGTCTGGAATCTCGGCGTGAAGCCGCCGATCGCCCGCCGCGACACCGAGTACGGCTCCGGGCTCGCCAATCAGCCCTGGGTCGTGGAGCGCACATTCGCCCGCCTGCAAATAGGGCACGGGTCGTGTGGCCTCGGCTGCTGGTCGACGGGGCCATCCCCGCGGATGCGGGGAGCAGGATCCCAGGCCGGAGAAGAAAGCCACGATGCCGGGGCCATCCCCGCAGGTGCGGGGAGCAGACTCTTTGACCTGGGATTCTATGGTCACAGGGGCATGCCCTCAGCAACTTCTACAGATTTCGGCATATCGGTCATGGCTGATGAAGACCCGAGCGACGTCGATCCGTTGGCCCAGGCGACCACGTGTGGGCCACGATCGCCGTCCCGCAACGGCATCGGCTCACCCGAACCGCAAGCGACCTCACCAGGACGGGCCGCTCCTCTGCCCCTGATCAACGCGGGCCCAGGGAAAACGGGCTCCGGACGTCTGTCATCGCGGCCCGGACCGTCGGCATGCCCGGAGGGGCTGCCCTGGGGAGACGGTGCGGCCGTCTGCGGTCCGGGCGTCCGTCGGGACGGGCCCCGTCCCGACGGCATCGGCTTCCGGACGCGGACCTGATGGACTCACGGCATGACGACCCTGCCGCGTCGCTTCCTGCACGCACTCGACCGGTTCAACGCCGCCCACCCCTGGGACCACAACGCCCACTACCACCGGTGGATCTTGCGGCAGCTCCCCAGGAGCTTCCGCACGGCCCTGGACGTCGGCTCCGGCACCGGCGACCTGGCCAGGCTCCTGGCCACGCGCGCCGCGGCGGTGGACGCGATCGACCCCGATCCGGCAACCGTCACCCGGGCCCGGGAACTGACCCCTGCGGATACCCCAGTGACCTTCACCGCCGCGGACGCGCTCACCGGCATCCCCTCCGCTTCCTACGACGTCATCACCTGCGTCGCCGCCCTTCACCACCTGCCGTTCACCGACGCCCTCGCCCACTTCCGCCGGCACCTGGCACCCGGAGGAACTCTGGTGGTCGTCGGTGTCTAGCGTGCGCAAACCGTCAGCGACCATCTGCTCGGTGCCGCCGCCGTTCCGCTGAACGCCGCCACGGGCTGGATCAAGAACAAGGGCCGCACGGCATGCCCGCCGGCCTCGATGACGGCACCGGTCCGACCAGCGACCATGAGCTTCGCCGAGATCGTCCACGAGGCCCGGCGCACACTGCCGGGTGCACGACTGCGCCGCAGGCTGTTCTGGCGCTACACGCTGGTGTGGCACCGGGACTGACTGATTCCAAGGCCACAGATCGCCGGCCAGTCGTCGTACGCCTTCCGAAGGGCTCTTGAGAGGGCTGGCGGTTCGTCACCGCTCCTCGTGCGCGTTCACGAAAGTGGGTGGTTGTTCACAGGGCGTACGGCGTCGCCTTCACCGAGTGAGACGATCGCTGCCTGACCAAATGAGGCAGGGGGATGAGGGAGATGACGGGGTGTCACTGCCACATGTGCTGAAGCCCTTGGACGCGGCCCTGGACGCGACGGACCGGTCCGAGGCCATGGCGGCCGCGTGGGAGGCCTTCGCCGTGGCCGAACAGGTCGCGGACGCCGTCGCTTTCGAGGAAGGCGGCGACGAGCTGCAGGCCCTGGTCGCCGCGCAGGCGAGTGCGGCGGGCCGGAGTCTGCTGCCGCTGCCCGGCTCCGGTCGCCCCGTCGACGTCGTACCGCGTCCGTCGCCCGGTGCGGACGGGCTCGCCCCGTACGTGGAGCTGCTGCGCCACGTCCAGGCGGCCTTGGAACAGGTGGCTGCCGGTCCCGGGATGGGAGAGGAGGGCCGGGCGGTGGTGCGGGAGGCCGCCGGCAAGGCGGCGGTCGCCGCCGACGCGCTCCTCGCCACTCGGGAGCGATAGCCATGCCCACCACGCTGGGAGAGCTGAGCGAGGCCGCCGACCGCAACCTGCGCGAGGTGGTCTCCGGCACCCTCATGCCGGACGACGCCCGGGAGCAGGCCGTCGTGGTCGGGCTGCTCGGCGAGCTGGTCAGGCATCTGCAGACCACGCTGGAGAGCACCGGTGAGCGGCCCCGGCGGGCGAACGAGGCGCCTGCCGCCCACCTGACCACCGCCCGGAACGCCCTGCGCCGCGCGGCCGGGCGGCTGCCCGCCGTCGACACCGAGATCGCCGCCCTGCACCACGACACCCCCTTGTCCCGCGCGGTACAGGCGGCGGCCGCCGTCCAGGACCTCGTCGCCAGCCACCGCGGGCGGGACGGCGCACCGGTGACGCCGTACGCCCTGGCGTTCACGCACCGGTCCGCCCGCGCCTATCTGGTGCACTGCTCGGCGGACCTGGCCTGGGGAGCGGCCCGCGTGGCCCAGGCGTTGGGCGAGGCCGTCTCCAGTGAGGCCGTCGCGGTGCAGTTGTACGTCGCACGCGGGGGCCTCGACCACGCCTCGGTGTTCGGCCGCGCCGCCGGCGGACAGCAGGACCGGGCCATCGCGGCGTTCCCGCTCGTACCGCCCCTCGATCCGCGCCCGGCCCTGTCCACCGACGCGTCCGGGAGCATCCCCGTCCATCTCGCCGACGACTGCGAGCGCCTGACCCGGGTCGCCTTCGAGGCGCTGCACGGCCGTGGCGAGCCCGCCCTGAGCGGGTCCGACGTGCAGCAACTGGCCCGATGGCGCGGTGCTGGAAGCGAATGTCCACCGCCGAACCGATCATTGCCCCCTGCGGCTGGGTGAACTCGAAGTCGGCTTGCAGGTCCCGGCCGCGCAGCCAGGCGGCGGCCGCGGATTTCACGTACAGGTGATCGGCGCTGTTGACTCCACGGGCACGGCGACCGCACAGGTGAGACTGTCCGTCCGGTCCTGGGTGGTGGGCGAAGTGGCAGACCCTGTCGGTGTAGAGCTTGGACGTCAGCTGGAAGCCGCAGCCGCCCAACGGGAGGCCGCACCAGAAGGTGTCGCCCTGGTGCCGCCGACGGAAGGCGTCCAGCTCGATCGCCTCCAGCGGCAGCATCAGCGGATCATCCGAGTCCGCGCTGCCCAGGACCGCCGTCTGAATCTGCCGCCTGTCCCCTTGCCGCAAGAGCCCCCGCCCTTCGTCCAGCGAACCCGCCCCCGCAGGCACCCACAGTTATCTACCAGCCAGGGCCCCGGCCCCGCTACGCCGCCTCCCCTCTCCCCCGCACCGGGTGGCGCCCCGGTCGATTGCTGAAGTGATCTCTCACAGCCGGGGCGCTGTGCACGCGTGCCTGGCCGTGTTCGTCTCCGTCAGCTCAAGGAGTATTCGGTCGCGGTGAAGGTGGTCGCGTCTGCGGCCGGTGTCGCGTCATCCGTTCAGCTTCGTGATCCTGCGCCGATTCGGGGCATTCAGTCCCTGCAGGTGAGTGCCCTGCGCAGTGGTGCCGTGGCCGATCCGCCGAGGTGGGCCGCGGCACCGCTACATGACGAAGCTGTTCCCCGGCTGTGGCGTTGCCCTGTCTCCTGTGTCAGGTCCTGGGCAGTCACGTGCGGCCATGGGGCCTCAGCGCAGCAGGCGGCACCAAGGGCGCGGCTCGAACGGTTGTGCTGGTCGCGTCGGTACCCTGTGGCGGGTAGCGGCCGCCGCTGCCTGGGAGGGGAACCCTGATGACTACGTCCCCGCCTCCGGTCTCCGAGCCCGAACCGTCCGCGCTGGCCTGTCCCGGCGACAAGGTCGGTCCCTGCGCCGGATGCCAGCGCAATACGCACAAGTACGGCACTGGCGGTCTCCCCCTGTGCCAGTGGTGCCTGGCTCCGGCGATGCAGCGGTGGGGGCCGGCCGTGCGCTTCGTCAGCACCCGCGTCCAGCAGCAGGCCCTCCATACCCCCGCCGAGTGAAGGCGGCCAGGCGGCGCAAGGCTCGACGGACCGCCTGCGCGTGGTGTCCGGCATGAGGAAGATCATGGACGCTCACGTGGCGCAGCCGGGCCTGGCCGTGGTGGAGGTCGCGGCAGCCGACGACGCGACGGTGTTCGCTGTCCAGGACCTGCTCGCCGCGCGGTGCGCGATCGCCCCGGCAGACCGGACGGCCCAGGAGCCCGGTGAGTCCGGCGTACGGCTCCGGTTCTTACTGGACCTTCACGAGGCCGCCGACGCGTAGCAGTGGGGTCGATGTCGTCCGTGGCGCCGCCAGCCGGAGGCATCACCCGAGCGGTGGCACCTCGTCCGTCCCGACGTCTCCCCACCGACGTTCCCACCTTCGCTGCACCGCCGTCGTGACGCGGAGAGCCGCCGCGACAGGATTCCTCGACCCGCTGCTGGCCCCTGGCAGAGCTTCCTGCCCGAGACCACGAACTTGATCGCGTGCCCTCGCAGTTCGAGCAGGGCACGTCAACGCTCCTTCATCAGGAGATGCAGCAGTGTCACGACTCCGGCACCGACCATGAGTGCGGTGCCGAACGACGGGTGCTCGAAGGCGACGTACACGACGCTGCAACCAACGAGCATGAGCAGTACCGTCCGCTGGTCCATCTGGTTGTTCATTCGCGAGGTCCTCCTGCGTCTGTGCTGCCTTGCCCTCGCAGGAAACACCGACTGGAATCTGGACAGAATTCCCACCCAGCCCCGCACTCTTCGGATCTTGTGGTAGCTACCCGTGCCCACTGGCGGTCTCGATCTACAAGGCCGGACGTCGCCCATCCGACCCTTTTATGTGGGCTACCGCGTGTCTCACCGGCGGCGTCCCTCCAGGAGGCGGTGAGCGAGGTGGAGCAGGTCTGCCAGGTCCAGCACCCGTCCGTCGAAGCCCGGGAGGGGGACATGGAGTGGTTGGGTCCAGTGGGCGGGGACGGCGTCCAGTCCGTAGTACGCCCCCGCGAGGCCTCCGGTCACCGCGGCGACGGTGTCCGTGTCGCCGCCGAGGTCGATGGCCGCGCGTATCGCGTCTTCGAAGCTGGTGGTGGTGCGCAGGGCCCAGACGGCGGAGCCCAGGCAGGGCCACACGGCACCATTGAACTCGGTTGCCCGGTCGGGGTGCCAGTCGGGCGCGAGGACGGTGATGTAGCGGCTGCGGTGGTCGGGATGGACAAGAGCGAGGACGTCCGGGAGGGCGGCGAGGGGGTCGGTGTCCTCGAACGTGACACGGATGAGTTCGTGGAAGATCGCGGTGCCTTCCCAGGCCGCGCGGTCACCGTGGGTCAGGGCAGCGATGCGGCGGGCCGCCTCCATGGTGGTTTCCTGGCCGGCGGCCGCGAAGTAGACCGCGGAGGTCGACGCCCGCATCAAGGAGCCGTTTCCCGCTGCTCGTTGGTTGACCTGGAAATGTATCGCAGCAGCGAGGTCCCAGGGCATGCCGTTGGTCAGGACGTCTTCGGTCTGCAAACCGATGTCCTTCGGGTCCGATACTGCCCACCGCTGGAAGCGGGCGAAGATGTCCGGCAGATCCAGCCCGCCCTGCTCCAGCAGCGACTCCCCGACCAGGACGGCCATCTGCGTGTCGTCCGTCGCCTCACCGGGATCCCAGCCACCGCCCCCGCACATCTCACCACCGACACCAGGCGCGGGAAACCGGGCCGAGAAGGCTCCCGGGGGGCCGAACTCGAAGGGGCCACCCAGGGCGTCACCCACCGCCGAGCCGACGACCGCGCCAGCTGCCCGCTGCATCCGCTTCATTCGCGCAGGCTATCTGTGCCGCGCAGACGGCCGCGCGGCTCCCTCCCTCAGCTCCCCGAGCCATCACAGAGCGGGGCTGTCACAGGGTGCCCATAGGCTCCTAACAAGATCGCCGGAAGACGGAACCATGGGGACTGGATGAGATGGTGGGGCAGAAGGTTGGAGGATCGAGAGCGGTGGGTGCTTGATCCTTTGATAGGGCTGGGGCCGTTGCGATTCGGGATGGCCTTGGACGAGGCGGACGCGGCTCTGGGCGGGCCGAGGGCAGGTAACTCGCAGGTCGCGGCAGACGGGGCCCACTGGGTGCGCTATGAGGGCATCGGGGTGACCGGTATTTATGGCCCGGGGATGCTTCTGGTCGGCGTCGAGATCGATGCCATGGAAGGGCCCGCTGGTCCAGCTCCATGAGGTCGAGCTGATCGCCAGGGTGCCGTCCCAGGCGCGCGCAGAGATCGAGGATCTTGCCCGCCAGGAGAGCGTCGCAGTGCGGGGGAACTGGGGTGGTGATCCGGAGATCGCGGCGTGGGGGGTCTCCATGGGCACTGGAATATAGGCTCTCCGCCGAGGGATACCCAGAGTCGAAGGACAAGGTGATCACCTCTGCCCTGTTCGTCACTGCGGAGCTTGCCGAAGCACCCTACGAAGCCGGGCCGGTCATGCACTGGTGCGACGTCCGGGAACGGGAGAAAAACAGCGGCTCCTGGCCGGTGAAGACTGACCAGGAGCGCTCGCACTGGGACTGGTCTCCGCAGAGGGCTGTCGGCCCGCTGGGGCCTGCCGGTGCTGGGAGCTGTGACGGTCAACGGCCGGACCGGACCGCAGATTACCTACGCCGAAATCCAGCTGATCGGGGCGACACCCTCCCGCCTCGACACGGCCATGCTCCAACACATCGAGAATCACGACTTGGGGCTGCACTTCACTCCCAGCGGCAGCCCCATCCCTCCTGGGCTCCAGATAGACGTGAACGCCACCCGGGCCGGGGACGCCGCGATCAGCGAGGTCACCTTCGCCTCGGCGGACTGGGAACTCTGACCGTCAAGCCAGCCCGATGCCAGACCCTGAGCCATTGCCATCTTGATCACGCGGTGAGTTAAAGAGCGACGACGGCTCGGACAGGGACGGTGATCCGGGTGGCGCTGCAGCGAAGCTTCCGCAGGAGCCGCCAGCATTGCGTGCAGCAAGACCAGGTCCAGACGGTCGCGCCTGAGCTGCTCGCGGTTGCAGCCGGTCTGCCAGCGCACGTAGTCGGGGGCGAGGCTGTGCCCGGCGGCGGCCTGGTCTTGGTCGAGGACACCGTCGTTCACGGCGTCAGTGCCGGTGGCCGCGGTGAAGTACCCCGTCTTGGTGGAGACGTTCAGCGACGGGTGGGCGGCAAGGGCCGGGGCCAGCAGGATCTGTGCGCGGCCGATGGCGTAGTTGGGGGCGGTGTCGACCCACCCCGCGCCGGAGGCGGCCGCACGGACGACCGCCTCCGGGATCGCCCGGCATCGGTAGGTACCGAGGGCGAGTTGTGCGGTCACAGCAGGCTCCCCACCGTCGCGGCCTGTCCGGCAACGAGCTCCTGGACCAGGGCGGCGACGTCCTCCAGGGCGAGGCCAGCCGTGTCCGATCCGGTTCTGTCGGGGGCGACGGGACTGCCCGACGGCGAGGCGCAGTCGACCGGCGTACGTCGGCAGCGCTGCCATCGGCCTTCACGTCCCCCACTAGAGTGACATCCGGAGTGCGTGCCCTCACACAGGGGCAGTCACCAGCCGGAAGGCCGCTGCGGCAGTGGTTCGTTCCCCCACGGGACTGCCGCAGCGGCCCCAGGCGCGTCCGACGGCGAGGCCGTCCGGTGACGACCGCACCCACGGATGGAGCGCTCTGACGCAGACACGGCCAGGCGGGCCGACGACACCTATCCGTCGCGTCCGGTCGGCGTGTCTATCGGAGTCTCGTTCGTGTGAATTCAGGTTTGATGCGGCGTTTTGCCGTGCGGGGCGACGTGACCATGGGGGTTCAGGCGCCATCCGGTCGCCCAGCGAGGAAGAAGCCGATCATGAATTTATGCGCGCGTGCTCTCGAGGGGGCTGCTGCCAGCGCCTTCTTGGCCTCATCGTGGGCGGAGCTGTACCGGCAGGACCCGGAAGCAACGCCCTACCAGTCTCCGTCGTGGCTCACCGGATGGGCGCAGCAACTCCCGTTCGCTGCCCGCCCCGTCCTGGTCCTCTGCGAGGATGCTGCCGGGCAGGTCCTCGCCGCTCTGCCGCTGGTTCACGACCATGAGGGCTCGGAGGTGTGGACGTATGCGTTGTCCACGCCGATGGGAGAGTACGCCCGGGCCGTGGGCCCGGCAGCCGAGGACCCGCGGGTGTCGGCGTCCTTCGCCCGGTACCTCCACGACCTGGCGTACCAGGGCCACCGGGTGGAAATCGCGGGCCTGCCCGCGGCCGACCACCTCGCCCGGCACTTCGCTTCCAGTGGCCTGGCCGCATCCGGGCTGTGGCGCACGAGCGTCACCGACTGCGCCGAGATCGCGTTACCGCTCGCCTATGAGGCGATGTCGCGCTCGACCAGACGTGATCACAAGCGACGCCAGCGGACCTGGGACGAACTCGCCATCAGCCGGAAGGTGACCTACCAGCGCAGCCGCGACAGCGGCGAGTTACTCAGCGCCTACGCTGTCCTGGCCCGGCTGCACGCTCACCGCTGGGCCGGCTACACCCCGCCGGCCGGCGCGCGCCATACACCCGGCACAGCCCACTGGCAGGCCGTGCTCAAACGGTGCGGCCCCAGCACAGCGTTCATCGCCACCCTCGCCCTGGATGGCGAAGTCGTCGCAGCCCAACTCTGCCTGACACGAAACCGCCGGGCCTACTCCGTCGTACCAGCCATGCACCCGGACTACCGGGACCTCGCACCAGGCCACGCACTGCTGCGCCACCTCGCACAGGACCTGACCTGTGCCGGATACGAACACCTCGACCTGGGCCGTACCGTCCCAGGCCAGCACGCCTACAAGAACCAGTACCGGCCACACTGGAGCCAGACTCTCTGCGCCGTCAGCACCCCTGCCCTCGATTCCAGCAGCGTGCCGGACGAGCTCTCCACACGTCAGCCACAACAGGTGTAGCCGGTCACCCTCAAGGACCGTGGACGCGCTGATACTCCCTTGCTGTTGCGCTCCGTCTCCACCGCCGACGACCCGGCCCGGGTCATCAACATCGGCAGCGTGGACGGCCTGCGAGCACCCGCACCGGGCTTCAACAACTTCTCCTACAGCGCCAGCAAGGCCGCAGTGCACCTGCTCACCCAGCAGCTCGCCGCGGAGCTGGCACCCGACGTTCTCGTCAACGCGGTGGCCCCCGGACTGTTCGAGTCCAAGATGACCGCCACCCTGCTGCGCCACGCGGGCGATGCGGCGGCCGCGCAGATCCCGCTCCGCAGGATCGGCCGTCCCGGCGACATGGCCGGCATCACGGCCTTCCTGGCCGGGCCCGACAGCACGTACATCACCGGCGCGGTCATCCCCGTCGACGGGGGCATAGTCGCCTCGCGCTGAGCCGCAGGCAGCACCACGGCATGACGCGCCAAGGCATGACGCGCCAAGGCGTGACGCACCACGCATGACGCACCACGGCACCAACGAACAGATGCCCCCAGGGGCCGGTGTCTGGGACGACACCGGCCCCGCGGCGAGCCCGCACGCGTGGGCGCCGCCGCCCGGCAGGACAGGAGACGCCCATGACGTTCAACCTCGCCACCATGCTGCGTGAGTCGGCCCTGGCAGCCCCCGGCCACCCCCTGCTCCTGCACGGTGAATCCACCTACACCTACGGCGAGGTGGACGCGATCTCCAGGTGCATCGCCCGCGCCCTGCTCGACTCGGGCCTGCGTCCCGGTGACCGCGTGGCGGTGCAGCTGCCCAACATCGTCGAGTTCCCCCCTCACCTACTTCGGGTTGCTCAGGGCCGGCCTGATCATGGTCCCGCTCAACCCCCTGCTGACAGCTCGCGAACTCGCCCACCACCTGGGCGACAGCGGAGCCAGAACCCTGATCACCACCGCCCCGTCCTGGAAGGCGGCCACCGAGGGGCCCGACCTGCCGGCCGACCTGCGCGTCTACTGCGTGGGAGTCGAGGACCGGCAGGGCCTCCCCGACACCATCCTGCCGTTCAGCGACCTCTGCCGAGGCCCTGCGCACGACGAGATCCATCCCACCAGCGCCGACGACACCGCGGCCATCCTCTACACGAGCGGCACGACCGGCACGCCCAAAGGCGCCGAACTCACCCACTTTCAGCTGTACATGAACTGCACCGTCGCGGGTGGCGCGTTCGGCCTGGAACCGGCCGACCGCACGCTGGCGGCCCTGCCCTTCTTCCACGCCTTCGGCCTGTCCAGCGTCCTGAACACCGCGGTCCGCTTCGGCTCGAGCCTGGTCCTGGTACCGCGCTTCGAACCGACCGCGGTAACCGACGCCATAGAGCGTCACGGCTGCACCCTCTCCGTCGGAGTGCCGACGATGTACGTCGCGCTCCTGCAGGCCGACCGGTCCGGGCGCGACACCTCCCGCCTGCGGGCCGTGATCAGCGCCGGCGCGGCGATGCCCACGGAAGTGATCGCGGCCTTCGAAAGACGTTCCCCGGGTGCGTCGTGCTCGAGGGATACGGCATCTCGGAGAGCGCCGCGGTGATCACCTTCAACACCGACGCCGACGAACGCCGCATCGGCTCGGTCGGCAAGCCGATCCAGGGCGTCGAGGTCCGCGTCACCGACCGCCAGGGCAGCCCGCTGCCGCCCGGCGCCGACCAGGTGGGCGAGATCCTGGTGCGCGGCCACAACGTCGTGAAGGGCTATCACCAGCGGCCCGAGGAGACCGCCGCCCGTGGTCCGAGACCACGGCGTACGCTCTGAACGATCCCAACGCGGTGAATATGCGCGGCTTTGACACGTCGCTGGCGTTCGGCAAGGCACGGTCGACACACGACGTGCTCGAAGTACTGCGGCGTACCCAGGGGCTGCCGTGGCTGAACACGATCGCCGCGGACTCGGCCGGGCACACCCTCTTCACCCAGTCGCAGGTGCTGCCGCGTATCACCGACGAGCTGGCCGGGCGCTGCTCGACCCCGCTCGGCCGGGTCACGTACCCGGCATCCGGTGTGGCGGTTCTGGACGGTTTGCGGAGCGACTGCGGGCTCGGCCGGGACCATGACGCGGTGCAGCCGGGGATCTTCGGGCCGTCACGGATGCCGACGCTCAAGGACGCGGCGTACGCGGAGAACTCCAACGACAGCGCCTGGCTGGCCAACGCCGATGCGCCGCTGACGGGGTACGAGCGGGTCTTCGGCACCGTGGGAACACCTCGTACGCTGCGTACGCGCGGCGCGATCGAGGATGGCGCGGCGATGGCGGACCGCGGGCGGCTCACGGTGGCCGATCTTCAGCGGCATCAGTTCGCCAACCGGGTGCCAGCGGCAGATCTCGCCGCCGACGACACGGTGCGCGCCTGCAAGGAACTCTCGGCGGATGATCTGGCCGAGGCGTGCAAGGTGCTGGATCGCTGGGACCGGACCATGGACACCGGCAGCCGCGGCGCACTGCTCTTCGACCGCTTCTGGCGGGCGCTGACCGCGTCGGTGCCCGCGGCTCAGCTGTGGAAGGTTCCCTTCGGCGCAGGCGACCCGGTCGCAACGCCGAACACCCTGAACACCGGCTCACCCGCGTTCGCCAAGGCGCTCAGGGGCACGGTGGCCGACCTGCGGGCGGCCGGCATCGCGCTGGACGCGCCGCTGGGTGAGCACCAGTTCGTCGTACGGAACGGGAAGCGGTACCCGGTCCACGGGGGCACGGAGGCGCTCGGCGTGTGGAAAAAGGTCGAGTCGGTGTGGAACGCGCCGGACGGCGGCTACACGGAGACGGTGCACGGGTCGAGCCACATCCAGGCAGTCGGCTGGGACGGTGGGCGGTGCCCGGTGGCCCGAACGCTTCTGACGTACTCCCAGTCGTCGAACCCGGCCTCGCCGCACTACCGGGACCAGACGGCACTGTTCTCAGGTGAGCACTGGGTGACGTCGCGGTTCTGCGAACGGGACATCATGCGGTCGCCGGAACTGGAGGTGGTCAGGGTGCGCGAGCGGCGGTAGCGGCACACGCACGGGCCGGGCCGGCACGGACCCTGGATCCACGAGGTCACGGGCCCCTGAACCGAGCCCCAGATCTCCTGTGACTCCGGACCCGGGCGTAGCCGCAATCGCGGGGCGAGGTGGGGTCCACTACGGAACGTGACTGATGCGGGGTCTTACTGAGCTTCTTCAGTCGCCACCCCTGTGGGTGAGGAGCAGTTGGGTGTTGACGATGTCGGCGAGCAGGACGGATGCCTTCGGGCTGGTCCGAACCGCCACCGTCAACGTCACCCCGATCGGTGGCCGTGCTGAAGAAGCTCACTGATCGTTTCAGAGTGAGTTCGGCGTGAGTGGCTTGGCGGTCGGGTCTGGTGGCGGCAGAGTGGTGCGGGTGTCGGATGATCTTGTGCCTGATGACCTGTGGGAACGTATCGCTCCACTGCTGCCGCCCCGCCCGCCGCGGCGTCATCGGCACCCCGGGCGGTTGCCGGCGGACGACCGTGCGGCCCTGCGGGGCATCATCTATGTGTTGCGCAAGAACGTCAGCTGGAGAGACGTGCCGGCCGAGCGGACCGGCTGCAGCGGGGTGACGGCCTGGCGGCGGCTGCGGGACTGGACTGAGGCCGGCGTCTGGCCCCGCCTGCACGAAGTTCTCCTGGCCGAACTGCGCAAGGCAGGGTTGCTGGACATGGACGACTGCGCGATCGACGGCTCGCACGTCCGGGCCCTGAAAGGGGGGCTCACACCGGACCTTCGCCGGTCGACCGCGCCCGGCCGGGCAGCAAGCACCACCTGATCGTCGACCGGCACGGAACACCCCTCGCCGTGTCGCTGACCGGCGGAAACAGGCACGACGTCACCCAGCTGACGCCGCTACTGGACGCGATCCCCCGCATCCGCGGCCTGGTCGGACGGCCGCGGCACCGGCCGGGCCGGCTGTTCGCCGACCGCGGCTACGACTACGACAAGTACCGCCGCATCCTCCGGGCCCGCGGCATCACACCGAAGATCGCCCGTCGAGGTGTCCCGCACGGCTCGGGGCTGGGCAAGACCCGCTGGGTCGTGGAGCGGACCTTCGCCTGGCTCCACCAGTTCAAACGACTCCGCATCCGCTACGAGATACGCGCCGACCTCCACCTCGGCCTGCTCCAACTCGCTTGCAGCGTCATCTGCTTGCGACGACTCCGAACCTCATTCTGAAACGATCAGTAAGTGCCGTTCTCGGCGTCGGTCCAGCGCTGCCGGCTGAGGTGGTCCACGACCTTTTGGCGCTGCTCGCGTGTGTAGTAGTCCTCGTGGCCGCGGGACATGCTGCGCGACATGTCGTACATCGAGGCCGTGGCGACCGCCTTGATACGGCTGTCCGCGGCCGCCGCGGTGAGCGCCATGCCGCTCAGGCCGCAGATGGCCTGAGCGCCGATCCGCTCGCGGTCGACGATCTTCTGCAGGCCGAGGAAGTCGACGGCGGCGCTGAAGTCCTCGGTGAAGATGTCGGGTGAGGCCACGTCGCGCACCGTGCCGCCGCCATCCCCGGTGAAGGAGGGGTCGAAGGCGAGGGCGACGTAGTCGCGGCGGGCGAACTCGTTGGCGTAGAGCCCCGAGGACTGTTCCTTGACCGCGCCGAACGGCCCGCTGACGACCAGTGCGGGCAGCTTGCCCTTGCCCTTCTTCGGCACGTAGAGATTTGGGGCGACCTCGATGCCGTAGCGGTTCTAAACCGCACTGCGGTCCGCTTGACGTTCTTGTCCAGCGCGAAGGTGTAGCCGCCCTTAGCTGCGGTCTTGCCCTGTCCTGCGGCGCCCGCGACGCGGCCGTGAAGGAGGCGGCGGTGGCGGCGATCAGTCCGAGCGCTTTGCGACGTAACATGGAGTGGACCCCATCTTCAGTCGGTGGAGGCAGGGCGCAACGGCCCGCAGGGGGCGTGGCCGAGACGCGATGTGCGGAGACCGTTCTTGTGTCAGGCGTGGCAGACCGGGCTTGTGGGCGGTGCTGCGCGATCCCGGGCACGCCGGAGTACGAGGACGGCCTCTCGTGCTTGACGGCAGTGCGAGGGGTTACTGGGCGGTGTAGCCGCCATCGACGGGCAGGGCGATGCCGGTGACATAGCCGGCGCCGGGGCTGGAGAGCCACAGGACGGCCTGGGCGATTTCGTCGGCGGTGCCGAGACGGCCGATGGCCTGGCCGGTTTCGGCCTGGGAGCGGTCGAGTTCGCCGCCTTCGACCATGGCGTCGACCATGGGGGTGGCGATGGTGCCGGGGCAGACGGCGTTGATGCGCACGCCGCGGGGGCCGTATTCGAGGGCGGCGCTCTTGGTCAGCCCGATGACGCCGTGCTTGGTGGCGTGGTAGGCGGCGCGGCCGGGGTTGCCGACGAGGCCGCCGAGGGAGGAGCAGTTGACGATGGCGCCGTTGCCCTGGGTGCGCATGTGGCGCAGTTCGTGCTTCATGCTCGCCCAGATGCCCCGCAGGTTGATGGCCTGGACGCGGTCGAACTGGTCGGCGCTCTCGTCTGCGGCGTCGGTGGGCGGGGGCATGATGCCGGCGTTGTTGTAGGCCATGTCGAGGCGGCCGAAGGTCTCTACGGTGTGGTCGACGGCGGCGGCGACCTGGTCCTCGTCGGTGACGTCGCAGACCAGCGCGAGAACCTGCCTGCCATCGGCGGCGAGCTGCTTGGCGGCCGTGTTGACGGCGTCCTCGTCGATGTCGGCGAGGGCGACTGAGGCGCCGGAGGCGGCGAAGGCCCGGGCCGTCGCCAGACCCATGCCGGAGGAGGCGCCTGTGACGAAGGCGACCTGGCCGGTGAAGTCGTACGTGGGGTTCATCGGAGATCTCCGGGAAGGGATTGAGGGGGTCAGGTGGTCTGGCCGCCGTCGACGACGAGGGCGGTGCCAGTGGTGAAGGCGGCATCGTCGGAGCACAGCCACAGCACGGCGGAGGCGATCTCTTCGGGTTTGCCGAGGCGGCCGACGGGTTCGTCGGCGATGAGTCCTTCATGGCCCCCTGGGCGAGTGTCGCCGAAACGGCGGATCATCTCGGTGTCGATGATGCCGGGGCAGAGGGCGTTGATGCGGATGCCGGCGGCGGCGTGGTCGAGGGCGGCGGAGCGGGTGAAGCCGATGACCCCGTGCTTGGCGGCGGCGTAGGCGGCCTGACCCTTGAAGCCCTTGACGCCGGCGCCGGAGGAGACGTTGACGATGGCGCCTCCGCCGTCCTGCTGGAGCATCTGCCGGATCTGCGCGCGGGTGCACAGGAACGCGCCGGTGAGGCTGACGCCCAGGATGCGGTCCCAGTCGTCCTTGGCGGTGTCGGCGGCGGACTGCACGGGCTGTTCGACGCCGGCGTTGTTGAACGCGGCGTCCAGACGCCCGAAGTGTTCAACGGTCTGGGCGACGGCCGCCTGGACGTCTTCTTCGCTGGTGACGTCGCAGGTCAGAGCAAGGGCCCGGCCATCCTCGGACTCGATGAGGCGGGCGGTTTCGCGCAGACCGCCGGCGGACAGGTCGACGAGGGCGACCTGCGCGCCCGCGCGGGCGAAGGCCAGCGCGGCGGCGCGGCCGATGCCTGAGGCGGCGCCGGTGACGAAGGCGGTCTTTCCGTGGAAGTCGTAGGTGACGTTCATGCCTTTTCTCCCATGGAGGGGCGGGCCGTGAGCGGAGGGCTCACAGGAAGAAGTCGGTTAGCGGGCGGCTTCGATGGTCACCGTGGAGGCGGTGGCCAGCCGCTCGGTGTCATGGTCGTCGGCGAGGTGGCCGAGGATGACGATGCCGTCGGCGTAGGGGACGTCGCGGTAGTAGAGGACCAACTGCCCCCAGGGCGCGTAGTAGCCAAGGTCACCAGCCTTCGGAGCGGCTCCCTCGGGGGCACCGGAGGTGGACAGCTGACGAGGGAGATCGACGATCTTCTCGGCCTGGTGGAAGTCCTTCAGGTCCAGGGTGAGCGGGAGGAGAGACGCGAAGTCGCCGGCGGTCGCGCTGTCGTTGAGGGCGGCGGCGACCGGGTTGCCGTCGACGGTGAGGCGGATGTCCATGGCGATGCTCCTGCCGGAGGCGGACGACGAGGTGGCTGGCGTGGTGGACGGCGCGGTGGGTGCGGCTGGCTCCTGCTGCCCGGGGGAAGCGGTGGACGGCGTGGTTTCCGGTGCGTCGCCGGAGCAGGCGGTCACCGCCAGGAGCAGGGCGGCTGCCGGAGCGGCGCGGGCGAGTTTGCGGCGGGCGGCGGGGTTCATGGAGGAGGTCCCGGGGTTGTCATGCGGGCATGGGCTCGGCGTAGTGCCGGAAGGCGCCGCGCTCGGTGTGGATCGCGTACAGGCGCTCGGCGAGCGCGTCGGGGCTGGAGTGCTCGGCGTCCGGGCGGATCGCGCCGGGGACGATCAGCTGGGCAGCGTGAATGTTCTCGGGCGCGAGAGCGTCGTGGAGCATCGCCGCGTAGGCGCTCTCGGCGGCGAACGCGACCGAGGTGCCGGCCACCTTGGGGTTCGGGTGTACGGCACTGCCGCCGTTGACGAACAGCAGCGTGCCCCGGCCCAGCTCCCGCATCCCCGGAAGGACGGCGTGCACACAGGTCACCGGCCCCTTGACGGAGAAGGCCAACGGGTCCTCCAGGTCGGCGGCGGTCGTCTCCAGGACCGGCTTCATGAAGTCGCCGCGGGGCACCGGGCTGAACTGGAGGACCTCGATCGGCCCCAGCTCCTTGGCCGCCGTGTCCAGGGCTGCGGTCAGGGAGGCGGGGGCGAGGACGTCGGCGGTGAAGCCGCGCGCCCGGATGCCCTCACCGTCGAGTTCGCCCGTGAGGGCGTCGAGGTGATCGGCGTTGCGGGACAGGAGGGCGACATGGTGGCCGGCGGCGCCGAACCGGCGGGCGGCGGCCAGCCCCAGTCCGGGGCCGGCGCCGACGAGAGCGAACGTGGTCACGGTGAGCCTTTCGGTTGAGGCGGTGCGGACGCAGGGCCGGGCGGACCGCAGTGTCAGTCGGTGGCCGGGGCGGCGGTGTACTCGTCGTCGGTGACCGGGTTCAGCCAGTGCACGACGGCGTGGTCGTCGTCGCCCTCGTTGATGGCCACGTGGACCATCAGCCGGTTCGGGGCGGCGCCGTGCCAGTGCTCCTCGTCGGCCTCGAACAGGACGCGGTCGCCGGGCCGGATGACCTCTACCGGGCCGCCGCGGCGCTGGCACAGGCCGACGCCTTCGGTGACGAAGACGGTCTGCCCGAGCGGGTGGCGGTGCCAGTGGGTGCGGGCGCCGGGCATGAAGTGCACCAGGGATGCGGTGACCCGGGAAGGGCCAGGGGCGGCGGCAATCGGATCGATGTAGACGTCGCCGGTGAACCAGTCGGCCGGGCCCTTGACGGTGTCGAGCGAGCTGCGGGTGATCTGCATGGGTGCTCCTTGTGCGGTCGGGAGGTCAGGGCTTGAGGAGGGTCTTGATGGCGCGGCGCTCGTCCATCGCCTTGTAGCCCTCGGCGACCTGCTCCAGGGGCAGGGTGAGGTCGAAGACCTTGCCCGGGTCGATCCGGCGGGCCAGGACGCGGTCGATGAGGTCGGGCAGGTAGCGACGTACGGGAGCGGGGCCGCCGCGCAGGCCGACGTGGGAGAAGAACAGCTCCTGCCCGTCGACGGCGACCTCGTGCGGGACACCGACGAAGCCGACGTTGCCGCCGGGGCGGGCGGAGCGCAGGGCCTGGCTCATGGCCTGGGCCGTGCCGACGCACTCCAGGACGCTGTCGGCGCCGATGCCACCGGTCAGTTCCTTGATCTTCGCAACGCCCTCGTCGCCGCGTTCGGTGACGATGTCGGTGGCGCCGAACTCCCGGGCGAGCTTCTGCCGGGACTCGTGCCGCGACATGGCGATGATCCGCTCCGCGCCCATCTCCTTCGCCGCGATCACCCCGCACAGGCCCACCGCGCCGTCACCGACGACCACGGCGGTCGAGCCGGGCCCCACCTCGGCGGCGTCCGCGGCCCACCAGCCGGTGCCCATCACATCGGAGACGGCCAGCAGACCGGGCCACAGCTCCTCGCCGGGCACCTCGTCGGTGGCCACCAGGGTGCCCTGGGCGTTGGGGATGCGCACGTACTCGGCCTGGCAGGTCGACATGAACTCACGGTGCAAGCAGCTGGACTGGAAACCGTTCTTGCAGTTCGCGCAGGTGTTGTCGGACGTGGCGAACGAGCCGACGACGAACTGACCGGGCCGGATCGCGGTGACCTCGGAGCCGACCTCCTCGACGAAGCCGACGTACTCGTGGCCCATCGGGTGCGGGTCGCCGATCGGCTCGGCGCCGCGGTAGGGCCAGAGGTCGGAGCCGCACACGCAGGTGAGGGCCGTGCGGATGATCGCGTCGGTGGAGTGAAGCAGCTTCGGATCGTCGAGAGACTCGAAGCGGACGTCACCGGGGGCGTGGATAACTGCGCCGCGCATGGATGTGCTTCCTTCGCGTGCCGGGGGCGGGCGATCCCGGATGCCGGGGCCGTCGCCGAGTGCAGGGCCAGGTGCAAGATCCCGTCGTGACGACCGGGCGAAAGCACCACGTCATCCAGGTAACCCGCTCTTCGCACGGGGAGCGAGACACCGTCGAGGGGTGTACCGCCAGTACATCCCTATGGACGCAGGCGGGACGTACCGTCGAAGGCGTGGACAACCAAGCAGAGGTCCGCGAGTTCCTGACCTCGCGGCGAGCCAAGATCACTCCCGAGCAGGCCGGCCTGCCCTCCGGGAGCCGCCGACGGGTGCCGGGCCTGCGTCGCAGCGAGGTCGCCGCACTCGCCGATGTGAGCGTGGAGTACTACGCCAAGCTGGAGCGCGGCAACCTCGCCGGCGTCTCCCCGGCCGTCCTCGAAGCCGTCGCCCGTGCGCTCCAACTCGACGACGCCGAGCGCGCTCACCTGCTGAACCTCGCTCACGCCGCCGACGGCTCCGACGCCCTCACCCGCCCCCGGCGCCGCACCGCGCAGTGGAAGCCGCACCGCAGCCTGCAATGGGTCTTGGACGCCGTCACCGCCGGCCCCGCCTTCGTCCGCAACGGCCGCATGGACCTGCTCGCCGCCAACCAGCTCGCACGCGCCTTCTACGACGACGTCTACGCCACGACCGGCAACCAGGCCAACCTCGCCCGCTTCCAGTTCCTCGACCCCGCCTCCCGCCGCTTTTACCCCGACTGGGGCCAAGCCGCTGACGTCGCCGTGGCCATCCTGCGCACCGAAGCCGGCCGCAACCCCCACGACAAGGACCTCCACGACCTCGTCGGCGAGCTGTCCACCCGCAGCGACGAGTTTCGCACCCGCTGGGGCGCCCACAACGTCCGCCACCACGGCACCGGCACCAAACGCTTCCACCATCACACCGTCGGCGACCTCACCCTCGCCTACGAGGGCCTGGAGATGGCCGCCGCACCCGGTCTCACTCTCACTATCTACACCGCCGAACCCGGCTCGGCCCACGAAGAGGGACTACGCCTCCTCGCCTCCTGGGCCGCCACTCAGAACGTCGACTCACCCGCGGAGCAGGGCGCCGACTGACCACCATCTGGAGCGGCGGCACCTGGGCGGGTGCCGCCGCTCGGCGTTGACGGCGGGGTGCCCGCCGGCGCCGCCGGCGGGCGAGGCCGGGCACCAGGGCCTGGGCGGCCACCTGCTGCTCCGAGGCGGCCTTGGTCTCCTCGAGCTTGCTGTTCTCAAACTCCAGGACGTGGACGAGTCGGGCCCGGAGTTGCGTCTGCCCGCGCAGGTCGTCGCGCTCGGCGCGGAGGCGGGCCAGGTCCTGCTGCTGCTCGGCCGCGCGGGCCCCCGCGGAGTCAGGCAGTACGTCGGGGACGGGGGTGCGGGCTTGGCCAGGGCGTAGAACAGGTCCTTGAGGCCCGTTCAGCTGGAGTCGCCGCCAGACTCGCTCGTCCCCAGGTCTGATTTGTTCCGGCTGGCGTGGAGCGGTGTCCGGGGCCAGGGCGGGGGTGCTCGCGGCACGAACGGCGGGCATGCGGGCGGTAGAAGCCGTCTGGGGCGGGGCGAGGATGCGTGATGTGACGGCGCTTGCGGGGCCGGCGCTTGTCGCGGGTGCAGGATTCTCTTCTCCCGCGCAGTGAGCGTAGTAGGACGGTGTGCGCCGCAGGCGCGACTGCGCCTACAGTCGATCTTGCAAGGCAGGTCCCTGCGGCGGCCGTCTGCCGTGCGTTGGTCGTCTAAGGACAGATGCCCCGCTTCCTGCGGGGAGATGCAGGTGTAAGGCATGCCCGGCGCTCCACTTGGTCCCGTCCCCGCCTCGTCAGGGGATGGGACTTCTTCACATCCGTAGCCGGTCATGGCGTGCCTAGCCGTTACTCACTATCGAGTGAACGCTCCTGGCCGGCTGGGGTGGCGTGACCTGGCGGTTCGTTCCTTGAGGCCAGTGCTGGTACAGGTTCCGGCCATGAGGGCGCGTCAATGCCGGGACTCCAACAAGTGCTCCGGCGGCAACACCGCCAGCGAGTACCTGACGATCAAGAACTACTCGCGGAGCAACGTCAATCTGAACGGCTACCTCGTCAAGGACGCCGCCGGCAACACCTACACCTATACGAGCAACCACACCCTCGAGCCCGGCGAACAGGTCAGCCTCTGCGGCGGCCGAGGCACCGACAGTGACGCGAAGAACGTCGCCTACCGGCAGAGCTGCAACTTCATGTGGAACAACGACAAGGACACCATCTACCTGTACAAGCCGGGCGGCGCCCGCGCCGACGTCCACTCGTACACGCAGAAGGCCAACGACCGCGACGGCAACTGCTACATCACCTACCACGGCTGACCACCCGTCATCGAGACGTGAGAGCCGGCTACCGGACGCACCGGGGTCGGCCCTCACGGCCGAACTCGGCCGGCTGGTAGCTGCCGGAGTCTCACGCTTTTGGCCACCGGGCGATGGACCCGGCGCATACGAGTGCTCGACAAGCCTCAGGGACTCGGTGCGGTCAGGTACCGCTGGATCGTCGGTGCCAGCCATGCCACCATCTCCGCCCGCGCCAGCCCCACCGCCGACGGCATCCGCAGGACGTACCGCGTGAGCGCCAGCCCCAGCAGCTGCGACGCCATGAGTGCCGCCCGTGCCGGGACCTGCTCGGGGTCGGGGCACACCTGCCGGGCGACCGGCAGCAGCTGGTCCCGCAGGATGCCCTGCATGCGCTCCGCCCCGGCCTGGTTGGTCACGCCGACCCGCAGCAGGGCGGTGAGGACCTCGTTGTTCTCCCACATGTCGAGGAAGTGCTCGACGAGGATCCGCCCCGCGACCTGCCGGCTGTCCGCCCCGCTCACGTCCGGCAGCCGCAGGTCGATGGCGACGGCCGCCGCGAAGAGGCCCTCCTTGTTGCGGTAGTACCGCATCACCATCGACGGATCGATGTTCGCGTCCTTGGCGATGGCTCGGATGGTGGCTCGCTCGTAGCCGTCGGTCGCGAAACGCTCGCGGGCCGCCACGAGGATCGCCCTGCGAGTGGCGTCGGAGCGGCGGGGGGCGCCAAGGCCGGGAACCGTGGGGGTGCTGTCGCTGCCGTTCATACCAACAAGCGTAGGCCAACGAATGTAGGCCAACAAACGTTCGCCAACATTCGTTTGCCAACGACTGTTGACAACCTATGCGCTGTCTCGTATCTTCGCCAACAAGCGTTGGCCAACATCTGTTGGCGACAGGCGATGGCAAGCAAGCGTTGGCACCAGGAGGCCACCATGCACGGCACCGCGACCCACCGCACCGTGATCGTCGTCGGCTCCGGCCCCACCGGCCTCCTCCTCGCCGGTGACCTCGCCTCAGCCGGCGTCACCGTGACCCTCGTCGAGAAGCGGCCGCGCAAGATCAGTAACTTCTCCCGCGCCTTCGGGGTGCACGCTCGCACCCTGGAGCAGCTCGACGCCCGCGGTCTCGCCGACGAACTCCTCACCACCGGCGCCACCATCACCGGCCTGCAGCTCTTCCGCCGCCTCTCCCTCGACCTGAGCACGCTGCCCTCGCGTTTCCCGTTCCTGCTCATCACCCCGCAGTACGAGGTCGAGCGGCTCTTGGAGCGGCGGGCCCGCGAGGCCGGGGTCGAGTTCGCGTACGAGAGCGAGGTCGTGGGGCTGCGGCAGGACGATGACGGGGTCGACCTCGACGTGCGCAGCGCGGACGGGGCGGTCGTCACCTGCCGGGCGGCGTATGTCGTCGGTGCGGACGGTCACCGGAGCGCCGTGCGGGAGGCGATCGGCCTGGACTTCCCCGGTGTCTCCGTCATCAAGTCGCTGATCCTGGCCGATGTCCGACTGTTCGAGAAGCCCGAGGGCGTCCTCACCGTCAACGGCCGCGGCGACGCCTTCGCGATGATCGCCTCCTTCGGCGACGGCTGGTACCGGGTCATGGGCTGGAACCGCCGCAACGAGGTCTCCGACGACGCCCCGCTCGACCTCGACGAGGTCAAGGAGATCACCCGCCGCGCCCTGGGCACCGACTACGGCATGCACGACGCCCGCTGGCTCTCCCGTTTCCACAGTGACGAGCGCCAGGCACCGCACTACCGGGTCGGGCGGGTCTTCCTCGCCGGGGACGCCGCGCACATCCACTCCCCGGCCGGTGGGCAGGGCATGAACACCGGCCTTCAGGACGCCGCCAACCTGAGCTGGAAGCTCGCCGCGGCCGTCCAGGGCAGGGCGGCCGAAGGACTTCTCGACAGCTACGAGGCCGAGCGCCACCCGGTCGGCAGGGTGGTGCTGCGCAGCAGTGGCGGACTGGTCCGGCTGGCCCGCGCGCGGAATCCACTGCTGCGTGCCGCCCGCGGTCTTGTCTCCGCGTTCGTCGACATGGCCCCGCCCGTCCAGCGCAAGGCCCTGGGTCAGATCACCGGCATCGGCTACGCCTACCCCGCCCCCCGCGGCGCCCACCGCCTCACCGGCACCCGCGCCCCCGACGTCGCCCTGAAGGACGGCCGGCTCTACGAGGCACTGCGCGGCGGCCGGTTCGTGCTGATCACGCCCGGGACGTACAAGGGCCCCGGTGTCCGTGAGGGGTGGCTGACCGTGGAGCGCTGGGCGGGCGACCGCCGGACGACCGTCCTGGTACGGCCCGACGGATACGTGGCCTGGGCGGCGGAGGGTGCGGATGCGGCGGGGATAGCGGAGGCGGTGGCCCGGTATCTGGGCTAGCTGGGCCCTCTCGGCTGGATCATCCCGGCATCGCGGGGCCAGGGCGGTCAAAAGGCGCCGCACCTAACGGCCGGGCTGATCCAAACGACAGAGCCTAGCGCAGCGCGGGCCTGCAGACCGAGCAGTACCCGCGTGCCGCCCGGGCACCGGCCTCAGCGTGCCAACACTCCCCGGTACGGCCGCACACGTGCGGTACCACCCGCCACCCCCTCGCCGCACCGTGCAGCACATGCAAGCAGTGCCCCGGACCAACCAGTGGGATGCTGTTTGAGTTCTGCGAACCGAAGCGACGGTTCGCGTTCCCTGGGACGCCGTCTTTGATCTTGCTCGCGCAAAGGACCGTTTGTGGGAGGAAGCCGGTGTTTCGGGAGGTTCTGGAGGCGCTGATCTTTGGTCGGGAATCGCGCGCCGCCGTCACTGCCGGTCAAAGGCAGCAGCGACCTGGTCCAGGACGAGCCGCCAGTGCGTCCGCTGCTGTTCGCGCTCTTCGGCGCTCGCCAGGTGCTCTTGATGGAAGCGGAGCATCGTCCGGGCCCCGTCGGCGGCGGGGGTCAGGGTGACCTGGACCGTGGTGGTGCCGTGGGTGATGCGGATGCGGTCTGCCGGGCGGTAGCCGCGCACCTCACCCGCCGCGCCTGCGGCCGTCCGGTAGGGGGCGCCGCGTTCCGGGGTGAGGACCGCGCCGGGGCCGAGCCAGAGGGCGAGCCCTTCGGGGCCGCTGATGAAGTCCCAGACGACGGGCACGGGGTGGGGCAGCGTGCGGGATACGCCGATCTGCCAGCCGGCGTCCTTAGTGAGCCCTGTGGGCATGGCGGTCATCCTTCCTCGGAGTGGCGGGCGCGCAGCGCCCTGACCTTGTGGCGGTTGCCGCAGTGCTCCATGGAGCACCAGCGGCGGCGGCCGGGACGTGAGGTATCGACGTAGACGAGGTGACAGTCCTCGGCGGCACAGGTACGGATGCGGTTGGCGAAGGGACCGGTCAGCAACTCGACCGCGTCCCGGGCGACGGTGGCCGCCAGGTGCGTGCCATCGCAGGTTCCGACCCACTGCCGCTTCCCGGTCTGAGCGATGGCGGGAGCCAGTGCGGGACGGGCGGCCGCCTCATTGATGACCTCCAGGTCGCCGGAGGGGTGCGGCTCGCCGCGCGTGTGAGCGATGACCACACGCAACAGTGCGTCGCGCAGCCTTCGGATGTCGGCCACCTCGGCTTCGGAGATCTCCAGCACGGGCGTCGGCGTCAACCGCGACCGCTCAACCCAGACGGCGAGGTCGGCGGGCTCGTGCAGCACCTCATAGCGGCGGTAGGGGCCGGGACCGCCGGTGACCAGCAGTTCCAGGCACAGCGCGCCGGGATCGAACCGGTAGGCGACGCCGGCACGGGAGTGCAGCGTCAGTCCCTTGCTTACGGAGGAGTCCATGTAACCAATATAACCGGTTACACGGAATTGAGTTGGAAATTGGTCATCGACAGCACCAACGCGTCCGTCCTCGCGGACTTCTGGGCCCAGGCCCTGGAGTACGAGGTGGAAGATCCCAGCCCTCTCATCGAACAGCTGCTGCCCGCCGGCCACATCGGCGACAAGGCGGTCATCGAGCATCGCGGCCGCAAGACCTTCCGCGGCTACGCCGCGATCCGCCACCCCGAGGACCCGTTCGACAAAATGACTGGTGTCGACCGCGGCCGACGGTTGCTCTTCCAGGACGTGCCCAAGGGCAAGGCGGGCAAGAACCGCCTGCACCTCGACGTCCACAGCGAGCCCGGCGGCCTCGATTCCCCCAGCCCCGCCTCGTCTGTACGGTGACCAATGGGTGTGCGGCAGGCCGAGAATGCGGCGCCGCGTCAACCCCGGCCGCGTGCGGAGCAGCGAAAGGACCACAGTCCAGCCTGCCGCGCTACCGGCCCACATCGCACGGCGTTGTCCAGACATGAGCCGCAGCAGCAAGAAGAGCGAGCCGGCCTTCGCCGAACTGAACGGGACCTACTGGGTGGACGACTGCGCTCTGCCGTGCACGTTGTGCACCGCGCTGCACCGGTCACACCCCGCCCAGCCGCACACGCCCACCGCCGCAGGGGGTGCCGGGCGGCACCTGGCCCGCATCCGGGACGTGATACTGACCGTGGCCACGCTCACCGTCACCGCCGCACTCGTGTTCTCACTCACGCCCTGACACGGGGTTAGCCGCTCCCGCGAGCTGGCAGGGCTGTGCGGACGGGTGAACGGGCGTGGGTGAGGTAGGCGGTGCACAACGCCTGGCCTACGGGGCAGCGCGTGGGCCCGCACACGGTGCAGCCCTGGATGTGATCGATGTACGCACGGTACCGGGGCCCTTGGAGAGGGTCTCGATCCGTGCCGGCCTGTGTCATCAACTCGCTCCCGGAGATGGGGACCGAGCCAGACGCTACGACGTGTCACGAGCCGCTGGAACGGAGTTGCTGCAGACAGCACGCTCACGAACGAGGACCGCCTCCGCAAACATCACTTCCAGACCCGTGGCGAGCACCCCCACTGGACGCACCGGCTGCAAACTGGACGGAGGCCGCTGGTAGAGCGACTACGACGGGCACCTGGATCGACGGGTCAGGACTTCGCCAACAGCCTCGGCGACCCCCGCTGCCTGGTCATGGAGCCCTTTCCAACGTGCTGATGGTCCAGGTCGGACCACACCCGCCGAGCCGCAGGGCAGCCCGGTCGTCAACGTGTCTTGCGGACCGCTTCCGTGGGCTGCGACCATCCCGGCATGAACTCGCGAGTGGTCGGAATATCCGACGTGGACGGCACCGAACAGGTGGCTGTCGTCATCGACGTGATGCGGGCATTCACCACCGCCGCATGGGCCTTCCACCGCGGAGCAGACAAGATCGTTCTCGCTGCCGACAAGGACGAGGCACTGGCGATCAAGGCGCGTCACCCGGGCTGGCTCGCGCTCAAGGACGGGGCGCCGGTCAGCGGGTTCGACCTGGTCAACTCCCCCAGCCTGATCCAGGAGGCCGACTTGGCCGGCCGCACCGTGATCCAGAAGACCACAGCGGGGACGGTCGGGGCCCTGGCCGTCGTCGAGGCCGAATGGGCGCTGTGCGCCAGTTTCGCCGTGGCCGGCGCCACGGCCCGGGTCCTGACGGATGCCGACGCCGACCCGGTGACGTTCGTGGCCACCGGCGAGGACGGCCGTGCCGCCGAGGATCTGGCCTGCGCCGAATACCTGGGCCAGCTCCTGGCCGGCACGCGTCCCGACCCAGACCCCTATCTGCACCGTGCCCGTACCTCCCCAGCCGCGGACGACCTGCGCAGCGGACGACGCCGCGGGGCTCACCCCACCGATGTGGAGTTGTGCCTGGAGGTCGACCGGTTCGACTTCGCCATGAAGATCGGGCTCGAGAACGGGATGGCGGTGCTGCGGCCGCTGCCGACTCGAGCAGATACGGTGTCCGCCGCACATCGCGCACGGTAGTCAATGAGCCGTCCCGCCTCACACTGCCGCGAGGTGGAGCGCGAGGACTGCCTTCACGATGCCGGGGATCCGGACGGTGCCGCAGCACAGCCATCGCCAGCCCTGGAGCGCGGGCAGGATGGCCGTCTGTTCGGACAGGTACAGGGCGCCGGTGGCCCGTCTCCCCCAGATCAGGGAGCAGGTCAACGCCGAGCCGGCTACGAGGATGCCGCGACGCGGCCGGGCCGTTATGACCATTGCACTCACACGGGCGGCACAGTCGGCAAACCACTGACCGCGCCCCCTCCCCGGCCGCTATCAGCAACTCATGCTCACCTCTGTGCTGCGCCGCCGATCGTCGCCTACACGCCCCCTCACGCGGCCGAGACGCTCCTGTCGCGGAAGCCGTCACCCGCCTGCCGGTCGACACCGAGTCCCGCGACGGGTACGACCGTGACGCCTTCCGCCACTGGAACAGCGGTGACGACCCGTCCGTTGGCTGCTCAACACGGAGAGAACTCCTGCTTGCCGAGGCCGTCGAGCCGCCTGCGGTGGGGCCCCGGTGCCGGCTGTCGGGCAGGCGCTGCGTGAGGTCTATGCCAACGATCAGGGCGCGCCCGCGTCATTGGTCGCGGTCACCGCCCGGTCGAACCGGTCCAAGGCCGATCAGGACCCGGCCCAGTGGCTGCCGCCGGCCGCCAAGGTGCAGTGCCAGTACATCGCCGAGTGGGTGGGCACGAAGCCGCGCTGGGGCCTGACGGCGGACGAGACGGAACTGGCTGCGCTGCGGGAGCCGGCGGGCGACTGCCCGGAGCAGAGCGTGACCTACGAGCCCGCCGCGTAGCGTCCGCCCCTGCCGCGGGCGGTGGGGCGGGAACGGGGCCGGCCGCCGGGCGTCTGCCCGACGGCCGGCTTTCCTCGCGCGGGTGGCCGGGTCAGCCGTGGCAGGTGATGTAGCCGTTTGCCACCTCGGCCTGGCCGACACCGACACGGCGGCGGGCTGGCCCGTGGACAAGATCGCTCCGTCGGACCTGGCTGACGCGGCGCTCCACGGTGTTGAGGCCGGCGCCGGCGAGGGCCTCGCCGACCAGTGAGGTCGGGAGGTCAAGTCCCGTCTGCCCCTGGCGCCGGAAGAAGAGTCCACCTCCTCGATGGACGGCGTTGGCGGCGCTGACAGCGGCCTGAGGGGCACCTCGGCCCTCGGGCCGCAGGTACTCCGGCCTGCTGCTTCTCCACGGGCTGCTCGAACTCCTCGGCTCGACGTTCAACTCGGAGTGTCGTGTGGCTGATCAGGCGAGCCCGGTGGTCACGCCGACCCCCGGCGAGGCAGCCGGGCACATGGCCAGCCACTCCGAGGCGGCCGCCCGCTGCCGCGGGACGGCGGCCATTGGGCGGTCGTCATCTCTGTGTGGTCTGCAGATCAGCTTGAGCGGTGGTCAGGTTGGCCGCAGGTCAGTGCGGTGATGGAAGTCCGACTGCTGGAACGGCCGCGAACTCCGCACCACCCCTCCCCCGCGAATCTCGTGGTAGGACAGGCCGCCGTTGGCGTCCGGCTGGTCGCGTCCCGGATCGTGGCAGCTCCGGACCGGCACGAGCGCGCCTGGCTGTACGCCGCACACGGCAACAACCTGCGCGAGGTCGACGAAGCGGTGGCGACACAGCAGCGCGTGGTGGACCTCTTCGCCCGTCTCGCCGGGACGATCCGGGACAGTACATGGGGGGGGGTTGGCGATCAAGCTGTCCAACGGGGCCGCCCTCACTCTCCGTCCACCTGCGGAGGAAGTCGCCCTGCGTGAAGCGGTCCGGCTGGGCCGGGAGTCGGAGCACGAGAGAACGCCGATCGAAACACGCCGCTCGTCACGTCGTTGGAGCGGTTGCGCGAGTACCTGTCCGCGCGCGGATACCGTACTCGTCACCGCTGCTACCTGCCCGGGGGCGACTTCAACGACCGTATCCCGGTTCTGGCGGGACCCCATTTCAGCCTGACGACCTTCCCGCCGCAAACCTACGGGCAGCCGGCCCAGAACCACGTGCCTGAACGAACCATTCACCTGGCGTGGAGACCCATGGGCCACAGCAGAGTGGTTGCCGCCCAGGTGAAGCCTGCGCCGAAGGAGGTCACGACGACTCGTTGCCCGGCTTGGAGCCGCCCGTCGAGCGCGGAGTGGCTCAGCAGCAAGGGGATGGAAGCTGCCGAGGTATTGCCGACGTGGGTGATGTTGGACGGTACGCGCTCCACGGGAATGGCCAGTGTGTTGGCCACCGCCGCGCTGATGCGTGCGTTCGCTTGGTGAACGATCAGCCTGTCAATGTCCTGGAGGGACCATCCCGCTGCGGCAACCGACTCCTGGGTCACCTGAGTGATTCGCCGCACCGCGTGACGGAATACCTCGTTCCCATTCATCCGTACGTATCGGTCATCCACTCCGCCGGCTGGGTTCGAGGGGCGGCGGGAGCCCCCGTCGGGGATGCGGATGGCGTTCGCGTGCTCGCCGTCGCTGCCCCACACGGACGGTCCGAGCGTTCCTGGTTCGTTGGCATGCCCAGCTGTGAGCACGACCGCCCCTGCTCCGTCTCCGAAGATCGGTGCGGTGGATCGGTCGGTGGTGTCGATGACGGCCGACATCTTTTCCGCTCCGATGACCAGGACTGTACCGGCGGTTCCCCCGTGGATGAGTCCCGCCGCGACGGTCGTTGCGTAGACGAAGCCCGAGCAACCCGCGCCGAGGTCGAAGGCGGGCACCTGGCGCAAGCCGAGTCGGTGGGCCACCGTGGGCGCGGTGCCGGGCACGTGGTGGTCCGGGGTGGCGGTGGCCAGGATGACGGCGTCGACGTGTCCGACCTCCGCTGATTTCATCGCCCGGAGACCTGCCTCTGCCGCCAGGTCACTGGTGGCCGTCGCCGGATCGGCGATACGTCGCTCGGCAATACCGATACGGGTCCGGATCCATTCGTCCGTCGTGTCCAGGCGTGATGCGAGGTCGGCGTTGCTCACCGTCCGCGGGGGAAGGTAGGAGCCCAGGCCGATCAGCCGCGCGGCGTGCGCTCGCGACGGAGACGTGGTTCTACGTGCAAAGATCAATGGTTCGTCTTCTCTGTGTCTACTCGTTCGCGGCACCGCCGGCGGAGGGTCTGCCTTCGGTCTTGTGGGCTGACCGGCTGCTCGTCGCGACCCCGCTGTCGCTTGGCGTGCTGCCGCTGCGGGGCGGACGACGGCCGCGGCTGCTGCCTGGGCATCCGGAGCGCTGCTACGCCTCGTGGGTGGCACGCGGTCGAGCTGTCCGGGGGTGCGGACCCTGCTCGTCCGAACGCTCGATGTCGGGGGATGGCGCCGCCCGCTGTGCCACCAGGCTGACCAGATCGGCCATGGTGGCCGGCTTCGCCAGTTCGTGTTCGGTGATCACGACGCCCAGGTGCTCTTCGAGAATCATGGACAACTCGGTCACAGCCAGGGAGTCGATGCCGGCCTGCTCCTGCGTCGCCTGAGGTGTGATCGAGTCGGCCGGCAGGTTCCCCTGGTGGACCAAGATGCCTTTGATGAGGTTGAAATCGACCACGGTTGCGGCGTCATGGTCAGCGTCGGGTACGGAAGGTGCCTTCAGACCGGAGTGAGGAGGCAGGTCCTCTCGGCAGGGCGCCTGCGGGTCGTCGTCCGACCGCGGGAGGCCGCCCACGGCGTCGTGGAACAGGGTGGGCAGCTGGTTCAGGCCGGGAAGAGCGGCGTCGGTGACGAAGCAGACACTGGTGGTTTCGTTGTAACTGCATGCCACGATCGACGCCGGCTGGCACCGGGGGAGCCAGGTGAAGGGCTGGAGGCGGGTGACAGGGTCCCGTTTGTAGCGCAACGGCCGGTGGATGGCCAGGTAGGACGTGGTGACGGTGGCCCGGTCGGGTGTGGTCAGCCGGGTAGCCAGAGCGTGAAAGGCACGTGCGGGGACGAGGTCCATCACGGAACGCATGGCTTTGCGGCGGGCCGGGTCCTTCGTGGCGCGCGTGGTGGCGATGACCTGTTCGAGGCGGCGTTCAGCCGTCGGCTCGTGGCAGGGCAGGGACGCGGGGGCGAAGGTGAAGTAGTTTCCCGGCAGGTCGTGTTCGTCTGCCCGGCGCAGGTTGACCATCTTGATCGCCGGCACCGGCCTGCCGGCACCGCGGGGCCAGGAGTGTGCTGTCCAGGTGCGCAAGGCTCCGCTGAGGGCAGCCAGGAACCCGTCGTTCGTGTCGCCGCCGCGGGCGGTCGCTGCTTGTCGCAGTAGCTGGGTGGGCACGTGCGCCCAACTGATGTCACGGTGGCCGGTGAGGGGCAGCTCGCTGTCGTTCCACGCGTCGTTGAGGGCGCTCGCGCCCAGCATGCCGCGCACGGTGCCCAGGTAGGCCCCTGCGCCCGCCCGGGGCGCCGGATGCGTGCTGGGCGCGGGTGCGGTGCCGAACAGGGCGGTCAGGGTACCGAGCAGGCCCATTCCGTCCTGGGTGCTGTGGTGCGCTCGCAGGCAGATGGCGTAACGACCTGGGGCGTACCCGGCCAGCAGCCAGATGTCCCACAGTGGGCCTTCCTCGGGCAAGGGGTGCGCGATGAGGCCGGTGAGAGCTGTCTCAAGGTGCTGGTCGCCTGACGGGAGGTGCTGTTCGCGGACGCGGTGGTCCAGGTCAGGAGTGGGGTCGTGGTGCCAGCGGGCTTTGAGGCCGGGGCCCTTGAGGTAGTGCGTCAGGCGCGGCTCGCGCTGCAGGTGGGAGCCGACGTGGGCCCGCAGTTCGCTGAGATCTGGAGCGGTTCCCTCAAGATGGAGGATCACTCCGATGGTCTGGGAAACCGAGGGGTGGGCCTGGGCCATGTCGTGCATGGTCAGGTCCATGGGATTGGGACGAAGGGACACGGTCACGGCGTTCTCCGGGGTGGTGGTTCGGGGTGGGACGACAGGCAGCGGGCCGGCCTGAACCGGAAGATCCGCAGGCAGCTCCCGACCGTCGGGCGAAGGGGACGTAGACGGGGTCACACGGTGACGAGGTGTCCCCGGGCGGCGCCCCGCCCGGATCCCCTCAGGGGGTGGCGGTCACCGGTGGCGTGCGTCCGCGGCGGGTCACGGTTGCCCGGGGCGCGGCGACGGAGGGGAACGACAGGGAAGGCAGCGTCGCGAGCGACGACCCCGCCACGGGCGCGGGTCAGTGGCCCCTCGACGCACGCTGCGCCTCCGGTGAACAGGCGTACGCGCCCGGGCCGGGAAGGAGGAGACCACTCGGAACGGGACGGGTTCACGGGGAGGTCCGTTCGGTGCTTCGCGCGCTGCTCTCCCGACCGGCCGGAAGGACGACGCGTGATGGCCGGATGCGATGAGTGAGGTGGTCCAGGGCGAGCAGAGTGAACGCGTCGGTCAGCACGGGGACGTGATACGGAAATGGACGAGGGCCGAGCATGTCGGGAACGGAGATGATGCTGCCGTCGGCACGCTGCTGAGCGAGCAGGTAGCCGGTGGCGCGCGCGGCGGGGACGGGATCGGGCTGCCCGGACAGGACGATCAAGGCGTAGGCGGTGCTGATGGCGTCGCTCGGGGCCCGGGTCTGCTGTCCGAAGCCACCGTCCGCGTTCTGAGTGTTCCGCACCAGGCCGGCGATCCGACCGCTCATGGGGTGGTGGGGTCGAGTGGCGAGGTACGCCCGGAAGAGGGTGTGCAGGCGACTGCTGCTCCAGCCGGGAGGAAAGGAGCCGTCAGGCAGCTGGCGGTCGGCGAGAAAACGCAGGGCAGGCCGGATCAGGTGACGGTGGCGGCCTTGGGTGTCCAGCGCGTTGATAGCGGCCGCGGTCATGCACGCCTCGGAAGGAGTGCCCGCTCCGTAGGTGGGGAATCCGCCGTCGACGCCGCGGACCGCGATCAGCGCGTCCAGAGCACGTTCGATCGAGTCGCGGTAGGTGGCCGGGTCCAGCTGATGGAGAAATTCGACAGCGACGGTGGTGCAATCCGTGTCGGAGAGCGCGGCCTGGTCGGTGTAGGACCAGCCGCCGTTGACGTGCTGAACGTTCACGAGGTGCCGGGCGATGCGGTGCAGCACTTCACGCGGTGCGCCGGCACCGCACAGGGCCAGGCCGGCGACGACGGTGCTCCACGTGTCGGTGTCGGTGACGAAGGGGAGGCCGCCGTCCTCCCGCTGGTGCCTGAGGGCGGTGCTCAGGCCGGCACCGACGACGCTCTCCATGCCGGGGACGTCCACCAGGGCGTGCAGGACTGACAGGTGAATGAAGAGGTTGCCCTCCCACACCGTCCCTGGGCGCTGGGTGGCCGCCAGCAGAGTGACAGCGTCCCGGCCGGCCCGTCCTCTGCCCGCCGCCCGGCCCAGAATCGCGTTCACGGCAACGGCTTGCACCTCAGCCCAGGGATGCAGCGCGCTCACATCGACGGCCTGGCCGGCGATGTCGGCCTGGTCGGTAGCGGCGCCCAGCATGGTGAAGATGGCGTGAACCAGGACGCGTTTGCGCGGTCCGGTGAAGTCGGGAACTCGACTGATGATGTCGTCGAGGGCCCGATGACGCGCCGGATGCCCGGTGCTTCGGCCCAGGACGGTGGCGGCCACAGCCGCGTCCATCAGGCTTGCGCTGCCTAGGTGGCGCTCCACGTGACGGACCAGGCGGTCACGCGCGTCGTGGAAATCAGATCCGCAGCGCTTGACGAGGGCCAGGGCGAGCGCGGTTTCCAGGACCCGGCTGCGGCAGGCGTCGCGCACGGCACCGTCCGCTCCCACCCGCCTGAGCACATGCGCCAAGAGACGCCCGCGTCCGGCAGACAACGTTGCCGGGAAATGCGACGGCGGCCAGGCCGGGGGGAGATCGGCGGCGGGGAGTCTCATCGGCGGCAGTCCTTGGAGAGCACGAGAAGGCATGGTGGCGCATGGATCGGCAGGGTCGGGCGAACGAGGGATCCGTCAGCTCGGCCGGGGTGCCCAGTGGGCGTCGAAGCGATGGGTGACATCAAGCCAGTGCAGCGTCGCGGCGACAAAGGATCCGAGCGTCGCCACGTAGCGCCGTACTCCTTCCCGCTCGGTTCCGGGAAGGGGCATCGCCGTCAGCGAGGCGGCCAGCGCGTGGAAATCCCTGAGGCGGTCATCGCGCATCACCGTGGCCTGGTCGCGTGCCGAGGACAGGGAGCAGCCGTGCTCACGGCTCAACACGGTTACCAGGTTGTCGCGGTCCTCCCGCAGGTCGTCCTCGGCCGACACCAGGTCGTTGGTCCAGCCGGCCACATCAGCCGCAGCCCGCCGAAGGGCCCTCATGAGGCCGCCCCCGGTGGGCAGGGCGGGCCAGGGCGCGCCGGTGGTGCACTCCAGGATGTCGGCCATGGGCAGGGCCGTGATAGTCCTGCGACGCCGCAGGACGTAGGCGCTGAGCCCCAGCGGGGCCCGTTCGGCGCGGCCGAGGGCTTCTTCGTGCATGGCCAGGGCGAAGTCTCGGTAGTCGGCGATGAACCGCTCCTGCCACTGAGTGGACATTCGCGGAGCCGTACGCCGCCACAGGTCATCCAGGGCGTGCTCGAAGCCCTTGCCGCGCCCGGCGTGGCCGCCGGTGATCACTTCCAGCAGCCGCGCGAACAGGGACGCGACCTCCTCCGGCCGGGCATCGAGGCGGCTGCGGTCGAACCGGTCGTCGACCAGGCAGATGAATGCGGCCCACTGGGCCGTCAGTTCCAGATCGCGGTCACTCGCTTCCGGCGCGGTCAGCTCAGCGAGTCTCCCCAGCCGCATGGCGGCCAAGCGTTCCTCTTCGAAAGCGTCGCCCACCAGGCCCGCATTCCGCGCCCAGGTCAGGACCGCAGCGCCGGCCTTCTCGGCCCGGACCTCACCCATCAGTCCAGGGCTCCCCTCGGACCAGGACCCACGAGGCCGACACCCGTCTCCCCCGGCACCGACTCAGCCCGACGCCGATACCACATCGACACGGCCCGCCAGCGTGGCCAGGCTGCTCCCCGTGGGAACCGGTGAGGCGTCGAACGCTCGCGAGAACACCGCCGCACCGTCCGGCTCGAGCGTCGTGTCGAACGGCTGACTCTCGACAGAGCCGGGCGAGTTCAAGGACGGCGGGGTGACCGTGACCCTCGCCATGTCGAGTTCGTACGTGGAGAGTTCGACCGGTTGCGCCGCTTCGTCTCCGACCGCCGCATCCGTGAGCAGAGACCGCCGCGCCATGTCGCCGTGTGCCCCGGTGAAGCGCAGAGTGCGCCCGTCCGAGGCCCTGGTGAAGGTCATGTCGCCACCCGCCGTCCAGGAGCCCTCGGTCAGGTCGAGACTGATCGTGCCCTGCATGGGCCACCGCACACACGGGGTCGGCCCTGAGAAGTCCAGCACGGCCGGAGCACCGGCCGCCATCACCACGCCGTCAGCCGCAAGATGCTCAGCCGCCGCGGAAGTCAAGCACCATGTGACCGTCCCTTCGACGGGCATCACGGGTCCCGCAGCCACTGCCACAGACACGCCGACGGCCGACAGGGAAAGCAGAGCGGTGGCGATCAGCGTACGACGCCGCATGAGCAAGCCTTCCGTTGGAGGGCTGCCAGAATTGCCTACAACACCGCCAACACCGGGTGAGTGAACGTTTTTTGTCATTGAAGTTCACCTGAAGGCATGAGATGGGTGCCCGCTCCATCTGAGCACCGACGCAACCCACGCGTCGGTGCATGTTGGAAAGGGGGCTCCTGGCCCCCTGCGGCATCGCCTCGATCACGCTGCCGGCCTGCGTGCTCACTCCCCGTGGTGTGGGCAGGAGCATGAAGCCGTGACGAAACAGCTTGTCCCCCTCCCCGAGGAGCCTCGGCGTCCCAGCGTCTTCTGCTGCCGTGCCGAAGGCGGCCCGCCCCGGGATGTTCACTCAGGAGCGAACGTCCGCCCATGCGGGAGGTGTTTCGCAAATCAGCGTGCCTCAGGGCTCGGGGAAGAGTTCCTCCGGCATGTTCGGGTAGACCACGGGGCGCATCCAGCAGGTGGTGGCTCTGCAGCCGACGCTCGTGTGCAGCGAGGAGGTGCTCGCCGGCCAGGGACCTCCGTGGTGCATGACCGGGGTGACGGCGACACCCCGTGGGCCAGCCGTTCCAGATGAGCCGTCCGGCCGGCAGTGCGCCCGACAGACCGCGGACGAGCGGTTCGTCCTCCCGATCCTGTCCGTGGATGGATGCGGTGAGAGTCCCGGGCAGGGGGACTGGGACCGGCTGTACATCCATGTTCCCTGCGCCATGCCTGAGTTGATCACCGAGCCCGGGGGGCTGAGGGTGTTCCCTGCTGCCCGCCCACTCCCCCGGCCGCGACCCCGTCGAGGGCGTGTGGGCACATGTCGAACAGCCCGGCGATGCTTCGCCGGGCTGTTTCTCCCGGTTCCGCCCCGGGCACGCCTCGAGCGCCTGCTGAGCCTCCACTCAGTGGATCATGCCGGACCGTGTGCTCGGGCATGATCCACGGAGAGGCCTCCGTCAGCGGTTCAGGGCTGACTCCTGGTGGTGGACCCGGTCGTCGCCGCGGGTCGCGTGCCCCTCCCCCGGACCCGCTGCCGAGATCGGCGGGATGTGCCGCAGTAGCGTCATCACCAATGCCGCGGTCACCAGGGCGAAGCCCGCGCTCACCATCGCCGCGGTGTGAAGTCCCGAGGTGAACGCCTCGCGGGCGACGATGATCAGTTCCGTGCCGTTCGGCAGACGTTCGGCTGTCGCCAGGGCCGCGCCGAGCGTGTCCCGCGCCTGTGGCGGGGCGTCCGCGGGTATGCCTGAACGGTAGACCGCGACCGCGACACTGCCGGTGACGGCGATACCCAGCGCCAGTCCCAGGTCGTACGCCGTCTGACCGGTCGCAGCCGCTGCTCCAGCCTTCTCCGGCGGGGCGGAGCCGACGGCGAGGACGGTACCGAGGACGCTGATCGGGGCGACACCGAACATGATCACTGCGAGGGCGGTCGACATGGGGGCGACGCCGGTGGCCATCGTCATCGCCATGTAGCCGGTGAGCGAGATCAGCAGGCCGCCGAGAAGCACATACGCGGGACGGAAGCGCCGCGCCAGTGCCGGTGTCAGCTGCGAGCCGGCCACCAGTCCCGCGGCGCCCGGCAGCAGCCAAAGGCCCGCATCCAGCGGTGACCGGCCCGCCACCGCCTGGAGGTACTGCGGGACGAGGTACTCGACGCCGTTCAGGGCCGCCATGCCGAGGAGGAGGGTGAGGAGGGCACCCGTGAAGGCTCGTCGACGGAACAGGCGCAGGTCGAGGAACGGGGCTTCGAGTCGGTTCTGGCGGTGGACGAAGAGGATCACGAAGACCAGTCCGACGGCGAAGGCGGCGGCAGCCGACGCGTTCGGGCCGTGCCCGGCCACGCTCTTGATGCCGTACACCAGGGGCAGCACCGCGAGCAGGAAGAACAGCACGCTCACCAGGTCGAGGCGTCCGGCCGCGGGGTCGCGGTACTCGGGCAGCAGCACGGGGGCGACGAGGAGGACCGGAGCCATGACCGGCACGCCGATCAGGAAGGCCGAGCCCCACCACCAGTTGTCGAGGAGGGCACCGCCGACGATCGGTCCGGCGGCCAGGCCCACCGAGAGGGCACTCACCCACATGGCGATCGCCGTCGCCCGCTGGCGTGGGTCGGCGAACATGTGACTGATCAGCGCGAGCGTGGACGGCAGGACGGCTGCCCCGGCCACTCCGAGCAGCGCACGCGCCGTGATGAGGGTTTCGGGGTTCGGCGCGTAGGCGGCGACGAGCGAGACCGCGACGAAGCCGGCCGAACCGGCCATCAGGAGCGTGCGGCGGCCGATGCGGTCACCGAGCGTGCCCATGATCACGAGCAGGCCCGCGGTCAGGAAGCCGTAGATGTCGGTGATCCACAGCACCTCGGCGCTGGTGGGCCGCAGGTCCGCGGTCAGATAGGGGGTGGCCAGCCACAGGACGCCGAGGTCGGCGGTCATCAGGGCCACGGGAACCAGGAGTACGGCGAGTCCGAGCCACTGGCGAACGCCCGCCCGGGCGGGGGAAGAGAGGGGTGAAGGGGTCGGTGCAGTCATGGGGAGACCTTCCAGCACGGTGCTTCGGGTTCGGTTCGGGTGGTGTGTGGTGCGGCTGAGACGGGCCGGAAGTCGCGACGGAGACGACCTCGGCCACCCCGGCGGCGCAGGGCCGGCCAGGATGGCCGCGGTGGTGCTGCTGTTCAGTCACGCACGTCCAGGACCGCCTGTGCGGCCGACAGGATCTTCCGCACCCGGTCCGGGCGCGACGCCTCCGGTATGCCGGAGAGCTCGGTGTCGTGCACGAGGTGAACCTCCGCGTCGGTGATTCCGCAGAACTCCGAGATACCCACGCGCAGTTGGGTGTCGATCGCGGTGTCGAGGCCGGCCTCGTGGTAGTCCGCCGAGGAGCCGCCCGCCAAGCCCAGCCACCGCATCCGCTTGCCCGCGAGGCGCGGCCTGCTGCGACCGTACGCGAAGCCGTAGTTCCACACCCGTTCGATCCAGCCCTTGAGGACGGCCGGCGGACCGAACCACCACACGGGGAAGACGACGATGATGTCGTCAGCGGCCTCGATGCGCTCCATGTGGGCGCGGACTTCCGGGGAGTAGCGCTTCTCACGGTCCGCCCAGTCCGGTTCGTCGACCGGAGTCAGGCGTGGGTCGAACTCCTCGGCGTACAGGTCGAGTACGTCGACGGTGCCGCCGCCGTCCTTGATGCGGGCGTGCAGGTGGGCGGAGGTCTGGGCGGTCAGCGAGTCGGGGCGTGGGTGGGTGGTGACGAGGAGGGTGTGGGGCATGACGCAGCCGCCTTCCGGTACCGCGGGTCGGGTTTCAGAGGCCGAGGCCGGAGCCGCCGCTGGCGTCGATGTTCTGGCCGGTGACCCAGCGGCTGTCGTCGGATGCGAGGAAGGCGACCACGTCGGCGACATCGTCCGGCTGGCCGACCCGGTCGAAGACGGAGAACGCGGCGGCGTGGGCCTTGGCGGCGGGGTCTGCCATCCACGGGTGGATGTCCGTCTCGATCGTGCCGGGTGAGACGGCGTTGACCGTGATGCCGCGGGAGCCGAGGGTCTGGGCGAGGGTCAGCGTCAGTACCTCCACCGCGCCTTTGGCAGCGGCGTAGGAGGTCATTCCGGGGAAGGCGACCTTGGTGACGCCGGAGGAGATGTTGACGATCCGGCCGCCGTCGCGCAGCCGGTCGAGGCCCTTCTGGATGACGAAGAAGGGGGCCTTGGCGTTGACCGCGAAGACCTTGTCGTAGTCGGCCTCGGACACCTCGTGGATCTGCCCGGGGCCTGCGATGCCCGCGTTGTTCACCAGGATGTCGACACCGTCGGCGTGTTCGTCGAACGCCGTCCAGAGGGTGTCGGCATCGCCGGGGACCCCCAGTTCGGCACGGAGCGAGAAGGCGCTGCCGCCCATGGCCTCGATGGCGGTCACCGTGTCCTTCGCCGCCGTCTCGTTGGAGGCGTAGTGCACTGCGACGCGGGCGCCCTCGGCAGCGAGTCGTAGCGCGATGGCCCGGCCGATGCCGCGGCTGCCGCCGGTGACCAGTGCCGTCTTGCCGGTGAGTCGTCCCATGATGCCTCTCCCTGTTCCGTGTCCCGCGGAGTGCGGTCCCGTGTGGTGCGATCTGCTCGATGGGAGGACTGTGCCGCCTGGCGCTTCGGGACCGGCTCGGACGGCGTTACGGATCTGTTCGGAGGCGTTCGGAGCCGCCGGGCTACTGTGGGCGGCATGCGATTCGGGGTACTGGGGGAGACTGCCGTCTGGACGGATGACGGGCGACCCGTCCGGGTCCCCGAACTCAAGGTGCGAGCCCTGCTGGCCTCCCTGCTCGTCGACCCGGGCAGGCCCGTCGCCGCACACCGGCTGATCGACGACCTGTGGGGCGACCAGCCGCCCGGCCATCCGACCCGGGCCCTTCAGGCGAAGGTCTCACAGCTGCGACGCGTCTTCGACGACGCCGAACCCGGCGGGCGTGAACTCGTCGCGTCACGCGCACCCGGATACCAACTCGTCGTCGAGGACGCAGCGTTGGACGCTCACCGGTTCGCCGGTCTCGCGGCGCGGGCCAGATCGACGCCGGACGCCCACACGCGGGCCGGGCTGTTCGCTGACGCGCTGGCGCTGTGGCGGGGCCCCGCCTTCGCCGACTTCGCGGACGAGGCCTTCGCTCGGGCAGCCGTGAACCGACTGGAGGAGGACCGGCTCGCGGTGGTCGAGGAGCACGCCGAGGCGCGGCTGGACGCGGGTGAACACGCTCAGCTCATCGGAGAGCTGGCCGGCCTCGTGGAACGCCACCCGCTGCGTGAACGGCTGCGCGCCGTGCAGTTGCGGGCGCTGTACCGGGCAGGGCGGCAGAGTGAGGCCCTCGACCGGTACGAGGACCTGCGGGCCCGGCTTGCCGACGAACTCGGCCTCGACCCGAGCCCGGACCTCGTGCGACTGCACGGGGAGCTGCTGCGGCAGGAGGCCGGTCCGAGTGTCACGGCAGCGCCCGCCCGCGGCAACGTCCTCACACCGATCAGTGACCTCGTCGGCCGGGACGACGCCGTCGCCAAGGTGGGCGAACTGCTCGCCGGGCGCCGCCTCGTCACCCTGACCGGTCCCGGCGGAGTCGGCAAGACCCGGCTCGCCGTGGCCGTCGCCACACGGCTGAAGGGCACCTTCCCCGACGGCGAATGGCTCGTCGAACTCGCCGGTGCCGGGCCTGGCGGCGACCTCGCCGAGGTCGTCGCCGTCGCGCTCGGGCTACGCGACGACGGGGTCTGGGGCGTACGGCCCGAGGGCGGCGTGACCCGCAGCGCCGCCGAGCGGCTCGCCGACGCGCTGCGCGGCCGACGGATGCTGCTCGTGCTCGACAACTGCGAACACGTCGTGGACGAGGCCGCCACGCTCGTCGAACTGCTGCTGCGCGGCGCGCCCGGGCTCGTCGTCCTCACCACGAGTCAGGAGTCCCTGGCCCTCGCCGGCGAGACACTGTGGGCCGTGCCGCCTCTGGACACCGAGGGCGCGGTCCAGCTGTTCGCGGCGCGTGCCGAGGCCGCCGCGCGCGGCTTCGCAGTGGACGAGCACAACCGTGCCGCGGTGGAGGCGGTCTGCCGTCGGCTCGACGGCCTCCCGCTGGCCCTGGAGCTGGCCGCCACGCGCGTACGGGCGCTCGGGGTGCACCGGCTCCTGGACCGACTCGACGACCGGTTCCGACTTCTCGGCACGGGTCAGCGCGGCGCCCCCGCACGCCAGCAGACCCTGCGCGCGATGATCGAGTGGAGCTGGGAACTGCTGAGCGGGCCCGAGCGGGTGGTGCTGCGGCGGCTCGCCGTGCACGCCGAGGGCTGCACGCCGGAAGCCGCCGAGGAGGTGTGCGGAGGCGACGGGCTCAAGGGGGCCGACGTACTCAATCTCCTGGTACGCCTCGTCGACCGGTCGCTGGTCGTCGTCGCGGACGACCGATACCGGCTCCTGGAGTCGGTGGCGGCGTACTGTGTCGAACGGCTGCGGGAGGCGGGCGAACTCGCGACCCTCCGACAACGGCATGTCGCGTACTACACGGAACTCGCGCGGACCGCGACGCCGCACCTGCGCGGGCCCGGCCAGCGCACGTGGCTGGCCAGGCTCGACGCCGAGAACGCGAACCTGCGCTGGGCGCTGGAGGGAGCACTCGAGCCGGCCGACGCAGCGCACGCGCTGCGTCTCGTGGACGCCCTCGCCTGGTACTGGGTCCTGCGCGGCCGGCTCGGCGAGGCGCGCCGTTCGATGACGTCCGTACTTGAACTGGCCGGCGGAGCGGGCGAGCTACGCGCACGCGTGCGCGTGTGGCAGGTCGGCTTCACCATTCTGCTCGGTGACGGCGAGGACCGTATCGCGCGCATCCACGCGGCTCTCGAGACGTACGGGGAGGTCGCCGACAGTACCGAGTGCACTTGGGCGCGGTGGTTCCTGGCGCACACCCTGTGTGGCACGGGCAACATCTCCGAGGGCGAGGCTTTCACGGAGCGGGCGCTTGCGGGATTTCGCGAAGCCGGTGACCGGTGGGGCGAGGCGGCAGCCCTCTCCGACCGGGCGGCGCAACGGCTGCTCGCCGGTGACCTGGCGGGGGCGGAGGCGGACGCGGCGCGGAGTGCCGAGCTGTTCGGCGCGGTCGGCGACACCTACGGGCAGTTGTGGTCGGTGTACCCGAGGTCGGCGGTCGCCGCGATCCACGGCGACTATGCCCGGTCGTCCGGACTGCAACGCGATGCGCTGGAGACGGCGCAGGAGTTCGGGCTCGCCACCCAGAAAGCCGACCTGCTGTCCGGCCTGGGGCGGAACGCGCTGCTGACCGGTGACTTCGATGCGGCCCGTACGTACCACGAGCGCGCCCGGCGCTCCGCGGCCGGCATCGGGTTCCGCGCGGGCGAGATCAATGCCGTGCTCGGCCTTGGGCTCGGCGCACGGCGCGAGGGGCTGCTCGACGAGGCGGAGACCCATCTGCGGACGGTGCTGGCCTGGCACCACGACGTCGGCCTGGACGGCGCCAACGCCCTGATCCTCGCCGAGCTCGGGTTCATCGCCGAGTCCCGGGGAGACGCGGACGCGGCTTGGGAGCTGCACCAGGAGGGGTACGCCACGGCCCGCTCCACGGGCGACCCGCGGGCGGTCGCGCTCGCCCTGGAGGGACTGGCTGCCGCCCTTGCTCTCTCAGGTGCGGGGGAACCGGCGGCCGTGCTCCTGGGCGCCGCCACCACCACCCGCGCCGCGACCGGAGCCCCACTGCCCCCGGCGGAACGCGGCGACGTGGACCGCGCGACGGCACAGGCGCGCGAGCTACTGGAGAAAGGGGCCTTCGAGACCGCGTTCCGCCGTGGTGAAGAGCTCGGCCCGCAGGAGGCCGTGGCGGAGGCGGTGGCCGCCGTCGCGGTTCTTGTCCACCAACAGGTCGGCTTCACCGGCGCGGGGTGAGAACGTGCCGTGGGCGCCGGACCCAGCCGCGTAGAACACCCGCTTCACTTCGACCGCGTCAACGCGGCTGGGGACGGCCCTGGGTGCACTATCGCGATGTCCCGCGACTGTCGGGAGCCGCGAATGCGGCCGTTCGCGCCCTCGAACGGGACCGTTTGCCCCCGGGCATCGTGTCGGTAGCACTGAGCATCTGGACTTTTCGCATCCGCGGCACCGAGCTTTGGGCGGAGGCCGAGAGCCTGGATGAGGTGCTGCTCAGACGAACGCATCATGAGCCCATGACAGATCCGGAGTTGTCGTGATGGCATCGCAGATGCTGACCGTGCCCATGCCGTCCGCTGGTTCCGGCCCTTGCATGCCGGTCGGGGGGACAACCGCTGCGGAGGTGGCGTGATCACTGGCAGGTGGTCAACGGGATTCACCGTCTACGAGCGTCCTCGGCGCTGATCCGCCGACGGGGCCCGGAAGGCGAACGGGCCGGAGGCCGGGGATCGAATCGGCTCCACAAGCCTACTTGACCTGGAGCGCGCTCCAGATCTGAGGATGGGGGCATGGACATCAACACCACTGCCCCCCAGATCGTCCTCGGAACGATGGACTTCGGCACCCGCGTCGGACCGGACCAGGCTTTCGCGATCCTTGATTCCTTCGTCGGCGCAGGCGGCGTCTGGCTCGACACCGCGAACTGCTACTCCTTCTGGGTCGATTCGAGTGGCGTCGGCGGTGCCAGCGAGCGGGTCATCGGCGCATGGCTTCGATCCCGCCCCGGCGCACGCGACGCGGTGCGGATCGCGACGAAGGTCCGGCAGAATCCACTCGTTCCGCACTCCTGGCCACAGAGCGCCGAAGGACTTTCCGCCTCCGCCGTACGAGCGGGTGTCGAGGGGAGCCTGGGACGTCTCGGAGTCGATCACGTCGATCTCCTCTGGGCTCACGCCGAGGACCGCACTGTGCCGCTGGAAGAGACCGTCGGCGCCTTCGGCGAGCTGGTCACGAAGGGAACGGCTCTGCGCGTCGGGGCGGCCAACCATGCCGCCTGGCGTGTGGAGCGCGCCCGGTCATTCGCCCGGGAGCAGGGCCTGGAACCCTGGACGGCCCTGCAGCTGCGCCACTCACTTGTCCAGCCGCGCCCACTCACCCCGCTCGCGGAGGGCGGCCATCGCCTGCTCACCGACGAGGACCTGGACTTCGCGCAGTCGGAGCGGCTCACCGTGTGGTCGTACAGCTCGCTGATGTGGGGTTCCTACGTGCGCGCGGACAAGCCGCTTCCCCAGACTTATGATCACCCTGGCACCACCCGGGTGCTCGCGGTTCTGGACGACGTGGCCGACGAGCTGGCGGCCACGAGAAACCAGGTCGTCCTCGCATGGCTGATGCGCCGAGGGATCGACCCCATCGTCGGCGTGAGCCGGGTGGAGCAGATCGAGGAGGCACTCGCCGCACGCCGTGTGCGGCTGAGCGACGAGCACCTGGCGCGCTTCGCCGAAGCGCGGTAGCGACGGTCGGACAAGGAGCCCCATGACCACCCTCCTCACCCCGGCAGAAGCGGTCGACCGCACCGGCGTCTCCCTCGACACACTGCGCTACTACGAGCGCGAAGGGCTGATCGGACCGATCCGGCGCTCCCCCGGTGGGCGCAGGGAGTACAGCGAGGACGACCTCTTCTGGATCGGCCTGGTCACCTGCTTCCGTGATGCCGGCCTCGGCATCACGGACCTGCGGGAATTCGTCGCCATGCTACGGGCCGAGCATTCCGCGCAGGACCGGGTCACCTTCCTCCGCGAGCGTCGTGCGAGCCTGGAGCAGCGCGTGGCGGCGCTCCGCCGGGCCTTGGACGTGCTCGACGACAAGATCGCCTACTACAGCTGAGTGCCGCGTACCCCGCGCTCGACTTCGACTGGCCGACGGTCGTGCAAGGTTGCAACCCGGCAGGAGCCGAACACGGTGAACGCCGGGACATACCCGCTGTGGCAGCGGCTTGCCGTCACCGAGGTGTGGGATGTGTTGTCGCTTCCCAGATCTCGCGGTCCGCTGACAGCGGTTGACGGTGACGGCCCGCCGCCGGTGGTCATGACACCGCCGGTAATTCCGGTGTACAGGCCCGACGTTGTGAGGGATCATGCGCTTTCGTGACCTCGCGAGCAGATGAAACCAGCCACGAAGCGGCCCCGCCCGCCCCCGCCGTGGCCGTCGCCCCCTCCACCCCGGTGCACCGGGACGGCAACATCCTGCGCTGGCTCATCGCCTACACCTTCTCCGTGGTCGGCGACGCCGCCTACTTCGTGGCGCTCGGCTGGGCCGCACAGAAGGTGGCCGGACCGGCCCAGGTCGGCCTGGTGATGGCGGTCGGCGCGATACCCCGGGCGATCCTCATGCTCGGCGGCGGTGTGATCGCCGACCGGTTCGGCCCGCGCAGAGTGGTCATCTCCTCCGACGCGGTCCGCGCTGTGGTGATCCTCGCGGCGGCCGCGGCGCTCGCGTTCAGCACCCCCGGCCTCTGGTTGCTCGTCGCGCTCGCCCTCGTCTTCGGCATCGTGGACGCCCTGTTCATGCCTGCGGTCGGCGCCATGCCGCCCCGGCTCACCGGCCGCGACCAGCTGATGCGGGTGCAGAGCCTGCGCAACCTGGTGCAGCGGTCCGGTCACATCGCCGGTCCGCCGCTCGCCGGGTTCTCCATGGGACTCGGCGGCCCCGCCGCCGCGTTCGCCGTGACCGGCGCCCTCTTCACCCTGTCGCTGCTCCTCCTGGTCGCGGTCCGGCTCGCCCCACTGCCGCCCGGGGAACAGCCCGCCGCGGACTCCACCGCCCGCCGCGACCTGGTCGACGGCATCGTCTACCTGCGCCACCAGCCCGTCGTCGGCCCGCTCGTCCTCTCCGGACTGCTCTCCATGATCGGCTGCATCCCACCGATGGCGATCGGCGTCATCATGCTCGCCGAGGAACGCGGCTGGGGCCCCTCCGGCGGTGCCTGGGTGAACGCCGCCCTCAGCGCCGGCGTCTGCACGACCTCGCTCCTGCTGGTCGTGCGCGGCCGCTTCCCCCGGGCCGGCCACTGGCACAACATCACCCTGCTCGTCGCCTCCGCCGGCATCGGCCTGATCGGCGTCATGCCGAATCTCCCCCTCGCGGTCGCCGTGGCGCTCCTGTCCGGCCTGGTCTCCGGCCTCTGCGGCGGTCTGTCCCTGGCCCTGATGCAGGCCAACACCGCCCTCGCCTTCCAGGGCCGGGTCGCCTCCGTCCAGGCGCTCAGCGCAGTCGGCATCACCCCGGTGATGTTCCCGCTCTTCGGCCTCCTGGTGGAGGGGTGGGGCGCCGGCCCCACCTTCCTCCTCTTCGGCTGCATCAGCATGCTCGGCGCCACAGTCTCCACCGCCTCCCACGCCGTCCGCCACGCCGACCTGGACTTCACGAAGACCGCAGACTGACTCCGGCCCCCGACCAGAGCCCCCGGGGCTGGCTGCGGCGCTCGAGACTGGCCATGAGGTCCAGCAGGTCCGTCAGCTCCCCGCTGGTCGGCGTCATATCGCCGTAGGTGGCGATGCTGCGGGGTTCACCGAAGCCGAACAAGGCCCCTGGCGGGAACGTGGTTTCCTGCCCCGAGGAGTAACCGACCAGGTGAATGGTGCCGCCCTCAGCGAGGGAACTCCAGGCCTGGGCCACCAGTGGTCCGCCGACCGTGTCCAGGACGAGATCGAACCGGTCCCCGGTCTCGGACAGGTCGGTCAGGACCTTGTCGGCGCCGAGTTCACGGAGTCCGACGGCCCGCCCCGGCGAACCTACGAGTGCCGTCACCCGGGCGCCCGCCAGCGCCGCCAGCTGAACGGCGAAGTCCCCTACGCCCCCGCTGGCCCCGGTGATCAGAACGTCGCGCGCCAGCAGGGAACGCTTGCGCAGCACCCGGAATGAGGTGACTCCGGCTATCCCCAGCGCGGCGGCGTCGGCCAGGTCCACGCCCTCCGGGACCGTTCCGAGCGAGGCGGGGCTGACAGCCACCCGCTCCGCCCATGCGTGGGGTGCCATTCCCACTGCGACACACGTACCTTCGGGCGGCCCCGAGCCGTCGGACGCGGCGCGCACCACGACGCCGGCCGCGTCGTGACCGTGCGCAGTGCCGGCCGGCCACTGGTCCACGTAATTCAGCTTTCCGAAGTTGAGAAGCTGCCGCTCTCGGTCTGTACCGACTCGTGGGCGCCGCGCCTTACGGCAGCTGGTTGTACAGCTAGGACTTGCTCTCGACCGGCAAGCGGTCAAACAGCGGGAGCGGAGTGCTCGCCATCGCGGAGGTCGTCACCGCTCTCCTCCCCCGAAGGGCCGGACGAGCGGGGATCGGAGGGGCTGACCGGGACGGCACCTCGCTCTACGATCATGACCATGTCGACCTCTATCTCCTCCCTCCCGGTGCTCCGAGGCCGGGACGGGGCCGTCCTGTCCGTCGAGGACATAGGACTGATCCTCGACCTCCCGCGCGAGCAGGTCACCTTCACCCCCGACGGGCTGGGCCGGATACGCGCCGAGGGCCGCTCGGTCCTGATCGAACTGCGGTCGAAGGCCGGGACGACGCCGCGCGTCCACCGCATCGACGACGTGGACGAGGCGGCGGCCACCGCCTTCGCCGACGGGGTCAACGCGATCCTGGCGAACCGGACGGACAGCGACGACGTCGACGGAACCCCGTTCGCCGTGGTCCGCTCGCTAGCCCCCACCTGGCGGACGAGGTTCCACCGCCGGATCCTGCGGGGCACCCTGTGGCACCTGCTGGCGCTCGTCGTCCTCTGCGTGGTGGCCGGCTCGCTGGGCAGGTGGGACCTGGTGCTCCTCACGATTCCGGTCGGCGGCTTCGCCTGGCTGGGCCTGTGGCTCGGCCTGTACGGGGTGATCCGCTCCCGGCGGGAACGCTGGCTGTACCGGCACGGTGTCCTGGTGACCGCCACCCGGGCCACGATGACCCGCGGGGGTTACGTCTATCCGGACGCGACAGGGACGTATCGCGGCTTCCTGCACGGCGAGGACGGCCCGGCGATCACCGTGGCCCACCCCCCGGAGGACCCGGCGGACGTGCTGGTTCCGGCGTCGCCCCTCAGGCACTTGGTGAACGCCTACGCGGGCGCCGTCCTGGTCTTCTGCTGCAGCGCCCTGATCGTCCTCCACGTGGTGATGGCGGTGGACTTCCTCCTCGACGGCTGATGAGCTCGTGCGGGGCTGTTGAGCCTCAACTCGTGGTGCCGTGCGAGCTGGCGGCTGCGTGTCCTCTGCCATTCCTCCAGGGCATGCGCTGTCCGCAAGGGTTCCGCGAGAGGTCATGGCTGCGGGCTGCGGGCTACGGAACGGGGTGTCCTGTGCGAGAACAGCGCGACCATCGCCAAGGGCCTGCAGGTCAGCGCCTGGTCGGTGCAGCGATGGCGGCGAACTTGTGGTGTGTTGCGAGGTCAGGCGCCGATGGCGAGGCTCAGCGTCCGCCCGCCTGGCGCCGACGGTGCTCGTGTCGGGGACGGGGTGGCCGGCGTCGATGTCGCGCCGCGCCGGTAGGTCGCGCGGTATTCGCCGTTGCCGCCCGCGATCAACGCGGCGGCTCCCGGCGCTTGCCGGTAGGAACCGCGTCACCAGCCGCGAACGGTGGTGATCAGTCCTCGGACTGTGATCTTCCTGGGGTGGGCGGCTCGTACACTGGCGAAATGGAGGACCACACGCGCACCGGGATCGGTGCACGTCCGGCACCCGTCTTGCGGGAGTACGTCGACTCGTATGTCGGCTTCGACCTCCGCGGGCTCCCGACGGGGGTGCACTGCGGCCCGCCGAGCCGCGCGCTCACTGCGGTGATCAGTCTGTCAGATCCGTTGGAGGTGGCGGCGGGCGTTGAGGACGGGTCACCGGTCACCCGATTCGGCAGCGTGGCAGGCGGTCTGATGTGCCGGTCCGTCGCGATTCACCACGACGGGCGCCAGCAAGGCGTTCTGGTATCACTGACACCACTCGGGGCCCGGGCCGTCTACGGCATGCCCGCCGCCGAGCTCGCCCACCGACTGGTCCCACTTGACGAGCTTCTCGGAGCGCTTGCCGTCGAACTGGTCGACCGGCTCCGATCGGCGACGACATGGGCGGCGCGGTTCACCGCGCTGGACGAATTGCTCCTCCGAGCCGTCGACCGTGGCGCCTGCGGCGACCATGTGCGCTGGGTGCGCCCCGAGGTGGCCGAGGCGTGGCGCCGCCTCGTCGCCGCGCGGGGTTGCGTCCAGGTTGGTACGGTCGCCGCGGAACTCGGCTGGAGCCGTCGGTACCTCACCGAGCGGTTCCGCGGTGAGGTGGGCCTGTCGCCGAAGACCTTCGCCCGAGTCCTGCGCTTCGAGCACGCGCACCAACTGGCGGCAGCGCAGGACCCGCTCCCGTGGGGCGACGTGGCAACCGTCTCCGGCTACGCCGACCAGGCCCATCTCGTTCGGGACTGGCGCGAGTTCACCGGCCGATCGCCGACGGCCTGGCGTCGCGGCGAAGTCCTCCTCGGAGCCGGGTAGCCGCCGACCGTCCGCCCGTCGCGTTGGCTTCTCTTCCCTTTTCTTCAAGACTGCCCGATCGCTGTCGTGGACGATCGTCGGCATGAGACTCGTCAACCACGAACGCGATGCCATGGACCTGCGGACCACCCCCGTGCACCTCGGACTGGGATCGAGAGCGAAACCCGTCGAGGGCTTCACCTGGGACCCGGAGGTGCTCCATGCCTACAGCGCCGCGGTCGCGGCAGATGGCGCCGAGGGCCGGATGGTGATGATCTTCGACGGCGACGGGCTCGGCGACCATTGGGAGAGCCACCCCGCAGGCGACGAACTGGTCGTTTGCCTCAGCGGGTCCGTGACGGTCACTCGCGACGTGGACGGGGTGCCCGACCGCGTTCTGCTCGGACCGGGCGAGGCCACCATCAACCCGGCCGGGGTATGGCACGTGGTCGACATGGAGGGGCCGACGTCCATCCTGGCCATCACCCCGACCCTCGGCACCGACCACCGCCCTCGGACCGACACCCGCCCGGCCGAACGCGCCGGCATGCCCAGCCCGGAGGAAGCGCCGTGACGACACGCATCGCGTGCCTCGGCGACAGCCTCACCCGCGCGCAGTTCAGCGTCGACTACCTGGATCTTCTCGGACGACGCCACCCTCCCGGTGACGTGCGGCTTGCCCGTTTCGGCGCCAACGGCGACTTCGCCTACAACCTCTCGCAGCGCCTCGATGCCGTCGTCACGAACCCACCCGATGTGATCACCGTGTTGATCGGGACCAACGACGCCCGAGCGAGCCTTGCCGGCTACCCCGTCGAGCAGGCCATGAAGCGCAAACAGCTCCCCGATCGCCCGTCGGCAGGCTGGTTCCAACAGTGCCTGGGAGCCGTCGTCGCACGGCTGCGAGCGGAGACCGACGCGACGATCGGTCTGCTGTCGCTACCGGTACTCGGCCAACAACTCGACGGGCCGGCGGCACAGGCATCGCAGGCGTACAGCCGGATGATCGCCGAGGTCGCCGCCACCAACGAGGTGGCCTATCTTCCGCTCCACGAACGCCAGATCGAGGAAATGCGCCAAGCGGACCCGCCGCCGATTCCCTACCGGGAGGTGACGCCCGCAGCGGTCGTCGGCGTTCTCGTCGAGCACGCGGTGCTGCGCCGCAGCCTCGACACGATCTCGCGGCGGCGAGGTCTCGTGCTCACGACCGACCACATCCACCAGAACAGCCGCGGCGCCACCCTTATCGCTGAGGTCATCGACACCGGTCTGCTAACCCAGAGCGCGTAGCTGGTTCCGGCGCCCAGCCAGTCGGATGCCATCTACCGCGCGGAGGTGGCATCCGATCCAGGCGGTCAACGCCTACGCCATCCGGCGGTTCCGGCGGGTATGCCACTGTTACCAGCACGTCCGCGGCGTGTTACTCGGACCCCGTGCCTGCACCGCTCAGTCCGCAGCGCGGTTGCCCGAGCCGACCCGCCTCCGATCGACTTCCACGTCACCGACAGCTACTTCGTGGTGGCCCACTTCCACTACGTGCTCTTCGGCACAATCGTCTTCGCGATGTTCGCCGGCTTCAGTTTCTGGTGGCCGAAGATGACCGGCACCATGCTCGACACCCGGCTGGAGAAGGTCCACTTCTGGACCCTGTTCGTGGGCTTCCACACCACGTTCCTGGTCCAGCACTGGCTCGGCGCGCAAGGCATGTCCCGCCGCTACGCCGACTACCTGGCCGCCGACGGGTTCACCGCCCTGAACACCGTCTCCTCCATCGGCGCGTTCCTGCTCGGGCTGTCCACGCTGCCGTTCCTGTACAACGTCTGGAAGACCGCCCAGGGGGGGGCAAGAAGATCGAGGTCGACGACCCCTGGGGGTACGGGCGCTCCCTGGAGTGGGCGACGTCCTGCCCGCCGCCCCGGCACAACTTCGTCACGCTGCCCAGGGTCCGCTCCGAATCCCCCGCCTTCGACCTGCACCACCCCGACGTCGCCGTGCTCGACCAGGCAGAGAACACCGGACAGCGCGACGCCCTGGGTCCCAGTGGCCACAAGGGCGACCGATCGTGACGCCGGAACCGCCCGCAAAGCACCGCGCCACATTGAGGCGGGCACGCTCGCCAGTCAAGTCGAGGGCTGCCTCCTCATACAGGCCGAGCGCGAGCAGGCCCTCCGCGAAGCCGCAGCTCTCTGCGCCCGCTTGCCGTGGCTGACCAGCTCCCAGGCCGGGGATCTCACGAGCCGTTACTGCGAGCAGCGCCTGCACCTGACCCGCCGGGCACTGCAGGCCGTTGGCTCGCGGGCCGATCAGCTGCGGGACGAGTATGAAGCCCGGTATACCGCCTTGCGCCGTCTGCTCCTGAAACGCCTCGCCGTCGGTGCCTCACTCCTGCTGATCTGTGCCGGCATCCTGAGCACCGGATCCCACCTGCTGTCCCACTGAGCCCGGCCCCGTTGCCGGCAGCTGTGCCCATGGCTCACCCCGCACGCAAGGGCAAAGCCCGGGTCATCATCGCCTGCACCGGCGAACGCGAAGGCGATCCTGGCCGACGCTAGACGGGGGTCCGTCCCCGACGGGAGCCGGCGTAGGCAGCGTCGCGCAGGCGGCGCAGTCGCCCGGTGGGCCGCAGGCCAGGGAGGCTGCGGGCGTAGGGGTCGTAAGACACGGTGCTGGTGGCCGGGGCGGCGTGCACAGCACCCAGAGACAGTGATGCGAAGGTGGTCCACGGCTCGTCAGGGGCGGCCGCCCGCAGATCGAAACGGACCGGTCGGCGGACGAGCTCCTGCCACAGCGTCGGCAGGGCATCGCCCGTAGGGCCGACCGGGAAGGCCGCCAGCACCCGATCGCGCTCGCCCACGCGGTAGGACAGCAGGGTGGAGTACGGCCCCTTCAGAGCGTTCGGGCGCGCCAGCGGCAAGTGGCGGCCGAGCCGGCCGCGGCGGCTGGACGTGAACAGCAGGTCGAGCGCGTTACCGAGGCCGTCGGTGTCCTCGACCCGCACGGCCAGGCCCAGGCCGTCCGGTAGCGGCCGGGGCAGCCCGAGCGCCCGGGACCAGCGCACCGTCGCCGCATAGGAGCCCGGTCTGTCCAGCCAGGGCACGCCCCAGGAGGCGTCGGCACGGCCGGTTACGGTCAGAGTTCCCGTGCACAGCACGCCGTAGGGGTGCAGGGCCGGTGCCGAGCGCCACCGGGCCACCCGGTCGGCGACCCGGTGGGCGATGTGGCCGGCTATCACGCCGCCCCACGGAGCTCGGGGCGGATGACGGCGCGGACGCAGCCGTCGGTCTTCTGCTTGAACATGTCGTACGCGGTGGGCGCCTGGTCGAGCGAGAGGGTATGGGTCGCCAGATGGGCCGTCTCGATCTCGCCGGCGGCCATCCGCTCGAGCAGCATGGGGATGTAGCGCTGCCCGTGCATCTGGGCGCCGCGCACGGTGAGCCCTTTGTTGATCACTGCGCCGAGCGGGAACTTGTCGACGGCGCCCGCGAAGACGCCCAGGATGAAGACGGTGCCGGCCTTGCGACAGGCGTGGATGGCCTGGCGTACGGCGGTGGGCCGGTCGGTCTGGAGGCGGAGCTGCTGCTTGGCCTGGTCGTACAGGTGCGCGGGGCCGTCGCTGTGGGCCTCCATGCCCACGGCCTCGATGCACACGTCGGGGCCGCGTCCGCCGGTGCGTTCGCGCAGTTCGGCGGCGACGTCCGTGCTGGTGTAATCGATGGTCTCCGCGTCGGCGTATCGCTCGGTCATGGCCAGCCGCTCGGGGATGCGGTCGATGGAGATCACCCGCTCGGCACCCTTGAGGACCGCCGCCCGGGCGGCCATCTGCCCCACCGCGCCACAACCCCAGACGGCGACCACGTCACCGGGCTTCACCCCGGCCAGGTCGGCGCCCATCCATCCGGTGGGCACGGAGTCGGAGACGAACAGGGCGCTGGTGTCGTCGATGCCCTCGGGGACCTTGAAGGCGCCGTAGTCGGCGAAGGGGACTCGGACGTACTCGGCGTGGCTGCCGCGCAGGCCGCCCATGGCGTGCGAGTAGCCGAAGATGCCGGCGGTCTCGTAGCCGAAGAGGGCCTGGCCGATGCCAGGGTTGGTGTTGGTGTTGTCGCACAGGGACCACAGGTCGTTGGCGCAGTACCAGCAACGTCCGCAGCCGACGAAGGAGCAGACGACGACCCGGTCACCGACCTTGTGCCTGCGCACGGCGGAGCCGGTCTCGACGACCTCGCCGACGAACTCGTGGCCGATCACGTCACCGGCGCGCATCGCCGGGATGTAGCCGCCGATGAGGTGCAGGTCGGAGCCGCAGGTAGTGCCCGCGATCAGCCGCACGATGACGTCCCGGTCGTTGCGCAGCTCCGGATCGGGGACCTGCTCGACGGACAGCTTGTTCACGCCCTCCCAGCACAGCGCCTTCACAGCACTCCCTCCCCACCGGAGCGACGGGTGAACACCTCGACCAGCCTGCCGCCCGGCGTGGGGCGGGTGGTGGGCGGCGCGTCGGGCCGCAGCACCTCGCCCGCCTCCAGCAGGGACTTCGCGTCCCGCAACGCGCGCCGCAGCTCCTGCCGTGGGTCCTGCCCGGCCAGCCGCGCGGGCGCGGACGTGGACGCGACGGGCACGGACTCCTTGAAACGCGCGGCCACCTCCGTGCCGCGGTCGCCCGGCGCCGGGCGGATCCGCACGTCGATCCGTTCCGCCAGCTCGTCCAGGGGCGGCGGCAGCTTCCCCTCCGACCCCACGTCCGTGGGCGGCCGGTTGGCCGTCACTGTGAGCCAACGGTCGCCCACCTGCTCCTGGGCCCGGCTGCCGGCCTGCTCCCAGATCCCGCGCGCCAGCCGGGACCGTCGCACGGCCACCGCCCCGGCGACCGCGACCGGGACCGACCACACCAGCTTCTTCATGAAAAAGCCCTCCGCTTCGGTGGCCACCGGGCGGCCCACCGTCCGGCGCCGGGTTTCCGTGACCGCCGGAGTAAAACGGTGGCGGTCAGGGGCGGGCGAGAACCGGGCCTGTGAGCCGGGGGAGGCGGGTACTCGCGGCGGCATGATGAAGCGCGCACTGTGGCAGGGTCTGCTGGCCGGTACGAGCGGGGTGCTGGTGATGACGCTGGGCGAGAAGGCGGAGCAACGGCTGACCGGCCGGCCCGACTCCCACGTCCCCGCCCGCACACTGGAACGCCTGACCGGTATGCGGGAGTACTCCGGGCGTCAGCCGGTGCCGGTGAACCTGGCCATGCACGTGGGGCAGGGCGCCCTCCTCGGGGTTCTGCGGTCGGTGATGGCGCACGCGGGGCTGCGCGGGCCCTGGTCGTCGGGGAAGTTCGCCGTCGTCCGGGTCACCTCCGACCAGATCCTGGAGAACGCCACCGGCGTCGGCGCCCCGCCCCAGACCTGGCCCCGCCGAGAACTCGCCGTCGACCTGCTGCACAAGACGGTGTACGCCTTCGTCACCGGCGCGGTCGCCGACGCCCTGGCCGCCCGGTCGGGCCCCGGTCCCGGGCAGCGGCACGCGGCGATGCGCCCCGGCCGCCGATCCGACGTGGGACCTCTGCCCCGGGGGCGGTGACCGCTAGACGTGCCCGCGCGGCCGCGAGGCGGTCGGGCGGGCGCGGTGTGGCGTGGTCAGTCGCGGGTCGTCTTGGCCACCAGCGCGCTGTACGTCAGGTGCAGGGCGTCCGCGCCGGCCAGCGCGGTGAGCGCCCCCATGGCGGTGCGGGTGGCGCGTGGCCAGAGCAGCTGTCCGGCGGTGAGGGTCGAGGCCACCCAGACGCTCATGCAGAACGGGCACGTCACCAGCTCGCCTACCGTGTCCTTGGCCCCCTCGGACCGCGCCTCCTCGTGCAGCTCGGCCGGTCCCTCAGGGCCCTGGAACGTGGTGAAGGGAGCCCTCAGCGGACTCGTCACCGACGCCTTGCTCAGCAGCCGGCTCAGCCGGAACGTCGCCACCGCCGTCAGTGCCACATCCCAGGGCTCGGGCCGGTCCGGCAGCGGCCGACCGCGCATCCTGACCACCGCCGCCCACGCCGCCGTGTAGACACCGAAAGCCGTCATGGCCGCCGCGTAGCCGCGCAGCGGGCGGTCCTCTCCCGCCGAATAGGTGCGCTCGGTGCGGCGCAGCCGTCGCCTCAGCCGTTCCACGACACGGCCGTCAGATGCCACGCTCATGATCCTCTTCCTCCCCTGCCCGCACCGATGCCCCGTCCTCCCCGCCCGGTGCCGGGTTTTGCGTCCCGTCCCCACGGCGCAGCCTGATCTCCACGTGTCCTTCGATGACGCGGGTGTCGAAGGCGGGCTGGGGCGCGGTGGCGGGGCCTCGGACGTTCCAGCCGTCCGAGAGCCGGAAGACGCTGCCGTGCCAGGGGCACTCGACACACCCGTCGGCGACCGTGCCCTCGGACAGCGGGCCCGCCAGATGACTGCACCGGTCGGCCAGTGCGTGGAAGGTGCCGCCCATCTCGCGCACCACCAGGACCGGCACGTCGTCCACGGCACGCCGCACGGGCCGGCCGGCGGGGAACTCGTCCACCGTGCCGACCCGGTGCCAGCCTTCGCTGACGACGTGCGGTACCTCTTCGGCGTGGTTGGCTCCGGAAGCCTGCCGGTAGGCGAGGTGGCCGCCCAGCATGCCGCCCAGGCCGACCGCCGTCAGCCCGAGGAAGCCGTAGGCGCGGCCCGCTGCGGCCCGTCCGGTGAGGCGGCACAGGAGCGAGGCGCCGTACAGTCCCACGGCCGCCGTGTTGGCCACGGCGTGCACCAGCCCCACCCGGGTCTGCTGCCGGTGCAGCTCGGCCCAGTCGACCGCGCCCGCCAACGCGGCCGGGACGGCCGCCGCCAGCCCGACCCCCACCAGGAGGCCGGCCTCCCGGGTGCGGCCGGGCCACAGGTCGAGCACGGCGGCGGACATCCAGCTGCCGACCGGCACCTGGACCATCAGGGGGTGCACGGGATGGCCGAGCCACCTGCCGTGCAATGCGTCTCGGGCCCGGCCCAGCGGAAGCGCCCGCACGCCCTTGGTGAGCTTGTCGATCGCCGCGTCCGCCCTGGGATCACGCTCCAGGGCGTCGAGCAGCCACAGCATCCGGTTCTGGCCCATACGGCGACGACCTGGCTTTTTGCTCATGGGCGGAGGGTCCCCCGGAGGGCATGGGACAAACGGCGGCCGGGCCAGGACGTCGGCTCCGCCTCCCGGTCGACCGGACGGGTGCCCCGGCCGGCCAGGAGGACGCGGAGTCAGCCCTTTCCCATAGCTTTGCGTACGGCGTCCTTGGTGCGGTCCATCAGCGCGGCGACCGGCCCCAGCGCCATGTTCTTCGCCCCGGACTCGACACCCGGGTGGGGCCGGGTCGGTGCCATCGCCTCGGCGGCCTTGATCGCCTTGGCCATCGCGGCCAGGTTGGTGACGTCGGTGCTGCGCCGGATGTGGGTGAACTCGTAGCGTTCCTCGGCCCGCGCGTGTTCCTGGACGTCCCTGCGCAGCTTCAGCAGCTGAGGCATGAACTTCGGGTCGTCGGTGTCCAGCTCGTCCAGCGCGGACAGGGTCTCCTTGGCGGCCTTCTCCTCGGCAAGACGGTCCTTCACGACCTGCTCGCCACCGGGGAAGCCCTTGCGGGCGAAGGGGTGCACGACCTCCTCCTCGGCCGTCTCGTGCACGGCCAGCAGGCGCACCAGGCGGTGGAAGGCGTCGCGGCGTTCCTCGCCCTTGGCGGCCTCGACCTCGTCGAAGAGGTTGCGGATGTCGCCGTGCTGGCGCATCAGCAGGGAGACGACGTCGTCGTCCTTGGCCATGTCGTCCCCGGCATGCGGGGTCTTCAGCTCGGACATCGCGGCCTCCCTACTTCTCGCGCTGGGAGGGGTCGGGATGCTCGCCCTCGGTCTGGACGCGGTACTCGCGGCCGAACATCTCCTGGTGCTCGGTCATCACCCGGTCGCTCGGCGGAGCCTCGCCGCCGTGGATCTGCTCCTGCATCTGCTCGAACCGCTCGTGCGCCTCACGCACATAGCCGGCGCCCAGGGTCGTGAGGTCCATCTGGGTGTCGAGCAGCTCGCGCAAGTACCCCTTGTTCGGCTCGAAGGTGAGCACGTTGGGCAACTCCGGGGCGAGCACGGAGGCGGGGTCGCGGCCGTCGTGCCGGCGCATCAGGTCGCAGGCCGCGTGCAGGTGTTCCAGCTCCATGTTCAGGTGCAGCTCCCAGATCGCCTTCACCTTGGGGTCGCTCTCCTGCTCCATGAAGGAGTGGTACAGGTAGCACTCGTTGTACTCGTGGTTGACCAGCTGCTCCCACCACGTCTCACCCGGGTCCACCAGGGACTCGTAGTGCGTGACGTGCTCCTCCTCGATCAGCCCGATCTCCTGGTAGAGCTGGCGGGCGATCGGCTCCATGTAGGTGGGGCCGGTGTTCATGTAGAAGTTCATGGTCTGCTGCTCCGCCGACATGATCGTCAACGCGTGCAGCTTCGACAGCGGGTTCGTCTCGTCCTTGGCGTACGGGTCGCGGACGTTGTCCACCGGATTGCGGTGGTGGAACCGGGTGGGCCGGCCGGGCATGACCTCGGTCAGGTTGTCGACGATCGACTCCGCCTTGCGGTGCTCGATCATCTCGTACAGGTTCGCGTACCGGTACAGGTGGTCGAAGTCCTCCAGCACACCGAACTGGTACGCCTGCTTCAGGTACGGGTCCGGCTCCATCCGTGCCACCCACGCCGTCAGGTCCACTGCGACCTGCTCGTAGGCGATCGTCGTCTCCAGCACCGAGGAGACACCCGGCAGCAGCCAGTTCACGACCTTCTGCTGCTGCGCCTCGATGTAGCGGACCCGCGCCAGCTGTCGCTTGACCTCCGGGTCGACCGTGTTCCGGGCGAGCTGGTGGCTGAACAGGATCGCCTCCACCTCGATCCCGTTCATCGTGATGATCCGGCACCGGGTGTACGGGTCGCAGTGGTCCGGGTCGATCGGATCCACGTTCAGCTCGCGCCAGCTGCGCAGCTGGCGGTCCAGCGGGATACCCCGCTGCTCCAACGGATTGAACGTCATCGGGCACTCTCCTCGTTGACAGGGCCGAGCGGTGGAGTACCCCAAAGTCGCCGATATCACATCCACCGAGTCGGCAGGACAGTGCCCATGCTTCGCTGACCGACGGGGATGCGCCACGCCCCACGCCCAGCCGGCCGGTACCGTGCCCCTTCTGAACCAGTCGCCGGGACCGATCCTGAATGGCCGCCCAAGCGGCGCCTGCCCCACCCCCGGCTCACTACGCGGCCGAACGGAATCTGAAGCAGGACCCCGGGGAGTCCATCGCTCAGCAGCTGGGGCACCCCCCTCTTCGACATCGACGCAGCCAGCCTGGCCAAGCACATGTTGGGTAAGGCTTGGGGCGAACTGGCTGAGCTGCGGGTAACAAGCAGCGCCAGCCCGAGGGACAGCAGCGGGACATCGCCGTGACACCGGACGCAGGCGGGCCGTCCCTGGTTTGCTTTCCGCGGATGACAACACTGCCTCGGTGGAGGGGAGCCCGCCCCGGAGCCGCGCGAGGCGACCAGTTCGTTCTCCGCGGAAAACACCGCCGGTGCTTCTGCACCTCTTGTTGCAGCCGTTCCTCAGTAACCGAGCGCTCCAAGTTCACGGCCGCGAAGGGCTGGAGCGGTCGTCGACGTCGACGATGCGACTGGTGGGCGGAGGCAGCCACGGCGGCTCCCATATGACGACGCCCCCTACGAGAACTGCCGACCTGAAGCCCAGCTCTCCCCAAACGCACGGAAGCGGGTCCTGCCGCCCGCATGCTGATTGGGCGGCAGGACCCGCTTCCGTGCGTTCAACACAGCTCGTTCTTCTCGCCCTCTCCCCGCGTGCCCACGGGGCTCGGCACGGGGCATGAGCCGGTGCTTCATCTCGACCAGCGCTGTTCCTCAGCCCGTAGTGCCAGGATCACGCGAACTGTCCTCGCCTGCCCGGCGGGGAACTCCACCGATCCATCGCGGCGACGTACGGTGCCGACCGCCCCGGGGTCCCCGTCAGCGTCCGGCCGGCGTCCCGGGCGCCCACGACCGCCGGGCCTGCACCCGGCCGCGCACGGCCAAGGCTCGGCCGGTGACCCGGTACCAGGAGATGGCCAGCACAACGGCGATCCCCGCTTCGACGAGATCGCCGCCGTAGTACATGAGCTGGGCGCCGGTGTGCAGGTCGGCGGCCGCGAAGGTGGTGCCGGGCGGTGCGGCGGCGTACAGGGACTTGGCGAGCACGGCGTGCGCGGCCCCGGCCGCCAGCAGGGTCATCCCGCGCACGGTCAGGCTCCAGCGGCGGCGTACCGCATCGAGCTGGCAGACGGCGAAGGTGAACAGCAGCCCGGCGGCCAGAACGTGCAGGTGCACCATCGCGTGCAGCCACGGATGGTGATGCATGGCGGCGAACAGGCCACTCCGGTACAGCAGCCACAGCCCTCCGACGTCGAGCAGGGCCCCCAAAGGGGGGAAGGTGAGCCAGCCCACCGGGCGGGAGTGGGCCAGTGCCAGGAGCCCCCGGCGCGCGCCTCCGGGGGCCAGCGCGCGCAGGGTCAGGGTCAGGGGGCGGGCGAGGACGAACAACAGCGGCGCTGCCATACCCACGACCAGGTGCTGGGCCATGTGAGCGGTGAACGCACCGCCCGGCATTGAGCCCGCCGCCGCCCAGGCCAGCCCCGCGCTTCCGGCGGTGAACGACGCGTCGCGCCACCGCGGCCAGGTATCCCCGCGGCGCCGCAGGCGGGATGCGGCCGCCCCATAGACGACGGCTGCCAGCAGCGCGGCCGCCGCGGTGACCAGCCCGGCCAGGCCAGCACCCGTGTCCGGGCCGGAGTGGACGTGCGCGTAGATCACGACGCCGCCGAGGCTCGGCTGCGGCGGGCCGCACGGACAACCAGACCTGCGCCGATCAGCAGCAGCACCAGGCCAACGAGATTCCACGCCCAGTCATAGGGGGTGACGTTTACGCCGTAGCGGATCTGGTGCAGGCGCAGCAGCTTGTGGTCCACGATGCCGTCGAACAGCTGAAAGACCCCCAGGCCCAGGAAGAACCCGGCCCAGCCGTAGGGCGGGGCCAGGGTACGGCGGCGGCGCAGATCGGCGAAGAGGACGAATCCGGCGACCAGGGCCAGCAGCTCGGCGGTATGCAGCAGCCCGTCCGACAGCAGCCCCACGCTGAGGGTGGAACGGTCGTAGAAGTGGTGCCAGCTCAGGATCTGGTGGAAGACGATCTCGTCGACCGCGGCCATCACCGCGACCCCGATCACCCCGCACACCACCATCGACCTACGCGGGTCGGGCCGCGCTTCAGAGGCCGCGGACGGGTAGGACGGTGTGCTCATGGGTCTACCTTCCTGACACGGACACGTCTGCTGCCCGTACGCCTACCCCTCCCACCGGACGCGAGCCCGCCGATCACCGCATCCGGGTGAGCAGCCGGGCGACACAGGGCAGACGCACACTCGGCGACGACACACTGTGGCGCCTACGCTGGACGAACGCCGGCCACCCGCCACCCTGCTCATCACCCACGACGGTCAGACCCGCTACCACCGTGCCGCCGCCACGGGCCACGCTCCTGCTCTGCACCGACCGACTGGTCGAATCCCCGCACCACTCCATCGATCACGCTGCTTGACCGGTTGCGCCGGCACGCGGCCTCCCTCGCCCATCGCCCCCTCGACTCTTTCTGCGACTTGCTGCTGGACCAGGTCCGCCCCAGCGACAACGACAACGGCGTCGCCATGATCACGCTACGCACACCCCCTCCCGTATGACCCGCCTGACGTGCGCGTGAGGCTGTCGAAGGGCTGAAGGGGGACTGTCCAAGCTCCTGGGCCGACGGGCTCAGGCTTCGAACGCCGCTCTCTGCCGCGTGGGTACTTCGCGTGGTGCGGGGCCGTGCACCGCCCCGCCGGTGAGCGCGAGAAGAACGCGGCGTCCGCGTGACGGTTCACCGAGGAGGGCGGGCGCCGTGGGCATAGCCAGGCCAGGCGCCCAGGAGGAGCCGGCTGCTGCAAGGGCATCAGTCTCGCAGGCCGGGAGCGTGCTGCTGGTCGTCGCCGTCCGCACGGCCGGTTCGGTCACCGCGACAGTCGCATCCCTGACGCCGTGGCGGAAGCCGCGGGGCCGTCCACGATCCGGGGAAGATCCTGCTGGACGTCGCGCTGGCGGTGACCCTGCGCGGGGAATGCATCGCCGATGACAGCATGCTGCTTGCCGGGCCGGCCGACTCTTGTACGAACCGGCCGAGTACGCCGAGCATGGTCACCTCACTGGCGAGCAGCAGGCGTTCGACCAAGCCGATCAGCTCCCGGCCACCGGGGCCCGCCGAGTAGGCCATCAGCGAGGCCCCGATCAGGGCGATGCACGAAAGGACGCGCAGCCATCGAACTGTTCGCACCGCATGCGGTTCGGCGGAAAGCCGCCGCGCGAGAAGGAGCCCGGCGGCCGGGAGTGCGGCGAACGCCGCGATGGAGGCATAGCGGTGCACGTACGCGGACCCGCTCAGCTGTGTGGTCAGCGGGTCGGTCGGCACCACAGCCGCGACCACGAGTCCCAGGCCCCAGACGGTCAGCAGGGCTGAGGGAAGACCGCGCACGGGCACGCATCGCCCCCTCGCCACCGCCAGGAGTACCAACGAAACCGCACCCAGCAGGGCCATGGTGGTTTCGATCGGACCTCCGCGGTCGAGGGCAGCGAAGTCGCTGACGGTCAGGGAGAACGGATTGAGGCCGGGATCCGTGTCCGAGGGGGACCACAAGGCTGCGCCCACGGCCAGAGCGACGGCGGTCCAGACCGTCGGGGCGAGTAAGTGGCTGAAGGCGCGGCGTTCTGATGTGATCATGGTCTGTATTCTCAGGTCGAGCGACCCGGGCAGACCACCGGGCCGCCCCTGAAGCACCCCTGATTCCGACCCCTGACGGGCAGTGAGGGGTGACCACGTTGCTGAGTGCGTGTTGTGGCCCGGTCCAGCTGTGCCTCGTTCTGCCTGGCCCCTTGCCACGGGGGAGAGCGTCTCGTACTCGGACCCACGGGAATCAGGATCAACGCCCTGCTGCCCGGCACCACCGGCACCCCCCTTCGTCCGCCCACCGGGAATTGCGGATGCGGAATGGCCCAAGTACAAGCAGGCATGGGGGCCGCTCAACATCGATGGACTCGATCGGATGGCCGACGCCGAGGAGATCGCGCGCAGTGCTCGGGTTCGCGTCCGACGACTTCCCCTACATGACGGGTGCGTCGGTCACCGTGGACGGCGGAAGCACCGCGGGCCGGAGAATGATCCAGCCGAGCGGCACCTGAGGTTGGGCCCTTGCACCTGCCGATCCTGGTCGGCTGTTCGAGGTCACCGCACCGGCCTCGTCGGCGAAGGGGATACGGATAACGGTGAGTAGGCGCCTTGCGGCGCTCCAGTGTCTGGCTCCCATCCGACGGGGCCGACGTCGTCTGTTTTGGACGCCACGGTGTTCGTGCACCCGAACGCATGCGTGCTGCCGTACGTGGGAGTCTCCGACGTACGCAGGGTCGTCTTCCGCGCCGTCACCGGCTCGCTCCCCGACGAACGCGCTACCTGGCTGGCCGACGCACGCGAGCAAGCGGCAGCGCTCCTCCGGCCCGCATGACAGTCCACGTCACCGGTACAGCCCTGATGCCGAGGAAGCCACAAGACCTCTCGCAACCGGTGCCCCTCGGCGGGAGGTCACACCCGCCGACGGAGCCGACCGCCCGGATCAGCCCGCCCACCGTGTGTTCTCACGGGAAGCGTGGGAGCGGTCGTGCAGCCAACTTCTTTGACGTTCTTTGACGCCTTCGTGCCGTTCGTCGCGTCGCTGGTAGCGCTTCGTCCGGTGCGGTCCGTGGTGGCGTGTCTTCTTGAGCGGACGTGTCATCGACCGGGCTTGCTGGGTGGGGAGTCGGCTGCGGTCCGGTGTGACCTGGCTCCCTCCCCGGACGGGATTACGCGCAGACCGTGCCCTGAGAGCTGATGGCGACACCTCGCGCACCATGATCGCGCCTGCAGGAGGCGGTAGCCGAGCAGCCTCGACGGGACTGCAACTCTCCGTTCCCGGGGTTCGTTGACAGGGAAGGTCGCCGGGCGTTGACTGGCGGGAGGGTGGAGGCTGGCCAGACGGGCCAGGGGTGTCAGCGGCCCGCTCGTTTCGGGTCAGGCCCTGCGGGTCGGCTTGTTCCGGGTGAGGGTCCAGGTGGCACCCTGCCGACGCAACAGGGATGTGGGCCACGAATGATGTATGACCAGGCACGAGCCCAGCAGCCTCCGGGCAAGGGTGTCGGATCGACCGCACGCCCGGCCCGTGGGCCGGAGCCGCTGCTGCCCGCCGACGAGCGGGAAAGGGTTTCCCAGCGCCTGCGGCAGGCCCTCCTCGACTTCGCCGACACTCCGCGTGAGGCGCTGGAGGCGGCCGAGAGTGCCTTTGATGAGGCCACCGCGGAACTCGCGAAGGCGCTCGCCGAACGGCGCCGTGTCCTGCGTGCGGAGTGGCGGGATCAGGACTCCGAGGAGCAGGCGGAGGAGTTCCGGCACGCGCTGCGGCAGTACCGGGAGATCACGGAGCGCATGCTGCGCCTGTAACCGGGTAGCGGCGGCAGCGGCTGGCGTAGGAGGCGGTCACCGAGCAGAGCGCGCCTGCGGCACGGCACACATGGTGTCCGCCGGGGCGGACGTTTCTTGAGGCCGCGGTTCTGGGTCGGCCTGACCGGGGGGAGTGTGGTGGTCGGCCCTTGACGGATCGGCCGACAGCGCTGGCTCCGAGGCGAGGTGTCGGTGCAGCGGCTCGCCCCCGGTCGGTGTGCTCGTCTCGGGACATGCGTAGGCGAACGCCGGGGAGTTCGGGGGTGCCGGATGCGGCACCCACCACGCACGGGCAGGGGGACCGGTGGTCTGGACGCTCGGCGGCGAACCGGGCATGGCGCTGGGCTCTGCTCGTGCGCGATGCCCGGCTCGTCACCGGGGCCGGGCGTGACCGTCCCCCGGCTACCGGCCGAGGGCCGGCAATGGGAGCAGGCCGACGCCCGCGGCACACGTTCCGGACCACAGACACCTGGCGGTCACCGGTCCCCGTGGGACTGCCGGTAGCCGCGCGGGCTGAGCACCGTCTACCCGCTCCGCTCGGCGTTATGGAAGCCTTCGCCCGGGCACCGGGGTGGCAGGCCGCCATGCCCCAGCCCCGGTCGGCCGACCCCCGCCGCGTCGGCGGACACGGTCTGGAGATCGTCGCAGCCCTCAGCAGCCGTTTGATCGTCGAGCACGCCGGTGAAGGAAAACAGATCACCGCCGACATTCCCCTCCATCAGGCCCGTTCCCCCCGACGGTCCCGGCCAGTACTACATCGACGGAGCGCCCGACGGCACTCTGAGGTAGGCCGTACGGCCGCGGCTTCGTCCACACGTACGGAGCGGACAGGACATCCGCAGGACACGACTGTCCCCGGTCAGCGTCAATGCTGGTCAGGGTCGGTCATGCTCGGAGCGGAGCTTGTGCGCCACCTCTCGGAGTTTGATGTTGTGGTGCTGGGAGAGGCGGCGCAGCACGTTGAAGGCGTCGTCTTCGCTCATGCGGTGGCGTTCCATGAGGATGCCCATGGCTTCGCCGATGGCGTGGCGGGTTTCCATGGCGTGTTCGAGCTGGTCGATGGTGCGGGCGCTGGCCAGGGCGACGGCGGCGTGGGAGGCGAGCATCCAGCCGGCGGTCTCGATGTCTTCGGTGAAGGTGCCGGGGCGGCGGGCGTAGAGGTTGAGGGCGCCGAAGTCTTCCTTGTCGGTGTAGAGGAGGATGCCGGTCATGCTGCCGATGCCGAGCTCGCGGGCCGCGTCCGCGTAGGCGGGGCAGCCCGGCTGGGGCTGGGTCAAATCGGTGATCCGGTAGGTGCGATCACCGCTTTCCCGGCGGGCGAGGTCGTAGCACGGCCCCTCACCGAGCTCGCCCTGGATACGGTCAGAGGCTTCGACCATCTCCCCGCACGAGGACAGCGTGATCGCCCGGCCCTTGCGCACCGCCAGGATCCCAGCCGCGTCGCAGCCCTCGACCAGATCCACCGCTGCCACCGAAATCGCGTCCAGTGTCTCCTGGACCGACTTCTTCTCCAGCAGATCCCGTGCCAGGACAGCCATCTGCTCAGCGAACCTCTGCCACTGCATTGCGCCACCACCCGCCTAGGTGTCCCATTGAGCCGTCCGCTCACCCTAATGTCCCAGGGCACGCCCGCCGTCGAACGCGCAACCTGAACCGGGGCGAGAGGCAGCGCGCGCCCTCCACGCCGCCACTCACCCGGGGCAAGTGAGACGGAGCGGCAGTATGACAGGAAGGCAGGAGAGGGATGGGAGCCAGCCGCGGGTCTCCCGCCGCTCTGCGTTCATGCGGCGAGAGTCTCGTCCTCGCGTCACTTCGGCACAGCCACGGGAGGCAGCACGGTCTTCTCGCCTACAGCCGCAGGCGCCCTTTTATCGCAGCCTTCGGCCCCGGATCACCGCTCTGTCGGCAGCCGGCCCCGGCCGGACGGCGTGCGCGTATCCGCCGGGACCGGCCCGTCTGCCGACGGAGTCAGTTCTTCTCGCGTACGTCGTCCGGGCAGAGCCCGGCTTCCTCCATCGCCTCCCGCATGGTGCGCCCGGTGGCACCGTCCGCCTGCTCGGCGGTCGTCTTCTCCTCAGGTGCCTCGATGACGTCGTCGGTGGACGTCGTCTTCGGACGGTTCTCCTCGGGAACGGTCACAGCTTCTCCTTGCTCGTTACTGTTGCGACGCGGGCTCAGGCCGGGTGGTCCGGCTGCTGCTCCGGAGGCGTACCGCCGCCTTCTCCTCCGCCCTTGTTTCCGCGGTCCGTGCCATGAGCGCGGCCACCGCCCTCGTGGCCGGGCTGCGCCGCCTTGCGGGACTGGCTGTCCTGCGGAGTGCCTGCTCCCTTGTCACTGCGCCGCAGCTCGGGCTGTTGCGGGTTCGACATCGCTCCTCCTCGCTTCGCCTGTGTTCATCGAGAGGCTTGTCAGTTACGGGTGGCGCATGGGCCCCTTGTGAAACGTTCAGCGAGGCATCCGCGGCGAGAACGTCAGCCGCCAGGCGACGGGGGCGTTCCAGCACAGGGTCCGGCGCGCGTTGCGCTTGCCCCGACGTTTGTCGGGGCGCTCGTCGGCGCCGGTCTCGTTCGGGCTGCGGGCTGGCTGCGGCAACGTTCCTGTAGCCCGCAACAACGCCTTCAAGATGCCCTGCTGCGGTCCAGCGGGCCCCACGTCCCCGGCTGCTCGGTGATGATCCGCGGGCCTGCTCGGCACCGTGCAGGACCCACGGCCGGGTACCGGGGTCCTTGACGCGGGGCAGGTGGCAGTAGTCATACAGCCGTCGAGCCACCCAGACACGCACGGACCGGGTCCCCCACCAGTCCTCGACATCCAGCGGGCTGGCCGAAAGGCCCGGCATTCCGACGCCGGTCAGATCATCTGAGCTGCAGCCGGTCACCAGGTCATATTCCGGTCCGCAGGACCAGCGGACGTACAGGCCCTGGCGGCGACCAAGGAGGCGGACCAGGTCGTCGAGGCTGGTGAGGGTCGGCATAGCGGTCTTCATGAGCTTGGTCGCGCGGGGGTGGGGTCAGGTGGCGAGAAGGGCGTCATCCTGCGCGGGCACGGCGCCGGCCAGTCGGCGCCGGGCGGCCAGGAATGCCGAGTCGATGTCGCGGGTGCCGGTCGAGACGCACAGCGTGTAGGCGACGTCCTCCATCCGGCGACGCGTTTCCTCAGTTCCCCTTTCGGCATGCAGGGTCTGCAGCGTCTCGTACTGCTCGATGAGGTCCTTCAGCACCGCCGGGTGTGCCATGAGCATCGCGATTCTCCCTTTTCGCCCTACTCACATGAGTGATACACCGATGCGTGTTCCCCGGGCTCCGGGCGCCATGCCGATGCATCTGCAAGACCTGGACCGGGTGCTCGGCAGTGTGCAACTGCTCTGCCAGCGGCGGGAGGAGACGGCACCGGCCTCGGAAGCCGGGCAGGAAGCGGACGCGTCGACGGCGGCGACCACGCAGACCAGGTAGTCCCTCGGCCCGCCGCAAGTGCGTAGCTCGTGCCGGGATACGAAGCCGGCGATTCCAGGCTGTGCACCAGACTTTCGTGTGGACGCGAACCAACCGGGTATTCCGCCCCGCATGGCACTACGTCAGCCTCCTGCCACCTCCCGTCTCCGGCGCCGTGCGTACCGTCACCGTGTTCCTGAGCACGGCCACACCGCTCCCCCGCCGGTGCGGTGGGCTGCGCAGTGACCGCAGACGACGGCCTCGCGGCGCGGCTCGTCGCGTCCGCCGCGAAGGGCGGTGCCGTCGAAGAGGTCCCCCGCCGGCTGTGTGCGGCCGTCCGCGACGCGCTGGGGGTGGATGGTGCGACCGTGTCGCTGTTGACCGACACGCCTTCCCGCCAACTGCTCGCCGCGTCGGACGATGCCGCGCTGTGCCTGGAGGAGATCCAGTTCACGGTGCTGGAGGGCCCCTGCATCAGTGCCGCGCACACGGGTGAGCTTGTGGCCGTGGACGACCTTGCGGGCGAACTCACACCGTGGCCGCTGTTCGGGGCGGCCATGCGGGAGAAACTGCCGCACGTGAGATCGGTGTACGCACTCCCCCTCTTCTTCGGCGACTACGTACTGGGATCGATCGACCTGCTGGGGCGTCGGGCCCACGCCCTGCACGGTGAGAGTCTGGAGATGGCCTCCGAGGTGGCCGATGCGGTGGCAGCCGCGCTCCTCCCGGTACGCGAAGTGATCATCACCGGTTCTCAGCCGCCTGCCTGGGAACCGGAGCCGGTCGTGCGTGCCCACTGGTTCGACACCGCGCGTGCCGTCGTGGCCTTGGCCGCGCGCCGACGGCTGAGCCACGAGGACGCGCTGGCCGTCATGCGGGCCAATGCCTTCCGCACCGGGAAGACACTCGCGGACATCACCGCGGACATTCTGCGCGGCCCCCCGAACGCGTCTTGAGCATGCGCTGGGTGTTTGCTCATGCGGTGCGCGAAGCGAATGCCGCGACTCGGTTCACCCGATGGCACCGTCGCGATGGGACGCGCCCTCCCGGAGAGGGACGCCACCGCCGTGCGAAGCCGCCTGGCAACTGGATCGGCTCAGTTCGACCTCTTCTAACCTGTCTTGGCGCGCCTTTGGTGGGGTGTCATGAGGAAACATCGTCGTCAGGATCTTCCTCGATCGAGGTGAGTTCACCGACGCGCCGGACAACCTCGCGAGCCGGAAGCGCGAACACGTCCACACCCTGAAACAACACTCGATCCGTCTGGGACGAGGGCCTTCCCAGCTCGATAGCTTCGAGCATGTCGCGCATGCAGTGGATGCTGATCATCAGCCCGCTGGGACGGAACACGTGTTGTCCCGGCCGGTCGGACTCCGAGATCGCAGAAGGATCGCGGAGCGAGTCCAACGCGGTGTTGGCCGTATGTCGAGTCATACCGATCCGCAACGGGCCAACGCCGTTTTGTGGGGCGAGGTCGAAGTCCATGCGGGCATGATCCCAAACAGGTCTGTCAGCGAGTTACGAAGGGCCATCCCGTCCCGACAGGTTACAGAGTGTGAGGGCTCCACAGAAGTTGGACCAGAACCCGAGAACCGACAGCACATGTACACGAGTTCGGGAGGCGTCGGCGGTGCATCGTGTTCGATGTTCATGAGAAACGACAGCGCTAGTGCACCCACTTCCCGAGTAGCGGCTCTGCGGCGGCGCCACGGAGACTCCGCAAAAACCCGTTGGCAGACAAGGGCGACCACTGCTACGTTTCCGGCGGCCGTGCGAGAGATCGAGGAGGTGGTACCCGTGAACGCAGTATCGACATGGGTGCTCCCCTCCGGGGTCACGGTCGGGCGATAGGTCGTCCGGGAGCGCCGTTCAAGCGCACTCCCGAAAGGCACCATCATGGCCCTTCACTTCACTACCGAAAAGCGCCTCGACGACGGCGTCCTCGAACGCGAATTCACCCTCGGTCAGATCCCCGGCATCCTGTGGACGCCCGCATCCGCACCAGCGCCGCTGATCCTGCTCGGCCACCCCCCGCTCGGACTGCACAAGATGTACCCCCGACTGGCGGCCCGAGCCCGGGCCTGCTCAGCGGCCGGCTTCGCCACTGCCACCATCGAGCATCCCGGAAGCGGCGACCGGCCCCGTTGGCCCGCCGCCGAACAGGCCCGCGCCGACCTGCGCCGGGCGATGGAGGCAAGCAAGCCGGTCAGCGACGAGATCATCGACGCCCTCATCCTCCCGCTGGTCGACAAGGCAGTCCCGGAATGGCAGGCCGCCCTGGACGCCCTCCTGTCGCTGCCCGAGATCGGCGGCCCGGTCGGGTACTCGGGGGGAGTGATCTCCATCGGGACCCGGCTAGCGGTGGTCGAGCCGCGAATCTCGGCCGCCGTTCTGTTCGCCGGGAGTTTCGTCCCCCGGGCCACGTTCGAGGAGGCCCGCCAGGTCACCATTCCGCTGCACGTCCTGCTGCAGTGGGACGACGAAGGGAACGACCGGCAGGCGGCCCTAGACCTGTTCGACGCCTTCGGCTCCAAGGAGAAGACCCTGCACGCCAACATGGGCGGGCACACCGGCGTCCCGCAGTCCGCAGGCGACGAAGCGGGCCGATTTCTTGCCCGGCACCTGAAGTGAGGCCGGGCCGTCAGACCGGCAGCGTGCGGTAACTGAGGTCGGCCGGCATGCCGCTCATCGAGGACAGGTACCGGCCCTCCGCACCTCTCTACACCGTGGGCCCCTGCTGAACTTTCGGCAGGGGCCCGTGTTGGCTGAAGTGATGATCTGTTCGATTTCTGCAGAGCTCCGAGTGCTGCCCAACTCGTGTACATGTGCTGTCGGTTCTCGGGTTCTCATGAACAAAGCCAACGGTTTGCTTACGAAGTTGGACCGCTGCTCTACCAGCTCCTCAGCACCTTGATGAGTGGATCAACAGACGCGAAGATGCGCGGATGGTCCAAGCCAAGGGAGACGCAGTAAGGCTGGGAACGGTGGCGATAACCCGGGCGGCGGGCACCATCGGTTGTGTGGCGCGGGAGGCGCTGCGAGGCGAGGCGGACCGGTTGATCCTCCTCGACCATGTGCCGCTGCGCCGAGAGGCCGAGAACGAGGACGTCCACACCGTGGACCTGCGGGACGCCGCCGCTGTGGAGTCGGCCCTGGCGGGAGCCGACCGGGTGCTGCACTTGGGTGGCGTGCCCGACGAGGCACCTCTCCCCGATCTCCTCGAAGCCAACGTACTCGGCACGCACCACGTCCTGGAGGCTGCCCGGCGCACAGGCATCGAGCGGGTGGTGCTGGCCAGCAGCAATCGTGTGATCGGCTTCTACCCGACTGAGCATCTGACCGGTCCGCAGGATCCGGTACGCCCTGACGGCCTCTACGGGGTGAGCAAAGCCGCCGTCGAGGCGCTCGGGCAGCTGTATGCCGACAAATTCGCTCTGTCCGTCGTCTGCCTGCGCATCGGCAGCTTCGAGCACCTGCCCACCGAGCCCCGGCACCTGGTGACCTGGCTGAGCCCGCGCGACGCCATCGGTTTCATCCGGGCCGCCCTCGCCGCACCGGCCTCCACCCGCTTTGTCACCACGTACGCCGTCTCCAACAATGCCCGCCGCTTCTGGGAACTCCCCGACCCGGCAGAACTGGCCTACACACCAGTCGACGATGCCCAGCTCCATGTAGCTGACATCCCCATGCCGGACCACCCGGCCGACCCAGGCGCGCCCCAGGCCGGCTCCTATGCCCTGCCTGAGTTCACCCTCAAGCACCTTCGACCTTGACCCCGGGATGCGGGGCGGCAGTCACCGACGTCGCAGAGGCCACGTCTACAGTGCCGTCACCCATGCCCCGGTTGCTCGCCCATGCCCCTCGGCCTCAGAAGGAGCCGCCAGGCAGCGACCCAACTTCGGTGACAATCGGTCCGACTTCAGTGGGTGAGGCTGCCGCCGGCGTAGAACATGCCGCCGTTCTCGGCATCGACATGGAAATCACCGCGCGCAAGCCCGGGACCAGAGGTTTCACCCCGATCCCGAAGCGGTGGGTCGTCGAACGGACCTATGGCTGGGTCATGCTGCACCGCCGCCTGGCCCGCGACTACGAAACCCTGCCCACCCGCTCCGAAGCCGTGATCCACATCGCCATGACCGACCTCATGGCCCACCGACTCACCGGCGAGAACATCATCTCCTGGCGCGACCCGACACCGCAGACCAACGACAGATTCCGGGACGGAACATCGGACGAAAACGACCTCTCACCGGAACGGGCCGCTGTCGGCGAAGGCGTGCGCGGCGAAGCGTTCACCCATCCGGCGGTAGGCGGCGGCGGTGGGGTGCAGGCCGTCGGCAAGGTCGTCCACCTCGTCCGGGCCGAGCAGTTCGCGTCCGTCGAGGTAGTGCGGGTGGGGATCGCGCGCTCGTCGGGCCGCCACGATTCGGGAGAGTTCGTCACGGACCACCTTCAGTGACAATGCCCCCGGGCCACGTCGGCCGGGTCGCCCAGGGCTGTGCTTTTCCCGTCCGGGCCCATCGCGGCCGGGCGTCTCTTCAAATGCCGGGCTGTGCACCGGGGACATCAGCACAGCTACTTGTTCCTCATCGCTGCCTCCGCCAAGCCTTGAAGCATCTGGCGCCGCCCTCTGCACACTCACGTCAGAAGATGATATCCCTCTTCTTGCGGAGCACCCCATGCTCGAGCGCTTTCACTAGAGGCGGGTACACGCGCGCACTCCTGAAAGTCTTCTTTGCCCTTATTCGCAGCAGCCTTTCCTTCACCCTGACATGGAGGAATGTAGCGCCATAATGGACGGCGATCAGGGTTAAGATAAGTCCAATCCGCCACTCAATACCGGGTATCGCCGTATTGAAAATAGCCAGGATTACACCACAGACTGCCGCAATCCCGGTCACCACTCTCAGGAAAAGTGAGATTTGGATGACGAAAACAAGCCTGGTCATGAGCCGCCAACATGTTCGACACCTGGGCACACTCACTACCTGGAAATACGTAATCGAGGTACTTCCGAAAACATATTCATGAGTCCATCCGCCCGCTGAAACTTCAATTCGGTGCATGTACATTCTCTGCGCCTGCTCGCGTCCGCAGTACCAGCACTCATCAAACACGGATGATACCCCCAGAACTTACACCTAGCACGGCTGCCAACCGATACTTGGCCTCTTTATACCCACCCCCAAGGGCGCCAGCTTGCGATGACCGACGGATCCGAAAGTCGCTGTCGGGTCAGATACTGAACCTCCCGGTGCACTACGGTTACCAGCGCGCCGACCTCCTGACAACTGGTGCAGAAGTAGGAGGCCCTGCGGGGATCGGTATACCAGCCCTTGGGAGCGACTCCCGTCAGTCGAGCATTGCAGAACGCACACTCTAGAATTCCGTCGCCGAGGTATACAAACTCCCCAGTCTCCCTACGGCGCATCCGGTAGAGAACCTTGACTATCTGGTCCACCGTCAGTCCTGCATCGCGTGTCATTACTGACAGTCCTCGTTTCCAACGACGACTTGTGCATCTCATCTGATCAAAACTGGATCGGGACCGATACCGCGTCACAGCCGCCGCCACACCGGGCGAGGCCGGGCCGAACAATGCTCCGAACTTGACGGTGAACCCCTGTTTACGATGCGGATAGTGCGATTGCTGTTCGGGTGCTGTGGGGCTGGCCCCACAGCATGGGGCATCGGACGGCCGGGGGCGGCTTCGGTTCGGTGGTGGCCGGAGTGGCGGGGAAGCGTTCGGCGGCGAGCTGCGCGCGGGGCACGGGCAGCAGCCCGGTGTCCGGCTCGGAGGTGGTGCGGGTGGGCCCGGTGCCCAGTGGGCGGCGACCCGCCATCCCTGAATTCTCTCGGGGCCGGGGAAGTTGTCCCTCATCGTCTTGGGATTTGCTCCAACCCGGCCCGAGCGGTGGTGCATGCCCGGGCCGGCACAATTACGAGGTCCCAGGGCGCCGCGATCGCACGTAGGCCAGATTGTCGATCGCTTCGGGATGGCCGCGCTCAGCAGCCTTGGCCAGCCAGCTCTCCGCCTGCGACAATTGTCCCTCCTGGACTAGCAGGTATCCCAGGTTGTTCATCCCGTCGGTGCTCCCGGAATCGGCTGCCTTCCGAAACCAGTGCTTGGCCTCCGCCGCCCTTCCCTGCCGCATGAGCTGGTCTCCCAGCCGGCACATCGCCGAGGTGTTGCCCCCCTCGGCAGACATGACCAGCACTTCGTCCATCGACGTCGCTGTCACCAAACCGGGCTGTCGGGCTGTCCGCCGCCGCGCCCACCATTCCGTCAGCCTGCTCACACCCGCATGGTTTCACGGCACCGTCCTGTCCGGGTTTCGATTAGCCATTCCCGCAGCATTAGGCTGGTCGTAGTCGTTGCGCGGCATGGTCACAGGCTCCTCCATCATCCCTGGCCAGAGCACCCGTGGATCATGTCCAGCGCCCGCGCACCACCAGTTCGGGCACAGTCCACTCGGATGTGTGGTCGCAGGCGCATATTCGGGCACGGTGGTCCTGCCACCTCTGACACTTCGGTTCAGGGGGAGGGTGCCACCGGCGGAGAAGCGTCGGGCGGCCGCCGAACGACTGTTTCAGACTGCGTGAGGACGAGGCGTTGACCGCGGTGCACGTGCGTACGGTCACGGAGGGCCTTGAGGTGTCGGAGCGGACGGTGTGGCGCTGGCTCGCGCCGCCGAAGCAGGGTGGTGTCGCTACTGTCGTTCGGTACCTGTACCCCCTTTCGGGCGCGATGCTCTTGAGCTGCGCGCTCATGCACATGTGGTCGGCGATCATTTGCCGGACCAAGGTCCTGACGTCGGGGTTCGAGGTGTCCTTGCGGCCGATCTTGCGGGTGCCAACCCTTGGGGTGCCGGCCCACCTCGCCGCTTGCGCCCGTCCGACCCGGCAACGCCCATAGTCGTCGCGCCCTGCACGAGCAGGGCGATCCCGTGGGCACCGTACGAGGCGGGCAGCAGCGGCGGCACCACAGCCCCGCATGTCTGGTCACCTGCCGAGCACCGAGTCGAACGCCTTACGGATGTCCGACTTCGAGGGGGAGACGAACTGGTTACCCGGGCCCAAGTCGTACATGTAGTACTTGTAGTGCAGGACGGCCGGGCAGCTGGTGCCCCCGATCTGGACCGAGCGGGCGGAGAGGCGTTTGCCGGTGCGCAGTTCGTAGACCTTGAGGGGGATCCTGGCCTTGTAGAAGGTGACCCGGTGCGGGAGATACCGGGACTTCTTGTTCTCGTAGGAACAGGTCTGCACGGCGCTGCCGTTCTCCGCTTCGTCGGCGCAGACCACCAGCGCTGCCTTCGCCGGGTCGGTCGTGCGCCACGAGCCGGGGAGCCTGTCGGTGTACTCCGCGTCGCCGAGGAACAGGGCGCGGGCGGAACCCTTGCGGAAGGGCGGGGCCGCGCTGTACTTCGCGGGCTTGTCGCAGTAGCCGGACGAGGCGTCCGACGCGGCCTTCACCAGCTCCCGCACCTGGTCCAGTTCGATGGCGACGGTGGCCTTGCGCACCCCGCCGCGGGCCCGGCCGGCCCGGCTGTCGGCCGGGTACTCGGCGAGAAGCCTTCGGTACTGCTCTCGCGCCTCGTGCCAGGCGTCCCGCGTCATCAGCCGGTCGCCGCAGCCCATCAGGGCGGCGGGTTCCGTGCGGGCCGCCGTGGAGGCGGAGCGGTCCAGGACGTCGTGGCCGCGTGTGCGCTCGCGCAGCCAGGCGGTGAGGGCGGCCGTGTCGCAGGAGTCGTCGGTCGGCAGCGCCTCGAGGAAGCCGTCCAGGACGGTCCCGACGGTCTGCTCGTTGCCGGGTTCGTCCAGCACGGCGGCGAGCGTGCCGAAGCCGCGGCCCAGTTCCTTCGTGCTTCCCGTGCGCGCCGCCCGGGCCAGGGCGGACGCGGCGCCATCCAGTCGCCGGCACGCCCGCACGACCGCGTCCCCGGGCTTCACCACCGGGGCGCCCGCCAGCCGGTGCCCCCGCCCCACCTCGCCCTGTGCCGCTGCGGCGGCTTCGCAGTCTCCGGCCTGACGGGCCGTCGCGACACGGTTCTCGATGCCGTGGGCGTCCACGCGCAGCAGCACCGCTGCCAGCAGGACCGCGAGCGCCCCGGCCAGGGTCGCTGCGCGCTGACCGCTGCGTACCGCGTGCTCGGGCCACCGCCGGGCGAGGTGGCGGCCGTGTGCGATGCCACCGGCCCACCACAGGAGCAGCAGCACCTCGGCCCAGGTCTCGGCGGATCTCGCCACGGCGGTCAGCAGCATGACCGAGCCGAGCACGGCGACCGCCGCCGCACGCCATCGGCGCAGCAGCAGGTAGCCGATGCCGAGCAGCGTGGCGTTGCCGAGAGCCACCGCCGTCGGGTCCGGCGCGGCCGCAGCCGGGGACGGTCGGCGCGCGTACGCCGAGTACGCCGGATCGGTGTGTTCCGTCATGGCGCGTCGACCTCCCTCGCCCCGGTGGCGGTCGGGTGGGCCGCGAAGTAGGAACGGCCGCTGCCGCCGCTTACGGTCCACAGCGCCGCGCCGTCGAGCACCGCGATCAGGAGCGCGGCGAGATTCGGCGCACCGCCCGCGAGTGACCCGAGGAGCGCCAAGAGCATCGAAAGTGTCACCAAGCCCAGGCAGACGATCAGCACCACACGGACCCAGGTGTGCCGCCGGTGCGCCAGGACGGCAGAGGCGATCAGCATCGCCGCCAGCCCCCAGCAGAGCAACGCCACGAACCAGGCCAGGCCCCACGACATGATCAGGTCCTGCCCGTGGTCCTGCTTGTTCCGGTTCTCCGCGATGACCGCCCAGCCGCCGAAGACGCACCCGACCGCGTGGCCGGCTGCCACCACCAGGACGAAGATCAGCGCCCCGGGCATCTTCCCCCTCCGGGAGTCCCCCGGGCCCTGCGCGTCCCGCGCTGCCTGCATCACCGTCACCTCATCCTTCGTCGTCCCATGTCCACGTCCACGTCCGACGTCTTCGTCGCCGGGGCCGCCATGTCCTTCGGGCAGGTGCGGCCCAGTCCTCAGTCGACAGCCGCGCGGGGTTGTTCGGCAGGCCCCCTCCCGGCACCGAACAACCAGGTCGGGCGACCGGCACGCGGGGCGCTCGACGGCCCAGGGCCCCGCAGGAGGGCGGGTTCCGGCCCGTGCGGCGGGAGGATCCGTGAGGATCGGGTGAACTGCTGTGTGCCGCAGGGCAATACGTCAGAGGGTCGATCCGACGGGGACGCGGGGAAGGGGGCCAGATGCCGGGGCAGTCAGGGCCGGGTCGTGCCGAGGGCGAGCTCGACCCGGCGGCCGGGCCGGTGCAGCGGTTCGCCGCGGGGCTGCGCGCGCTGCGCGAGTCGGCGGGCAGACCCACCTACCGGGACATGGCTCGGCGGGCGCGCTACGGCGTGACCACCCTGTCCCAGGCGGCGGCCGGCAGGCAGTTACCCACCCGCGCGGTGACGCTCGCCTACGTCGAGGCCTGCGGCGGTGACCTCGACGAGTGGGAGCGGCGCTGGCACGAGGCGTCGCGGGAACTGGCCGCCGAGTCCGCCGCCGACCGCAGCATCCGGCCCCCCTACCGTGGCCTGACCCGGTTCGAGCCGGGCGACGCCGAGCTGTTCTTCGGCCGCGGCCGGCTCGTGGAGCGGCTCACCGAGCTGAACCGCAAGCACCGCTTCACCGCGGTCTTCGGCCCCTCAGGCAGCGGCAAGTCCTCCCTGCTGCGCGCCGGTCTGATCCCCCGCCTGGGCGAACCCGGTGACGAGCCGCCTCCCGCCGCCGTACGCATCCTCACCCCAGGCCCCGACCCGCTCCGTACGCACGCCGAGCGGCTCGATCCGGTGCCCGGCACGGACGCCGACACCTGGCTCATCGTCGACCAGTTCGAGGAGCTGTACACCCTCGGTGCCGACCCGGCCGACCGGGACGCCTTCATCGACCGCCTGGTCGCCGCCACCGACGCCGGCAGCCGGCTGCGTGTCGTCCTCGCGGTACGGGCCGACTTCCTCGGTCGCTGCGCCGAACACCCCGCACTCACCGCCGCGTTGCAGGACGCCACCCTCCTCGCCGGGCCGATGAGCCGCGCCGAGCTGCGCGATGCCATCGTCCGGCCCGCAGCCGTGGCCGGCCTGATCGTCGAACGCGCCCTGACCGAACGGCTCCTCGACGAGGTCGAGGACGCCCCGGGCGGACTGCCCTTGATGTCGCACGCCCTGCTGGAGACCTGGCGTCACCGCACCGGTCGCGCCCTGACCGAGACGGCCTACGAGGCGGCCGGCGGACTGCACGGCGCCGTCGTCCGGACCGCCGAGCAGGTGTACGGCGAACTCACGCCGGACCAGGCTGAGCTGGCCCGGCGCATCCTGCTGCGTCTCGTCACCCCGGGCGACGGGGCCGCCGACACCCGCCGTCCCACCGCCCACGCGGAGCTGGACCTCGGCGACCCCGAGGACACCCGGCTGGTCCTGGAACGGCTGGCCCGGGCCCGGCTTCTCACCTTCGACGACGGCACCGCCGACCTCGCCCACGAGGCTCTCATCACCGCCTGGCCACGACTGCGCGCCTGGATCGACGCCGAACGCGACCGGCTGCGCGTGCACCGAGCCCTGTCGGAGGCGGCGCGCACCTGGCAGGAACTCGGGCACGAGAACGCCGCGCTCTACGCGGGCTCCCGCCTCGCGGCCGCGCGGGACGCCTTCCCGCCCCCCGCGCCGCGGCCCGCCCGGCCGACCGAACCACCCACCTCGCCGAGGCCCTCCCCACCGGCCTCGTCCCAGCCCTCCCCGCAGCCCTCTCCACCACCCCCTTCCCGCGGCTCGGCCGACGACGAACTCACGTCTCTGGAACGGCGGTTCCTCACCGCCTCCCTGAGGCGCCGACGCCGCGCCCTGCTGCTGCGGCGCACGGTCGTGGCGGTACTCGCCGCGCTCGCCCTGCTCGCCACCGGCACCGCCGTCGTCGCCCTCCAGGCGCGCGCCACAGCGCAGGCCCAGAGGGACGACGCGGTCTTCGGACAGCTCACCGCCGAGGCCGACCGGGCCCGCGAGACGCATGCCGGGCTGGCCGCCCGGCTCGACGTCGCCGCCTACGACATGCGCTCCACCGCCGGTCTGCGGACCCGGCTGGCCTCGGACGCGGGCCGGGTCCTGGCCACCCGGCTGCCCGGACACGACGGCGTGGGCAGTTCGGTCGCGTACGCGCCGGACGGCCGCACCCTCGCCAGCGGTGGCCACGACGGGCTGGTCAGGCTGTGGGACGCCGACGGGAAGGCGCTGGGCCCGCCGCTGCGGCTCGGCGCGGCACGCGTCGGCGCCGTCGCCTTCGCCGCGGCCCGTCGCGGCCTGCTCGCGGCCGCCGGCGACGGCGGTGCCGTCCGGCTCTGGGACGTGCGTGACCGGGAGCGGCCCCGCGCCATGGGGCGACCGCTGACCGGCCACGGCGAAGAGAACGTCGTCTCCGCCGCGTTCGCCCCCGACGGCCGGGCCCTCGCCACGGCCGGCGACGACGGCACCGTACGCCTGTGGGACGTGACCGACCCGGCCCGGCCCGCACCGCTCGGCGAGCCGGCCACCGCCGACGACTCGGACGACCGCAGCGTCCGCGCCGTCGCGTTCGCGCCCGGCGGCGGCACCCTCGCCACGGCCGGCTACGACGGCACGGTACGGATGTGGTCCTACGGTGACCAAGGCATCCGCCCCCGCGGCAAGCCCCTGCGCGCCCATACCGACCCCGCCTGGTCGCTGGCCTTCTCGCCCGACGGCCGCACCCTCGCCACCGCCGGCTTCGACGAACGCGTCCGCCTGTGGGACGTCTCGGACGCCGGCCACCCCGAGGCGCTCGGCGAACCGCTCACCGCGCACACCGCGCCCGTCATGTCCGTCGCGTTCAGCCCCGACGGCACAGTCCTGGCGAGCGCGGGCGAGGACGACGCGCCGATCCTGTGGAACGTGGCCAATCCCGCCTACCCGCAGCAGCTCGGGGAACCGCTGACCGGCCACACCGAGGCCGTCTGGGAGGTGGCCTTCAGCCGCGACGGCCGGACCCTCGCCAGCACCGGCGCCGACGGCGGCGTCCTGCTCTGGCACCGCCCGCCGACCGTCCTCACCGACTTCACCAACCCCGTGACCGACGTCGCCTACAGCCCCGACGGCCGCCTGCTCGCCGCCGCCAGCACCGACGACGGGCTCGTCCGCCTGTGGGACGTGCACCACCCGGACCGGCCACGCCGGCTGCCGCGGCCGCTCGCCCACGACGACCGGGTGCTGACCGTGGCGTTCGCCCCGGACGGCCGTACGGTCGTCAGCGGCAGCGGGGACGGCACCGTCCGTCTGTGGGACGTCGCCGAACCGGACCGTCCCGAGCCCTTGGGCGAACCCTTGGAGGCACATGACGACGCCGTGCACGCCGTCGCCTTCACCCCGGACGGCCGAGCCCTGGCCACCGGCGGCGAGGACGACACGGTGCGGATCTGGGACGTCCGCCGACGCGACGCCGTACGACCACTCGGCGCGCCCCTGCGCGGCCACGAGGACACGGTCGGCACGCTGGCCTTCTCCCGGGACGGGCGCCTGCTGGCCACGGGCGCGGAGGACGCAACGGTGCGGCTGTGGACACTGAACGGGGCACTGCGTGTCCACCCAGGCGCAGTGCTCGATGGCCATGAAGGGGCCGTCGAGGCAGTGGCGTTCGCCCCGGACGGCAGGACGCTCGCGACGGGCGGCGACGACCGCACGGTGCGGCTGTGGCGAACCGACCGGTCGGGCCGCGCCGAGCCACTGGGCCAGGAGCTGACCGGGCACCGCGCCGCGGTCCGGGCCCTCGCCTTCGCCCCGGAAGGCAAGACCCTCGCCACCGGCAGCAGCGACCGGACGGTGCGCCTCTGGGACGTGACCGACCCGGCCGGCGCCCAGCCCTGGGGCGGGGAACTCACCGGCCACCTCGACACCGTCACCACGGTCTCCTTCAGCCCCCGCGGTGACACCCTCGCCTCAGCGGGCTACGACCTGACGGCCCGGGTGTGGACGCTGGACACCGACCGGGCGGCGAGCTATGTCTGCAACCGCACGGCCGGTGCCCTCACCCGCGCCGACTGGCAGGAGGCCCTGCCCCGGCTGCCGTACCGGAACGTGTGCGAGGGGCGCGGTTAGACGCACGCCGGGAGGTGCGCGAGCGGCACCGCTGAATCCCACCGGCGGCCGGTGCGCGGGGATGCCGCTCGTCCCGGAGAACTCCGAGCTGCGCGTCTCGCCCGGTATGGTCCCGCCATGCCTCCACCGCGGCGACCCGAGCCCGGCGCCCCCGCCGAAGTCCCCCACGTCGAAGCCGGTTCCGCCTGGAGGGCAACGAGTCCTGCCTGCTCACGGCCCGCCTCAACCGCCACTGACGGCACGGCGCCCGCGGAACGGCGGCTCTCCTAAGGTTTGCTGAACTTCAGTACGGCACCGTCCTCGTCGTGTCCGACGACGACCGCCTTCAGCGTGTCGCCGAACCCGGCCTCGCCGCCCACGCCGCCGAGCTGCATCAGGGTGCCGGGCGTGCGGAAGGTGACGTAGTCGTCGGCGACGGAGATGTGCAGGTCGACGCCGTTGGCCGTGAAGTCCGCGGTGGAGGCCACGAGGACCTCGCAGGAGCCGTCCGAACAGGCCGCGTAGTCCTTGCCGTTCGCCGCTTCCGGGAGCGGCCCGGTGGTGGTACCGGACTCGGGCGAGGCCGTGGAGGTCCCCTCGCGGCCGGGCCGCCAGCCCGGCGCGCACTGCTCGGCCCGCTTGTACGCGGCCGCCAGCCGGGCGTCCTTCTTCGCCAGGGCGGGCAGATCAGGATCGGGCGGTGCGAGCGAGCCCTGCACGAGTGCGTCGACTTCCGCGGCACTGCCCGGTGCCTGTTCCAGGTCCACCGCCGGTGACACGCCGTCGAGTTCGGAGACGACGCCCTTCACCTTCTTCCGCCAGGCGTCGAGCATCCGGTCGGCCGCGGGCACGCCCGATGGGCCGAGCCCGGTGAGGTCGCTCTCCACCGACCGCACCCGTGACGGCGTCCTGGCGAGGTAGCCGATCGCCTGCGCCTGGGAGGACAGGGCGGACTCCCCCGGCTCCCGGATCTTCTTCAGCTCCTCGGCGCTCTGCGTCCGCAGCTCCTCGACCTCGGCAGCGGACGCGCATACACCGCCGGCCCACCGCACCAGCTCGCCGGAGGGCGCCCGCGACGACGCCGTGGCGGGGGCTTTCCGGCCCTGTGCCCCGCCGCCCCCACTCTCGTCCGTCCCTCCCCCGCAACCGACGACGCCCCACACCAAGCCGGCGGCCACCATGCCGGCCACCACGCTGGTGACACCCCTCCACGCGGCCATACCCCGCCCCCTCTCCGTGCCTGACCCGGCCTTCACGGCCTGAGTTGCTGCGACCAGGACCAGTTCAGCGAGGGAGGACATTGTTCGGCCACCCGGCCGGCAGGGGTGAACAACGACCGCCTCCGCTCCGGGGCGGACGCGGCCCGCACGGAATTCCGAGGCTCGCGGGCGCGTACGGCCCGTCTCCGCGCCCCAGCACCGGATGATCACTGGCTGGCCCTACTCGTCGTGGCCCCACTGGAGACCGGCCGACCCCTCGGACCGCCGAGCTGGACGCCGTCCGGCTGGAAGCAGGTGGCGAGCCGTCAACGGGCTGAGGTTACTCAAGATCCGGATCGTGCGGATCACCGTCTCGGAGGCCTCCTCCGCCATGCCCCAGCCCGGGCCGGCCCCCACCGCGTCGACGGATGCGGTCTGGAGGTCGTCACGGCCCTCAGCAGCCGTTTGATCGTCGAGCAGGCCGGTGAAGGAAAACAGATCACCGCCGACGTCCCCCTCCACCCGCCTCGCTCTCCCGACGCTCCCCCGACGCTCGAATCAGGCACAAGATCATCCGACACCCTCAGAACTGTGCCGCCCACCAGCCCAACTGCCCACACCCCGAACCAAACTCCTCCCGAAATGATCCGTAAGGGTCGTGAGCAGGGAGGTCGCGTACTGACTGGCTCTCATGCGGTCGCCACGGGGACGTAGTCTCTGCTGGCATGAACAGTCAGGCCGATGGGCGTTCGGTGTCTGCGGGCCGGCGCCGCCCCAAGATCAGCAAAGGTGATCTGCGGGAGCAGACACTGTTGGACGCGGCGGAGGAGATGCTGCGGCGATCCACATATGCCGAGCTGACGATGGAGGCTGTCGCGAAGAAGGCGGGTATCACCCGATCCGCTGCGTACTTCTACTTCGCCTCCAAAGAGGACTTGGTGCACACCGTGATCGAGCGTGCCACCCAATACATCTACACCGGTATTGAGGCCTCCGCCGAAGCCCGGGACAGCACCGGGTTGCAACGAGCCATCGATGTCCAATTCGACAACTGGCGCCGACACGGTCACATCTTCCGCGTTGGTGTCGAACTGTCCGCCCGTGCCGAGTACCGGCAGGTGTGGGTCTCTCTCATGGGACACGGCATCGACCTGGCCTGCCGGGCAGTCGCGCACGACCGCGCGCGCGGACTGGTCAAGGGCGATCCCGAGCAGGATCGCGCCCAGCTAGAAGCCCTCGCCTGGATGGGAGAGCGAACCTGCTATCTGCTCTTCACCCGTGACCACAGCGAAACCGAGGAGGAACAGCTGCGTATCACCCTCAGAACCCTCGCCCACCGCGCCCTTGGTTACATCACCACCGAGTAGCCCAGTCTCAGGGGTACGACCCGTACGCGGTCCAGCATCCGCAGTATGGAGGCCCTGGCCGGCTCTTCGGCGGAACCAGCATCGCGGTGTGGACCATCGAGCAGTGGCGGGCCCTCTCCTGGGGAGCTGCCCGGCGCGACGCCGCCGCCAGCCTGAGACGCGAAGCCCACGCGGGTCGGCCGGCGCACGGCAGGGGCCAGCGTGGCTCGGGCAGGCCCGGCTCGTTGAGCATCAGGCCGCGCCGTACGCCCTGTGGCGCGGCGCTGACCGCCGTAGCAACGCGAGCGAGGATCGATGCCGAAGAAGTCCGCTCACGATCCGACGTACGGCTACGAATCGGAGACGAAGACGGTCCGGGTCGATCAGCACGACCTGGCGCGGCTGCTGTTGATGTTCCGGAAGCTGATACGAGAGCTGCCGTGCGGATGCGCTGTACCACGGCTGAGCCGCTTTACGAGTGGTCCGGCGGCGCGCCGTACGACGGTGAGGCGACATTCACCTGGCTCATGCCGGGCTACGGCTCGCACGCCACCAAGGACGTACTCTTCCGGAAAGTCACAGGCCGCGCCGGGTGGAGGGCCTGCCGGACTGTGCCGAATACCGGCGCGAGGCCCAGCTCGGTGCCGAACGCCCCCGTGGCAGCGGGTGACTACGGTCGATTGCGCTTTGCCGCCCAGGTGGCTACTGATGGCTACCATCGGGAACGCCCTGACCCCAGTTGCTCTGCCGGGATCAGGGCGTTTTCACCGGGTGGTGTCCCAGCCAGACGAGCGAGGGGTCAGGACCAGGACACCTTGGTGTAGATGTTCAGATCCTTGGCAACACGCACCCAGGGAGTCGACTTGATCTTGGTCGATTTCTTGTAGCCGCACGCCTTTGCCTTGACGTACGGAAGCGTGCCGGACGACTCCGCGGCACTGCCGACCGCGCACTTGCCATCCATCCTGGTGTCCGTGGTCCTGATCGAGGCATTGACCTTCCAGACCTTCCCGTTTCGGTAGGTGTAGCACTTCTTGTACCACGTGCGGCCGTAAGGCTTGACCTGAGTGCTGGCCTTCTGGCACTTGGCCTTCGACTCGACGCTGATGCTTGCGGTTTGCGCGTCTGGTGTGGCGTGTGCGCTAGGGCCTGTCTGACAAATGATCAGCCGTGGACTCGCGGAGCCAGAGGATCAAGGAAGCCAGGACAACTCCGGCACGGTAGCGGTCGCCGAGCTTGTCGAACCGGGTCGCGATCGCGCGGAACTGCTTGAGGCGGGCGAAGCATCGTTCGACGACGTTGCGGTCGCGGTAGGTGACCTTGTCGAAGGCCGGCGGCCGACCGCCGAGGGCTCCGCGTCGGCGGCGGTTCGCCGCCTGGTCGCGGCGCTCGGGGATCGTGGCAGCGATGCCCCGGCGTCTCAGCAGATGACGGATGGACCTGCTGGAATACGCCTTGTCACCCAGCACACGGTCCGGTGTCGTGCGCGGGCGGCCCGTGCCGAGGCGCGGGGTGCGGATGCCGTCGAGGACCTGGCCGAACGCCGTAGCGTCGTTGACGTTGCCGGGCGTGAGCACAATCGACAGGGGCAGGCCCCGGCCATCGACGGCGAGATGGACTTTGGTGGTCAGTCCGCCTCGGGAGCGGCCGAGGGCCTGGCGCGCCTGCGAGCGGCCCGGAACTTCCAGTTCGTCCCCGTTCGCATCCCCTTTTTGCGGGCGCCGACTGCGTGCTGGTGGGCTCGGTTGATGGTGGAGTCGACGGAGACGGTCCATTCCACCCGGCCCACCGCGTCATCGCGGACCTGAACATGCTCCAGCAACCGTGCCCAGATGCCGTCCGCCTCCCAGCGGGCGAACCGCTCGTAGACTGTCTGCCACGGCCCGAACCGGCCGGGAAGATCCCGCCACGGAGCCCCGGTCCGCAGCCGCCACAGCACCCCGTTGACCACCTGCCGGTGATCACGCCACGGACGGCCCCGTCCGTCCACCTGAGGCAAAAGGGGCTCCATCCGCCTCCAGGCCGCATCCGTCAACTCACCTCGACCTATCACAAGATCAATTATCAGACCGGCTATAGAGTCCTGCCCGTGGCGAATCATCAGGACGAGACCAGGACGGCCTACGACGGTGTCGTCGAGCTGTACGCATCGCTGTTCGCAAACCGGCTGGAGACACAGCCTTTCTCCCGGGCCATGATCGGCACCTTCGCCGAACTGGTGCGCGCGACGGGCAACCTGCGGGCAGCGGACGTCGGGTGCGGGCCCGGACATCTGACAGCCATGCTGCACGAACTCGGCCTGGACGCGTTCGGACTCGACCTTGCCTCCGGCATGGTCGACCACGCCCGGCAGGCCCATCCGGCGCTGCGCTTCCAAGAGGCGCGGATGGAATCCCTGCCGATCGAGGACGCCGCGCTCGGCGGCGTACTGGCCCACTACTCAATGATCCACACCCCTCCTGGAGAACTTCCGGAACTGCTCACCGAACAGGTGCGCGTCCTGGCGCCGGACGGTCTGCTCCTGGTCTCCTTCTTCGGGACCGACGGACAAGAACCGGTCCGGTTCGACCACAAGGTGGCGCCCGCCTACAGCTGGCCGGTGGATCGCCTCGCCGAACTGCTGGGCGATGCTGGGCTCGATCCCTTCGCCCGGCTGCTCCACGATCCAGCCTCTGATCGGGGCTTCCTCGACGCCCATCTACTGGCCCGCCGTTCGTAGCCACTGCCCAGTCCCCCAGCCGATCGGCGCACCTCCAGATTGCCAGCTCAGCCGAATCTCGCTGATCAGACTGGAATTGTCAGACAGGCCCTAGCGGTCCCGACTACCATTCCCCCCACCATCAAGCAGGTGACGGCCAGGTGCGAGGCGGCCTCTCGAGCGAAGTGGCGCATGTGGCCCCCGAGTTCGTACACAATGTCGAATCGCTACGGAGTGATCTGTCTTGGCGCCGAACACTCCCGTGACAGCTGGTGACTACTGGCGGATACGGCCGTGGCTACGGTCGGAAACGCCCTGAGAAGCCGTCTGGTCGGATCTCGACTGCCGCCGGCGTCCGGTGACGCCTCGCTCACCGAGAGGGTGCTGGGCGAGATACAGGAGAAGGCGCACTCGTCATGACAAGAATCCACTCCGAAGTCACTGCGGGATGTGAGGGTGGTCAGGTCACGCCGAAGGCTGGGCACAAAACGCTCTGCACCGTCACCTACCAGGGTGCGGAGCTGACGTGGGACGTGTGGGTCTCCGACATCTCCGACTCCGGGCCTACGCAGTTCATCCGGTGCGACGTCTATCCTCCTGACTCGGGCGTGCTGCTGACCAAGGCGGTACGGCCGGTTCTGGGAGCAGCACCACAAGGCCGCGAAGGAAATGCGCTGCGACCGGATCCCCACCTTCAAGTAGGCCAAGCTCGGTGACGACACCGAATATGAGTGCCTGTACCTGGACGCGGATGGCGACGCGCCCTGCTGGGTGAGAGAAAGGGTCCGCGCCCGCGGGGACATGGACACCGACCGCGTCGCGCATCCGGAGAAGCTGGGCATGGTCTGCTCGCACTTCGGCGTCGGACGGGACGACAGTCGCTCGCCGATGGGCCGCGCAGAGCGGGCGGTCCCGCGGCGGATCGCCGGCCGCTGTCCCGGGCGGAGCCAGGACCGACGACTCACCTCGCCCGTCCTCCCGGCAGACCGGCTGCGCCCGCATAGCTCGACGCCACATGCGGATCGGACTCGATCTCCAGCAGACGGTTCCACTTGGCCGTGCGTTCCGAGCGCGTCGTCGAGCCGATCTTGATCTGGTCCCCGCCCCAGCCCACGGCCAGGTCGGCGATCCAGTGGTCCTCACTCTCACCGCTGCGGGCCGACACCACGGTGGCCAACTTCGCGGCGCGGGCCTGTTCCACGACGCGCGCGGTCCCGCTCACGGTGCCGGTCTGGTTGGGCTTGACGAGGACCGCGTTCGCACACCGCTCGGCAATCCCCCGGGCGAGCCGGTCGGGGTCGGTGACGAATAGGTCGTTGCCGAGCAACTGCCGACCTCGTTCCAGCCGTTCGTACGCGGCACGCCAGCCGCTCCAGTCGTCCTCGGCCAGGGGGTCCTCCAGGGAGACCACCGGGTACCGGGCGCACCGCTGCGCCAGCCGGTCGATCCAGGCGTCCGGCGTGTAGCTGCGCGCCTCGCGGTCCAGTGCGACGGGGCCGCACACGTTGTGCGGGGCGAGCAGCCTGTCGTAGGGGGCGGTCCAGCCGGCGAGTTTGTGCAGCCCGGTGATGCCGCCGAAGTGGGTGAGGTCCGCCTGGACGACGTCCGCGAGGCCTTCCTCGACGATCTCCCGCAGGTCGGCGAAGGTGTGCGCCCGCTCCCCCGTGGCCAGGGGCAGCGCGGTGTGGGCCCGCACCTGCCGCAGGGAACCCGCGTGGTAGGGCGGGGTCGGCTCCTCCAGCCACTCCGGGGCGTACTCCTCGAGGGCGTGCGCGATCCGCACCGCCGCGGACGGCACGAACCGGCCGTGCCTCTCCACCATGAGCTGCGCGTCGTCGCCGACCCGCTCCCGCACGGCCGCGACGATCGCCACGGCCACGCGCAGTTCGGCGCTGGTCAGTTCGGCCACGGCGGCCCCGAACGGGTTGGTCTTCAGGGCCCGGTAGCCGCGCGCCACGACCCCGGCGGCCAGTTCGGCGACGGCCGAGGGGTCGCGCTCGGTGCGGTACCAGCCGTTGGCGTAGGCCGGGACCCGCCGGCGCAGCGCGCCTCCCAGCAGCCGCCACACCGGTACGCCGAGGGCCTTGCCCTTGAGGTCCCAGCAGGCGGTGTCGAAGGCGGCGAGCGCGGACTGAGCGACCTCGCCGACCCGCCCGTACTCCTGCCACTGGAAGCGCTGGGCCAGCAGTTCGGTGTCGAACGGGTCGCTGCCGAGGACGTACCGCTCGCCCAGCTCCCGCAGACAGGCGAGGAGGGTGTCCGTCTTGTTGACCATGCGGACCTCGCCGACGCCGCACAGGCCGTCGTCCGTCTCCAGTTCGACGAAGGTCAGCTCGCGCCAGGGTGTGCCCACCACCGACGGGGTGCCCGAACGGATCTTCGACGTGACGTGACGAGCCGTCAGAACATTGACAACGCGTCCCCGATTGTCAGCGCTCGGGGCCGGTGCCACCCTCTGCCGGGTTAGAGTCGGACGCCCGCAAGGAGCACAGCCCGATGACAGCACCGTCGACGACGCCCCCTGCATCCCCCGCCGGCACACCCTGGCGCGACCGCAAGCGGTACGCGTGGCTGCTCGGCCTTGCCGTCCCCACGCTGCCCTTCCAGGCCGCCGGCCTGGTCGCCGGCAGCGGCTGGCAGGTGCTGTGGTGGTGGGGCCCCTTCTTCGCCTTCGTGCTCATCCCGCTGCTCGACGCACTCATCGGCCCGGATCAGGAGAACCCCCCGGAGGAGGCGATACCGCTGCTGGAGGAGGACCGGTACTACCGCTGGTGCACATACCTGTACCTGCCGCTCCAGTACGCCGGGCTGGTGTACGCGTGCCTGCTGTGGTCCGACGGCATGAGCGTGCCGGACGCGCTGGGCCTGGCCGCCACGGTGGGCGTCGTCGCCGGTGTCGCCATCAACACGGCCCACGAACTCGGGCACAAGCGGGAGACGGTGGAGCGCCGGCTGGCCCGGCTCGCGCTCGCCCAGTCCGCGTACGGTCACTTCTACGTCGAGCACAACCACGGCCACCACATCCGTGTCGCGACACGCGAGGACCCCGCCAGCTCACGGCTCGGCGAGAGCCTGTGGGCGTTCCTGCCGCGCACGGTCGTGGGCAGTGTGCGGTCGGCCTGGCACCTGGAGGCCCGTCGCCTCAACCGGCGCAAGAAGCGCACATGGTCGCTCCGCAACGACGTACTGATGGCATGGGGACTGACCGTGCTGGTGTTCGCCACGCTCACCGCCGCTTTCGGTCCGGTGGTCCTCCCCTATCTGGCCGTCCAGGCGGCGTGCGGCATCCTGCTCCTGGAGACGGTGAACTACCTCGAGCACTACGGCCTGTTGCGCGAGCGGCGTCCTGACGGGCGCTACGAGCGGGTCGCTCCGCGCCACAGCTGGAACAGCAACAACACCACCAGCAACATCTTCCTGTACCAGCTGCAGCGCCACTCCGACCATCACGCGAACCCGCTGCGCCGCTACCAGACCCTGCGCCACTTCGACGAGGCACCCCAGCTGCCGTCCGGCTACGCCTCCATGATCGTCCTGGCCTGGGTGACACCACTGTGGCGGCGGGTCATGGACCCCAAGGTGCTGGCGCACTACGACGGCGCCGCCCGGCGCGCCAACCTGCATCACCGGCGGGCGAGCCGCTACGGCGCGCAGGAGGCGCCGTCACACGGAGGATGACGAGCCGGTGGAGATGTGGAGCGACCGAGTACCGGACGAGGCCCGACAGACCGCCGACCCGGTACATCTAGTCGTTGCGGGGCGGGACGTTGATGACGGGGCGGGTCACACCTGCCGCGGGCTGGGATCAACGTGGACCTGATTGAACCCCTGGTCCAGCAGGGCTGGGCGGTCCGCGTTTCCGTCTGATCGGGCCCACTGGCTGGACACGGCGTCGAGTACGGCCGTGGCGGCGTTGGTGAGCAGGTCCGCGGTGTACGGGTCGAGGTCGGTGCCTGGCCGGTCTTGGAGCGCGTCGCTGACTCGCCTGCGCCATTCGGTTCTGCGTTGGTGGAGTCGCCCGGCCAGTGCGGGTGTTGCCTCGATCAGGCGGATGGTTGCGAGGGCCTGTTCACTGGCGTGGATCTCTTCCTGCCAAGTCTGCAGGACCTGGTGCAGGCACTCCCAGGGCCCTTCGTCTGCTGGTCGCGCCGCGATGTCGGCGACGACGCTCTCCCCGGTGAGGTCGATGCCGTCGAAGACGACGTCTTCCTTGGTCGGGAAGTAACGGAAGAAGCTGCGCTTGGTCATGCCGGCTGCTCGGGCGATGTCCTCGACGGTCGTCTCGTCGAAGCCCTGGCGGGCGAACAGGTCGATGGCCACCTTGGCGAGCTCCGCCCGCACTGCTCGGCGGGTGCGTTCGCGCAGTCCTTCTTTCATACACCCAGTCTACTTTGCATCACTCGATGACTATCATGTCACCAAGTGACAGATTACGAATGGGGTGGTGGCAGTGGAAGGCAAGATCGTCCTGGTGACCGGCAGCACGGGTGGCATCGGCAAGGAGACCGCGCGACAGTTGGCCGCGCTCGGCGCGAGCGTGATCCTCGTCGGACGGGATAAGCGCCGCGCCGACGCTGCCGTGGCGGATCTTCGTCACACCAGCGGGAATGACGACGTCACGGCGATCACGGCCGACATGTCCCGGCTGCGCGACGTCCGTCGCCTCGCCCAGGAGGCCGGCGGCCGGGCCGGTGGCGTGGACGTGCTGATCAACAACGCCGGAGCGACCCGATCCCACCGCGAGATGACCGAGGACGGCATCGAGACCGCGTTCGCGGTCAACGTAGTCGCGCCGTTCTGCCTCACCCACTGGCTGATGCCTGCCCTGACCGCGTCCGGGCAGGCCCGGGTCATCAACATCACCGGCGGCATCCCCCGGGGGCAGATCGACCTCAACAACCTGCAGGGCGAGAAGTCCTATGTCGGGCTGTCGGTCTACAACCAGACCAAACTGGCGCAGATGGCGATGAGCTACCGCTTCGCCCAGGAACTTGCGGCCACACCGGTGACCCTCAACGTCGCCTACCCCGGACACGCCTACACCTCGATGAACAAGAACCTCACCGTCGCCACCTATCCGCCCCTGGCCCGCCCGATCGTCCCGCTGTTGCGGCTGGCGATGCCCGTCGCCTACGGCCACCGGGCGCTGCTGAGGGCCACGCGCTCCAGCGTGTACCTCGCCTCCAGCCCCGAGGAGCGCACAACGAACGGCGCCTACTTCAACAGCAAGGCCAAGCCGGCCCCGTGGCCCGATGCCGTCCTGGACGACACCACCCGCAACGCCATCTGGGAGCTGTGCGAGAGGCAGCGCGACCGTCCGACCACGGCGTAACCCTGCCACCGACGAGAATGGACGTGCCGTGGGTCAACCGATGCCGGTTCGTCCTTCACGACCGGTGCGGTGGTGCACGTGGACGGCGGCTACACCGCGCGGACCCATCGTGGCGGCCATCGCCTCCAGCTGGGACAGGTCCACGTGGCCGCCAGATCTTGCCCGGTTCCCGGTTCCGCCAGCCGCCGGTGGGCCGCCGCCTTGACCCCGTCGGGCAGCACCTTCCCCGCCAGCCCTTGTGCCTTGGTCATCAAGGACCCGGTCACGGCCTTCTCCTCACTCGCCATGACCGCTTCGAACGCCTGCTCGGCCACCTGCGCCGGATCGTACTTCTGAATCGTGCCCATCCGGGTATCGTCCGCCATGCCCGCCCGCTCGAAGAAGGCCGTATCCGTCGGCCCCGGCATGAAGGCGGTCACGGTCACTCCGGTGTCCTTCACCTCCTCCGCCAGTGTCTGGGCGAAAGACTTGTACGCCTCCGGGCAGGACGCTTCGAGGAAGCACCTGCCGCGCCGACCAGGGTGGCCAGTGCCACGGGCGCGCCGTCGAAGGCATGGCGGGCGGGGTCCGCGTCGGAGCCTCGAACCGCTTTTCACCCCGTCCACCCGATACCGTATTGCGGAACCTCAATATCGCATCGCAGAAGGATCAGGGGGCGGGACGTGCGACGGTCGGTACGAGCCCGGTGGTGGGGGCGTTACGCACACGCGCCGGGCTTTTGCGCGCAGGTGCTGAGCGGCTTGGGTCAGGTGGTGTTCCAGGCGAACGCGTGGACGGGAGCCGTCTTCGCCGCGGCCCTGTGCTCGGCCGACTGGCGGTTCGCCGCGTATGCGGTGGGGGGCGCGGCCCTGGGCACCTGGACCGCCCGCCTGCTCGGTGGGTCACGCGACCGGCCCGAGGCGGGGCTCGACGGCTTCAACTCAGCGTTGCTCGCTCTCTGCTTCGCCGTCTACCTCGGCCGGGACCGGCCCGCCACGGCGCTGCTCGCCGCCGCGGGCTGCATCGTGGTCACCATCGGCACTGCGGCGGCGGCCCGTCTGCTGAGCGTCTGGAAACTGCCGCCGCTGACCCTACCGTTCTGCTTCCTGGCGGTCGCGATGACCGTGGCCGCGCCCGCCTTCCGGCGGATCTGGCCGTTCGGCGACAGCCTCGCCGCGCTGCCCGGGTCGCCCTCCGGGCGGACCGCCCCGCACCTGGACGAGCTGGCGCCGGCGTTCTTCCACAACGTGTCCCAGGTCTTCTTCCTGGAACTGTGGCACGTGGGGGCGCTGGTCCTCTCGGGCCTCTTCCTCGCGAGCCGGACGGCCGGGCTGGTCGCCTGCGCGGGCAGCGTTACGGGCACCATGACCGCCTGGGCGCTCGGTGCGCCGGCCGAGCGGATCGCCGACGGCACCATGGGCTACAACGCGGTGCTGGTCGCACTCGCCCTGTGCGGCGTGTTCCTTCCGGCGGCGCCGGCCACGCTGTTCTACGCCCTGCTCGGCGCTGCGACCGCGACGGCTCTGACCCCCACCGTCGCCGCGCTGCTCTCGCCGTCCGGCGGGCACGCCTTCACCTGGCCGTTCGTGCTGACGACGCTGGGCTTCCTGGCCGCCGCCCGGTCCTTTCCACGACTGTCCGGCCCGGACGGCGACCGGGCCTCCGGTCCGGCAGCAAGTCTCCGACGCCGGACCGGCAGCCGCCCGTGCCGAAGATCCGCGCAGGCCGGTCGCCGACCGGTCGGACACGTGGGCGGCGGGGGGACGATACGGAGTCGGTCACGCGCACGGTGAGGCCGGTCGGCTTCGATGACGTGTGCCGGGGCGGGCGTCGGATGGTCCGGTCCAGGGTCATATCGGGCCCAACACCTCCCCGGGCACGGCTGTCAGTTCAAGGGTTTCGAGCACCGTGAGCAGCTGCCGTTCCTCGTAGCGGAAGTGACTCTCCATGATCGCTGCGATGCCTTCGAGGTGCTGGTCGAGTTCCTCGGGCGGCGCGACCCGGTCGACCGCGGCACGGAGACCACCGAGCAGGTGGGCGATCATCGAGTGGTCCTGCTCCAGGCTGCGCAGTACCGGGCGCAGCTCGGGGTGCGCGGCCGCAATGGCCGGGAACAGGGTTCGGTCTTCGCCCTGATGGTGTCCGTCAAGAGCCGCGCAGAAACCGTGGCAGTACAACAGCAGCTCTCGCGTGGCCGCCTGACCGGGAGTGCCGTCGGCCAAGGAGGCCCGGGTCACGGACAACGCTTCTCGCAGTCGGTGGTGCACCCGACGGAGTTCATGGCTCCAGGCGATGAGCCTGGTCGTCTCGCGCTCAGTCACGCGAGAGCGAAGGGTACGACGAGTACATCGTCGACCTCCTTCGATTCGGCGCCTCCATACCTGACACGGTCTGCCACCGGTACGCGACGCTGCCCCGTACCGTACCGCCCCTGTATGGAAATCGGAACCGGGCGACCGGCAGCGGGGCGATGTCGGTGGTGCGCCAGAACGAGTGTGGTCGCCCCGACGCCTTGGCAGATCGCTCAGGCCCGGGCTCGTGGCTCGGGCCCGGGGCAGCGGCCATGCGGCGGTCCGTCCCGGCCGCCAGGCGAACGTGCCCGGCGACCAGGCGCGGGGGCGATGGCGCCGCCCGCAGCCGCTGGCGGTCGTGTCGCCTCTGCGGTCGGTGAGAGGGCGCTCAGGCGCCCTGAGCGCGCCGGTGCGGAAGTCCAGCGTGCATGTCCGCCGTCTGCCAGAACAGGGCCGGCCGACAGGCCATGCCTACGGGGCGCTGGGCGGCGTCTTCGGCTCGAACACGCTCTGCGGCGCACTCGGCGGGTTGACGGCTGCCTGGTGCAGTACCCGTGCCAGATCGCGGTGTATCCGGTCGGCTTCGCCGCGGACCTGGACGGGGATGTCACCGCGTTCGGCGACGAGGCGGTCGTAGACGGGGGTCTGCTGGAACACGGTGAGCTGCTTCCTTTCAGCGGGCGTTTCGCCGGACCGGAGCAGCCTACGGGTCCGCCACCGCGGACGGTCCTACCGGGCGGCTCATTGGTCACGGGAGAGCACGCGACCGTGCGGTCTGCCGATGCTCTTCCCCGCTCCTTGTCACGTGAGGCACCGGCCCCCTCACCACACCTCCACCACGGGGTCGGGGTCGGCCGGTGGTTGCCGAGGTCGTTCGGGCCAGGGTGTCCGCCGACCAGGCCGAGGAGCGCGATGTTGGGGGTGGGGCGGGGGTGGGGCCCGCTTCCAGTCGAGGGTGCCGGTAATGGTGGACAGGGTCGTGCGGGCGAGGGCATGGGCGATGGGGGCGTGGTCGGTGGGGTCGTCGGCGATGGTGAGGGCGTGGTGGGCGATTACCACGAGGGCGTAGGCCGGTCCCAGGGGCTGCAGCCAGGTTTCACCGGTGTCGCGCTGATAGGCGTGGGTGAGTTCGGCGCAGGTGGTGCCGTCGAGGCCGGAGTGGTAGGGGTGGTTCGGGCTCCAGTACACAAGGGTGGCGACGCGGGCGTCGGCGAGTTCGTCGTGGACGCCCGGGGCCGTGGTGGTATGGGTGTGGGGGTGGGTCAGCCACCGCGAGCAGGTGATCAGCCGGGGCCGTACTCCGGCCTGACGGGCCTGCTGGTGAAAGAGGGCAAGGTCGATGGCGGTGGCGGCGCTGGTGACGATGTCGACGCCGTGTTCCCGCATCCGGCCGACCTGCGCCACGAAGTCGACAGCGGGTTCGGTGTAGGGGCCGAGGTCGGTCAGGGTGTGTCCGCGCGCGGATGTCACCGGCGAGAAGCCGTACTCGCGGTGACGGAGCAGGCTGCCTTGGAGGTCGTCGTTCCACAGGCAGCCGACGCTGTGGGGGCCGTCGATCTGTTCCCACATCCGGGCGAAGACGGTGGCGATGTCGTCCAGTCCCCAGGCGAAGTGGTAGGTCCAGCGGAAGGCATGCTCCGGGTCAGCGCCACGGGAGTGGACGTAGGCCTGCCACGGGAAGGTCGTCTTGGCGGTTGCCGTGCCGGACGCGGGCGCCCTTCGCTCCGACGTTGACTCGAAGGAGCCAAGACGGTGGTGAGCCTGACGTCTTCGCAGGTCTGCCACCGTGAACGAGTCGGGCACCCGAAGGGATGAACGCTGATCGAACTCCGTCTGCCGCCCGGGGCGATCACCCCAGACTGCGACATGCGTGTCCACGCCCACGCGCTCCGGCAGGCCCGCACGGTGCACCGCCCATGCGGTGCCGGCGCGGCCTCCTGGGAGCACGGGGAGACGAAAGGGGGAAGGGTGGCGCAGCGGCGGACTCCGTTCGGTGACAGAGCCCGTTACTGGTTCGACAGCACCCTGGCTCGCGGCGCCGCCGCTCTCGTCGGCTGGATGGCGCTGCTGTGCCTGGCCGTCGTCGTGCCGGCCAGTGCGGTGATGGTGTGGACCGACCCAGGTGCCCCGCCGTCCCTGGCGGAGCGGCTGGCGGAGGTGTGGCGTCTCACCGGGGAGACGCTGCGGCTGGGCGGTGCGACGGGTACGCCGCTGCGGGCGATGATGTCGGTGCTGCTCGCGCTGGTCACTCTGCTGTACGTCTCCACGCTCGTCGGTCTCATCACGACGGCGCTCACGGAGCGGCTCACCTCGTTGCGGCGGGGCCGTTCCACCGTGCTCGAACAGGGGCACGCCGTGGTCCTGGGATGGTCGGAGCAGGTCTTCACGGTGGTGAGCGAGCTGGTGGCCGCCAACGTCAACCAGCGCGGCGCGGCGGTGGTGGTGCTGGCCGACCGGGACAAGACGGTCATGGAGGAGGCACTGGGTACGAAGGTGGGCTCCTTCGGCCGTACGCGGTTGATCTGCCGCAGCGGCCCCACCACCGATCCGGCCGTGTTGCCGTTGACCAGCCCGGTCACGGCCGGTGTCGTGCTGGTCCTGCCCCCTGACGTGCCCGACGCCGACGCGGAGGTGGTGAAGACGCTGCTGGCGCTGCGGGCCGCGCTGGCCGGGGCGGAGCCGCGTCCGCCCGTCGTCGCCGCCGTCCGGGACGACCAGTACCGCCTGGCCGCCTGTCTCGCCGCCGGGCCCGGAGGCGTCGTCCTGGAGAGCGACACCGTCACCGCGCGACTGATCGTCCAGGCTGCCCGCCGCCCCGGGACCTCCCTCGTCCACCAGGAACTCCTCGACTTCGCCGGAGACGAGTTCTATCTGATCAGCGAGCCGGCTCTGACCGGCCGCCCGTTCGGCGACGTCCTCCTGTCCTACTCGACGTCGAGCGTCGTCGGGCTGATGCGAGGTGGCACTCCTCTGCTCAACCCGCCGCCGGAGACTCCGATCGCCCCCGACGACCAGCTCGTCGTCATCACCCGCGACGACGACACGGCCTGGCTCGACGACTGTGCGGGGTCGGCCGAGAAGGCCGCGATGGCATCCCGCCCCTCGACGCCCGCGCCGGCGGAGCGGATCCTCCTACTGGGCTGGAACCGCCGAGCGCCACTCATGCTCGACCAGTTGCACCGAAGCGCCCGGCCCGGTTCAGTCGTCGACGTGGTGGCGGAACGGGGCGAAGCGACGATCCGCCAGGTGAGCGAGGCAAACGCGGACAGCGGGAGTGGCCTGAGCCTGGCACTGCACCAAGGGGACATCACCCGTCCCGAGACCCTGCGACGCCTGGACGTCCACTCCTACGACAGCGTGATCGTGCTGGGGCGGGACCCCGTTCCCGGACAACCGCCGGACGATCCCGACAACCGCACGCTCGTCACCCTTCTGCTGCTGCGCCAACTGGAAGAGGCCACCGGGCGCGAACTGCCGGTCGTCACCGAGCTGATCGACGATCGCAACCGGGCACTGGCCCCCATCAGCCCCGGAGCCGACGTCATCATCAGCGGCAAGCTCATCGGCCTGCTCATGTCCCAGATCTCTCAGAACCGGCACCTGGCGGCGGTGTTCGAGGAACTGTTCTCCGCCGAAGGCGCCGGGGTCCGCCTGCGGCCGGCGACTGACTACGTGCTGCCGGGAAGTGAGACGTTCTTCGCCACGGTCGTGGCCGCGGCACGTCGTCGCGGCGAGTGCGCCATCGGTTACCGCAGCCACCAGGACTCGTCGGCGAGCCCTCGCTACGGCGTGCGGATCAATCCGCCCAAACGCGAGCGGCGCCGGTGGACGGCGGACGACGAGGTGGTCGTCATCGGCAAGGACTGACGGAGGGCTGGAATAGGGGGCGCCGCCAGGCTCCGCCCCCTATTCCTGGTACTGCGTCAGGTCGATCCCGAAAACCTTCACGTCGTAGCCGTGGACCGGGTGCTGTACGGAACCTTCCGCCCGCATGCCGAGTTTGTCGGCCACGGCCGCGGAAGCACTGTCACCCGTGCGCAAGACGGCGACCACCCGCTCGAGACCGCGGTCCTGCAAGGCGAACTCCAAAGCGGCGTGCGCCGCTTCGGAGGCGTATCCCTGCCCCCAGAACACCCGCCCGAGCCGCCAGCTGACAGCAACCTGACCGGCTACCTCGTCCGGCTCGGCAGCCACGGACAGGCCCACGGCACCCGCCAGTTCGCCAGATCCCAGGAGCTCGACCGCGAACACACCGAATCCTTCGTCGTCCCACTCCTCCTCCCACGCCTCGATGTCCCCGGCGGTCTGCCCCGTCGAGCGCGGTCTGCCGTCACCGATGTTCCGCATCACCGCCGGATCGGCATGGATCTCGGACAGGGGGACAAGGTCGTCCTCCAGCCAGCGGCGCAGAAGGAGACGGGGCGTGCGGATCTCGGTCATGCCCCTATCCTGCCGATGCGGCGACCGGAGCGCGAACTGCCGCATCCTACCCAGGTCACGTGGCGACCCGGCTGACCGGTGACTGGCCTGCCCTGGGTGCGCCGGGAGGTCTCCGGCGGGGAGCGTGGAGGCACGGCCCCTTCCGATCGACGGCCACCACGCGGGCGCCGCGCGCCGGTGGATGGCTCGGATCAACCGCGCGCCTCTTCGGTGACGACCTGTCCATCAGTGCCCAAGTCGGGGGCCGCCCGCTGAACCGGACCGACCCGTTGGAGCGGGCGCGGGCAGTGATCCGCCACAGTGCGTCACTGGCCGACATCGTCCTGCCGAGCGTGGAGGAGGGGCGGCTCGTCACGGGCGAGACCCGCGCCGAGGGGGTGGTGGAGCACTTCGCCCGGCGCGGGCTGCGGACTGTCGCCCTGAAGATGGCCGACAGCGGTGTACTCCTGTCGGACGCGGGCCGTCTCACCCACATCCCCGCGCACCCGGTGCGGGCGGTGGACGCCACGGGCGCCGGCGACACCTTCGACGGCGCGTTCGGGGCCCGCCTGCCATCAGGCGACACGCCGGTGGCGGCGGCCGAGTACGCCGTGGTGGCCGCGGCCCTGACAACGACGGGACCGGGTGCCGTGGATCCCATCCCGCACCACCGGACGGTGGAGGACATCAGGTCGGCCGGCCGCGGGCTGACCGCCTCGCACCCACGCGGTGCGCCCGCGGCCGGAGGTACCGGTTGCGGGCGCACCGTTCGCGTCAGCGGATGAACCGGGCGACGTGGCCGGCGCCGTCGCGTTCCCGGCGGGAGTCGACGCGGCATGCGTCACCGGCACCGTTCTCGCGGTGGACGGGGGGGTACCTCGCGGCGTGGGCCGGGGGGGCGGCGGGGCCTGTTCAGGCCTCCTCGGCCCCGCGGTCGGCCGCGGGCGGACAGGCCGCCGCCGTGATCGGCACGTGGGCGCCGCCCCGTCCTTCGCCGTCAAGCAGCCGTCCCATGCGTTTGGCGGTGTGCAAGGTGATGCCGCGCTCGCTGATGCGCAGTTCCGGGTGGCGGCGCAGGATGCGCTCCTCCAGGGCCGCGCAGTCACCGGGTGACCGCAGCCACACCGACAGCAGCAGGTTGTCGCGGCCCGTGACGGACGCGCACAGCCGGGTCTCCGGCAGCCCGGCCAACGCCTTGGCGACGGCGTCCGCACCGGGACCGGGCGCCGCGATCCGGAAGGTCGCGATGACGGGCCAGCCCGCCAGCCTCTGGGTCAGGTCGCACCGGAAGTAGACCTCGCCGCCCGTGATCATCCGCCGCAGCCGCCGGCGGACCGTCGTCTCGCTGAGTCCGCACTCACGTGCCAGTTCCGCGTGGCCGCGACGGGCGTCGGCGCCGAGGGCGACCAGGAGCCTGCGATCGCTCTCGTGAGGACCCGTGCCCGGCCTCGGGCGGCCGTGACCGTCACCGCGCAGATCCGCGCGCTGCCGCTCGTTGAGCGTGTGCACCAGCCATCCGCTGCCCTCCCGGTGGACCGCTGTGCAGATACTCAGCCGTACCGCACGCACCGCGCTCAGGCCGCCCAGCCTGCGGCTCACGAAGTGGTCGAGGGAGCGCAGGTCGCGGCCGGCGACTCCCAGGAACAACTGGTACTCCCCCGTGGTGCGCTCCAGGCTGAACACCGGCCCCCAGGAGCGCAGTCGCGCGGTCAGGGACTCCGACGCCGCCGCCTCGCAGGCGACGTCCACATAAGCGACCACCGAGGTGTGCCGCGCGGGATAGGCCGTGATCCAGGCCGCACCGCCGTCGGAGAGGCGACGCCATCGGCGGGCCGCGGTGGTGGCGTCGATGCCGATGACCGCGGCTATCCGGGACCAGGGTGCCCGCGGATCCAACTGGAGGGCCTCGACCAGCGCCAGGTCCGTCTCGCTCAGTTCGGTGATGTCGTGGGCGAGGCCGGTGGAGGCGGGCGTGGCGGCCGGCGGGAGGGCGGTGTCGGTGGGCTGCACGCCCTCATCCTGACAGCGCCGGAGAGCAGTGTGGCGGCTTTCCGGCAGCACACGGTGTCGGATGCCGGATTCCTGCGTTGTGGAGGCGCTGAACGGCGGACGGTGCAGGGTGTGCGCCAAGCGTCGGCTCGCCAGCGGGAGGACACCCGTGCACCGAACCACCCGTACCACCGCAGTCCTGCTCTTCGTCGCCTGGGCCGTGGACTACATAGACCGACAGGTCATCAACCTGGCCCTGCCGTCGATCGGTGTCGCCTTCGGCCTGTCGCACGGCGAGCGGGGCATGATCCTTTCCGCGTTCTTCGTCACGTACGCGCTGACGCAGATTCCCGCCGGTCTGATCGCGGGCCGTTTCGGCGGGGTCCGGGTGATGTGCGCGGCCCTCGCCCTGTGGTCGTTGTTCACCGGGCTCACCGCCCTCGCCTGGTCCTTCGCCGCTCTGCTCGTCTTCCGCTGCCTGTTCGGAGTGGCCCAGGGGCTGTTCCCGGCGGCCGCCCTGGAGGCGCTCAGCCGCCGCAGCGTTCCCGAGCAGCGGCTCACGGCCAACGGCTGGGTGCAGAGTTCCAACGCGGTCGGTGGTCTGCTGGCCGCCGTGCTCGGCGGACTGCTGCTGGCGCACTGGGACTGGCGCGTGATGTTCGTCGCCGTCTCCGTACTGGGACTCGCAGTGATGGTCGCGATCCGGCGCTGGATGCCCGCCCCGCTACCGGCGGAACGGACCGGTCCCGTCCTGCGGCGTGGCGGCAAGGGCGCCACCGCCCTGCTGCGGTCCCCGGTCATCTGGGGCTTCGCCGTCATGTTCTTCGCGTACGACACCGTGGTCTGGGGCCTCAACAGCTGGAGCGCCTCCTACCTGATCGAGGAACGTGGCCTGCGGGTGAGCGATGCCGGGCTCGTGTCCCTGGCGCCGACGCTCTGCGCGGCGGTCGCCGCCGTCGTCGGCGGACGGCTGTCCGACCGGTTCGAGGGCCGGCCCCGTCGCATCGTCGTCCCGGCCATGTCCGCCGCCGCCGCTCTGCTGGTCGTCCTCCCGCTCACCACGTCACTGGGCGGGTTCGTGGTGGTGGGCACCCTCATCAGCGCGGTGATCGGCCTGTGCTACATGCCCTGCTTCTCGGTGCCCCTGCGCAGTCTTCCCCCGGGCCTGGCGGGCGCCGCGTCGGGCGTCATCCTCTTCGGCGGGCAGCTCTCCGGGATCGTGGTGCCCACCCTGTTCGGCCACGTGGTCGACGTCTGGTCCTACCGCGTCGCCTTCTGGTCGCTGGCCCTCGGTCCCGTCCTGGCGATCACCGCCGTGCTCTGCCTCCCCCAGACCTCCCACCATTTCCTGGCGCGTCTTCGCGCCGTCGTCGGCGACATCCGTACGAAGGAGGACGACAGCGATGCGTCCACAGCCTCCCCCTCCGCCTGACACCGGCCTCACCACCGGCCTGGCGGCCCACCTCCCGCACTGGGAGGACGTCTACCGCGAGCTGCACGCCCATCCCGAACTCGCCTTCGAGGAACACCGCACCGCGGCCGCCGTCGTGCACGAACTGTCCGGTCTCGCGGGCTGGGACGTGACCGGACAGGTGGGCGGCACCGGCGTGGTGGCCGTGCTGCGCAACGGCGCCGGGCCGGTGGTGTGGCTCAGGGCGGACATGGACGCCCTGCCCGTGCGCGAGGCGACCGGTCTGCCCTACGCCTCCTGCGAGGCCGGCGTCATGCACGCCTGCGGTCACGACGTCCACGTGGCGGCCCTGCTCGGCGCCTGCGCGCAGCTGGCCGCGCATCCCGGGACCTGGCGAGGGACCGTGGTGGCCGTCTTCCAGCCCGCGGAGGAGGTGGGCCGCGGGGCACAGGCGATGCTCGACGACGGTGTCCTCGACCGGTTCCCCCGCCCCGAGGTGGTCCTCGGCCAGCATGTGGGCCCGCTGCCCGCGGGGCTGGTGATCACCCGGCCGGGCACCCTCATGGCCGCGGCGGACAGCGTCCGCGTGACCCTGCACGGTGCGGGCGCCCACGCCTCCACGCCCCACCTCGCCGTCGATCCCGTGGTGATGGCGGCCGCCGTGATCATGCGGCTGCAGACCCTCTCCGCGCGGTTCGCGCCGCTGGCTCCGTCGCCCCTCCTGACGGTCGGCGCCGTACACGCCGGTACCGTCCCGAACGTCATCCCGCACACGGCGGAACTGCTCTGCAGCCTCAGGACCTTCGACGAGCAGACCCGCGAGGAGGCGCTCGCCGGCCTGGGACGCGTCGTGCGCGCGGAGGCGCGGGCACAGGACGCCCCCGCGCCGCCGGACATCGAGACATACGATTCCTTCCCCCTGACGGTCAACGACGCGGACGCCACCGAGCGCGTCCTGAAGGCACTGGAGTCCGCGGGCACGCTGGGACACGTCCTGCCCGCCCCGCTCTCGGCCAGCGAGGACTTCGGCCGCTTCGGGACGGCCGCCGGCTGCCCTTCGGTCCTCTACCACTTCGGCGGCGCCGACCCCGCCGACTTCGACGCCGAGGCCGTTGCCGCCCTGGAACGCGGAGCGCTCCCGCCGGGCACGGTCATGAACCACTCCCCGCGCTACGCGCCCTCCGCACCCCACGCCGTGGCCGCCGGGGCCCGCCATCTCCTCACCGCCGCCGGGGCGTGGCTGAGTGCGCCCGCGACCGGCGACTCTCCTGAAAGGACCTCCCCATGACGCACTGGAAGCCCGTCCTCTTCGCCGTCGCTCTCGCCCTGTCCACGTCCGCGCCCGCCACCGCGGCGCCGACCATCGGTCCGGGACGCGACACGCCGTCGGCACCCGCCGTCCCCGACTGCGCCTGGCATCCGCTGGGCTACCGCTCGTCCAACGTGGCGTACCCGGACACCAACTCCCAGTACTGGCTGCTGCGCTACACGGTGCGGGAGGGTCTCACCATCGAGATCGACGGCCGTTACCCCGACGCCCGCTACGCCTCGTTCGCCTCCTACGACGCCTCCCGCGACAGCTTCACCGGGCCCGACGGCTCCCCCTCCGTCCTGACCGACCACCGGATCGTTCCCGACCGGGGCAGTCACAACCCGTACCGGGAGCACAGCCGTCCCGGGGGCAAGTTCACGGTGTCGGTCACCGACCGTGCCGCCGGCCGTCGCAACACCCTGCCGCTCTCCCCCGCCGGAACACCGGAGGGCGCCGAGGGGACGGTGATCTACCGCGTCTACCTGCCGCACGGCGAGATCCGGCTGCCGAAGGTCACCTTTCTCCATGACGGCCACCGGGTACCTGTCGCGACCTGCGACGACGCCCTGACCGCCGGCCCTTCGACGTCCGTTCCGGACACCGCGCGGGATGCTGCCGGGACCGGCCCCGGGGCGGTGCCGCCCTCCCCCACCGCCGGCGAACCGGCCCGCCCGGCCTTCGCCCGGCTGGGCGGCTCCGGGCTGTACCCGAATCCCGACAACGCGTACGTGGCCACCGGCTTCGACGCCCCGCCTGCGGGACAGGTCCTGGTCGTACGCGGCAAGGCTCCCACGGGGACCTCCGGCGACCGGGCACGGCCCTGGCCCGACCCGAACGCCCAGGTTCGGTACTGGTCGATGTGCGACAACCTGTGGTGGGGTCCCGGCGAGGTCGTCGCCAACCCCATGCCCGACGGCACGGTGGACACGGGCTGCCGCACGGACTCCGACACCCGTCTCGCCGCAGACGGCACGTACACGTACGTCGTCGGCAGGGAGGAGCAGCGGACGACCGTCGAGAGCGTTCCGGGCGTCACCTTCCTGCCGCTGTCCGCGGCGACACCGGACGACAAGCACCTGCTGATCCTCCGCAACATGCTGGCCGACCCGGACTTCGCCGAGGCGATCCAGCACGTTCCCGTCGGCAGCGGCCCGGCCGGCACCGCCGAGGTGATGGGCGACCACTACCCGAGGGCGGCCTACTGCGACCTCGCCTCACTGACCGCCTCCGGTCCGCAAGCCTGTCCGGTCGTCTGACGACGAGCGGCCACCGGCCGGACAACGCGGCCTCCCGCGTGTACCGGGCGTCCACGGCCCTCCGCTTCCCTCTCGGGGAGATATGCCTGCACCCACCACCCGACGTGTCTGGAACGTCGGGCGGTGGGGTGCGTGAATCGTGGCGTAGGGCCACAGGTCGCTGCCGCAGACGCAGGAGGCGGTGATGCGGACCAGGGCGTCGGTGGGGTGCTTGATGACGGGGTCGGGGACGTTCTCGACGCGGACGTCACCGGCGCCGTACATGAGGGTCGCGCGCATGAGTGGTACTCCGTCTTTTCAGGTGGTGCGTGAGGGGGTGGGGGTGTGGATCAGTCGCCGGTGGCGAGCAGGACCTTGCCGATGGTCTTGCGGTCGTCCAGCAGGCGGTGTGCCTCGGCGGCGTCGGCCGGGAAGGGCTGGGAGATGCGGGGCGTCAGCCAACCGTGCCCGATGCCTTCCCTCACCGCGCCGATGATGGCCCGGATGTTGTCCTTCGGTGCCGCCGAAGGGGAAGGGTTGAGCGACTTCCGGCCGGGCGTCCGGCTGGAAGCCGGTGCCGCCGTCGTGGTGCACACCCACACCCCTGCCCGTCCGCGCAGTCGCCGTCCCCAGAATTCGCGGGCAGGCCCGGCCGCCGCACGGTCCAGGTGGCGGCCGGCCCGTGTCGTAGGCCCAGGCCGTCGACGTGGACAACCACCGGTATGTGAGGGGGACGCGGATATCGCACCGCTGGGGCAGACGTGTCCGGGTGCTCCGGCTGCGCGCCGACCGAAACAATCAGTTCGTGGAAGACATGCACGTGCGTACTCCGATCGCGGCCGACGGCCGGCTCGACGCGGCTGCCAGGCACCCTGGCCTCAGTGACCCCCGCTACCTGGGACGGCGTCGGGCCATCGCCTCGCTGGCCCGCGGGCACCGGGTCGGTGACCCCTCACCACCAGTGGACTACACCGAGGCCGAGCAGCGGACCTGGCGGACCGTCCACCAGCGGCTGTGGGACACCCACCGTGAACATGCCTGCCGTGCCGCCCTCGACGCCCGTGAACAGGCGCCCGTTCCCGCGGACCACATCCCGCAGCATGCCGAGGTCGGGCTGCACCTGCGGAGGTTGACGGGCTTCGACTTCACCCTCGCGGGCGGTGTGGTCGCCAACAAGAGGTTCCTGGGGTCCATGGCCGACGGCTACTTCCACGCCGTGCAATTCGTCCGCCACCCTGACGTACCGATGTTCACCCCCGAACCGGACATCATCCACGACGTCTTCGGTCACGGGATCCACCTGGCCTCGCCGGCCTTCGCCGACATCTACCGGCTGATCGGGGACGCGGCGAAGCGCGTCGAAAGCGAGGACGTCCTCCAGATGATCAGCGACGTGTACTGGTTCACCCTGGAGTACGGAATTCTCGACGAAGGCGGGACACCCAAGGCATACGGGGCGGCCCTGCTCTCCTCATCCGCGGAGATCTGCCGCCTGCGGCAGGCTCGGGTCCGACCGCTGGACATCCGCGCGATGCTGGCCACCGACTACGACATCTCCGGGTACCAGCCAGTGCTCTTCAGCGCCCGCAGCCTGGACGAGGTCACCGACACGCTGGGCGGCTTCCTGACGGCGCTCGACGACGAGAGCGCACCGCGCTACGGACGGGCGGCGGAGTCCTGAGACGGCCTCGAGTGGTTCTCCGCCACGTTCAACGCGAACTTCCACCACCCAGCTCAACACAGAGACAGGAGTCAGACAGGCCGCAGTCCCCATCAAGCTGTCCGCCCGCTGGGCGGCGGTGCCGACGCCGCACGATGCGGTCGGTGTCGTGTGGGGTTGCCGAGTCAGGGGGCCGGGTCGAACCAGAGGGGGTTGGTGCCGTCGCAGGTGTAGTCGACGGTGATCTCCTCTCCCGGCGCGATGGCGCGCACAGCGTGGATGTCCACGGTGAGGGCGTCGGTGTTCTTGCGGTACCGCGTTGGGGTGAGGCGAGTGGTTGTAGAGGCTGCCGTAGCCCATGGCGATGGCGGCTTGGCCGCCGGGCCAGTTGAAGTAGTAGTCGTACAGGGACGTGTCGTCGACCAGGTGGCGCTGTGAGGCGGGTACCAGGATGACGGGGCAGGACTCGATGGTCTCGCCTGTTGTGATGGCTCGAGTGGTGAAGACGCCTCGGCCGTGGACCGCGGAAGCGTCGACCCGGAGGTGGCCGGGGCCGTTCGTCGCGGCGTCCGAGACGTTCACGGGCGCACCGCCCGGTACCAGCAGTCGGGCTCACCCATTATGCCGAGATCTCCCGCCTGGTCGATGCGGTCACGGTGGTAGCCGGACCAGTCGGCGACGGGACCGGCGTTGGCCAGCCGAAGCGGATGCGCCCCTTCAGTGCCGTTCTGGCCGGTCCAGGTCGCTTCCACGGCTCGCCGGCCCTGGCCGTTGCCGCTGCCGTCTTCGAAGGTGACCCGCCCCGCGCGGGCCTCTTCCCGCACGTCGGCCCCCTGGGTGCGCGCGTGCTCCAGCAGCAGCTGGTCGAACTGGGAACGGATGACCTGGAAGCTGTAGGCCGCCGGCCTGTCCGGTTCATCGAAGCCCAGCGACCACTCCTGACCGCCCCAGCCGTAGAACGCCCCCGTCTTGCGGACGAAACCGTGCGCCTCGACTGCCTCACGCGCGCCGAGCACGTCCAGCACGGGCAGCAGGGACGGCAGCAGCGACTCTCCGATGTGGTAGCGCGGGAACCGTTCCCGTTCCAGCACCCGCACCTGGTGGTCCTGGCGGGCCAGGAGGGCCGCGGCGGTCGCGCCCGCCGGACCGCCTCCGACCACCAGCACGTCGGTCTCTTCGCGCACGCCGGGCTCCTCAACCGTCGACGAACACCGTTTGCCCACCTCAGCCGAGCACTGTCTGACACAGTGTCATCACTATGAGCAGTGAACCCCACGGCGAGCCAGCCCCGACAGATGCCCTCACGCCAGTCCGCCCCCTGGGATCAGGCCACACTCAGGTCCCGCTGACCGTGGGCATCGAAGAAGAGCTCCTCCTGATCGATCCGGCCACACGCGCACTCAGTCCCCAGGGGCCCCAGCTGGTGGTCGAGGCAGCTGGCGAACTCGGTGACAGGGCAGGCACCGAGCTGACCCGCTACCAGGTCGAACTGCGCACCGACCCGCACACCTGCCTGAAGGAAGCGGCCGGCCAGATCCGTTCCACGAGAGCGGCGGCCGCCCGCGCCGCCGCCCGCCTCGGACTGCGCATCGCCTCCACCGGCACCCCTGTACTCGGCCTGACGGTCCCTGTCCCGCTCACCCCGGGCGCCCGCTACGCCCACAGCGCGGCCCACTTCCGCGCTCTGGACGACGAGCAGACCGTGTGCGCCTGCCACATCCACGTCGGCCTGCCCGACCCCCGCGATGCCGTGTACGTCAGCAACCACCTGCGCCCCTGGCTGCCGGCCCTGACCGCCCTGAGCGCGAACTCCCCGTTCTGGGACGGCCGGGACACCGGCTACGCGAGTTGGCGCACCACCACCTGGGGGCGCTGGCCCGTCGCCGGCCCGCCCCCCTACTTCGAATCCCCCGCCCACTTCGACGACCTCGTCGACACCCTCATCGAAACCGAGACGCTCATCGACCGCGGCGGCCTGTACTGGGACATCCGCCCCTCCCACCACCTGCCCACCATCGAGATCCGCGTCGCCGACGCCGCCCTGAGCCCCGACGACACCCTGATGCACGCCGCCGCCGTCCGCGCCCTGACCGCCACCGCTCTCAGCGCCGTGCACGCGAAGGAACCGGCCCCACGCCCGGCACCGGAGATCCTGCGCGCAGCCTGCTGGCGCGCAGCCCGCGACGGGCTGGCCGGCCATGGCATCGACCCACTCACCGGCCGCCTGGTAGCCCAGACCACGCTGGTCGAGCACCTGCTGCACGCCATCACACCGGCTTTGCGGCACAGCGGCGACCTCGATCTGGTACTCGAGCACTGGCAGCGCCTGCGCACCGTAGGAACCGGCGCAGACCGCCAACGCGCCGCCCACCGCCCACGCTCCAGCGCACACGACGTCGTCGACTACCTCATCTCCGCCACCTGTGCCCTGTAGGAACCGCGGATACGCATCGAAGGCCGGCCGCGGCGTGGAAATGGACAGAGCTTCGCCGCCCGGCACGTCGTCGACAAGCTCGTCCCAAGGCCCGAGTCCCGGTCTCATCCCGCGCTGCTGGCCGGGTCCTTCAGGCTGCTCCGGGGGGGTGGGTCCAGGCGTGGGCGCGGGCTGCCTCGTGGAAGGCGGTGGCGGACTCGGCGTCGGGTGCGGTGGACCGAACGAGGATGTGGCCGGAGTCGGGTGTTCGGGTGAAGAACTACCGGCACTCGACCAACCACCAGGTGGTCATCGACGCCGATACCCGCCCGGTCGTGGTGGTCGGCCGGCCGCTGCCGGGCAACCGCAACGACTGCCGGGCCTGGGCTGAGTCCGGCGCCGAGGCCGCCGTCGGGAAGGCCGCCATGCTCGGCATCGCCCGGCCGCACAACCTCGCCCTCACGGGATGACTCCCGCTCCATACGCTCAGTCGATACAGAACTCGTTGCCCTCGATGTCCAGCATCGGAATGCACGAATCATTGCCGTCATACAGCGTTCGCACGTGTACCGCGCCGAGCGGGACCAACCGTGCGCATTCGGCCTCAAGTGCGGCGAGCCGCTCTTTTCCCACCAGCCCGGTGCCGACGCGCACATCAAGATGCACCCGGTTCTTGGCGGCCTTCCCCTCGGGGACGCGCTGGAAGTACAGCCGCGGGCCCACACCTGAGGGATCAATGCAGGCGAACCAAGAATCCCGCTGCTCAGGCGGCTGCGAGCGCCTGTAATCATCCCAAGTGGCAAAATCCTCCGGTGGCGGCGGTACGACATACCCCAACACCTCGCACCAGAAACGAGCGAGACGCTCAGGTTCCGCACAGTCAAAGGTGACCTGGAACTTCTTGATCGCGGACATCGACGCACCGTACCAAGGGGACTTGGGATTCTGCCGTTCACTTCCTCCGAGGATCTGCCCGCAACCCCACCAGGAGCAGGGCCATCTCGTGCTGGTCACCGCCGTCGCCTGAGCCCACGGCCGCATCCCCGCTGCGGCGCGCGTCGCAGTCGGCCGGACCCGCCGGCCGCCACCCCGCCGGTCCGGCCTTCTCCCGCCGGACATCACGCTGTCCCCGCCCCCAGGGGCGGGTTCCTCGCCGGTGGGTCTGTCGTGCCGGGTGGCGGCCCCGGCGGCCGGTCACCGGCGTCCCAGTCCGCGACGCCACCGCGCCGGGTCGATCCGGCCCTCGTACAGGGGCAGCTCAAGGGGCCGCCGATCGTCCGCGAAGGGATCCCAGACACGGGTGAGCCCCGCCGTGCCGTGTGCGCGGACCCGGCGGGTCTCGGCGAGGTCGAGGACGTCCGTCACGACGATCTCCGGTTCCGAGCCCGACGCTGCGCGGATCCGGCCTTCGGGGTCCACCACGACACTGCGGCCCGTCCCGTCCGGCGGCGCGGCGTTCACGCTGGCCATGAAGACCTGGTTGACGATCGCGTTCGCCCGGGCGAGGACGAGTTCCTGGGCACGATCGACGGTGGGGGTGCGTACGAGGTTCAGCACGAGGTCGGCGCCCTGCCACGCCAGGTGCCGGGTGGTCTCCGGGAACCAGGCGTCGTAGCAGATCGACAGCCCCACGCGTCCGTGGCCCTCCAGGTCGAGGACGACGAAGCGGTCGCCGGCCGCCGTGGTCTCGTAGGGGCGCCACGGGAAGATCTTGCGGTACTCACCGACCCGCCGTCCGTCGGGCGCGTACACCGGCGCCGTGTTGTAGATCCGCCCGTCGTCGCCGCGTTCGTAGACGCTTCCGGGGACGAGCCACAGCCCGAGTTCGCGGGCCAGACCGGCCAGCATCGTGCCTCTGGGGCCGTCCAGCTCCTGTGCCGCGGCGCGCATGACCCGCTCGGGATCCTCGTCCGGCCGGTGCCCGCACAGATGCAGTTCGGGGAACACGAACAACCGCACGGCGGGGTGGGCACGGGCGAGGCGGCGCATCTGCCCGGCGAACAGGTCGAGTCCGTCGTCGGCGTGGTGGAAGGCCGCCGTCTGCACCAGGCCGAGCGGGAGGGGGGCGGGCATAGGGAAGGGCACCTTCCGCGTTCGGTGGCGTACGGACCAAGGGGGGTGCGCAGCAGCGAATCATCCGGCCACGCGCGGGACAAGCCCGGCCTCTCCTGTGGCATCCACAGGAGAAACCTGTGGCCCGCGTTCCCCGGAGAGCCGTCGCCCTATTAGGGTTCCGGCATGCCCGTCACCCGGCCCTGCTCCGTTCCGTCCGTCTCCTTCCGGGAAGGGCGGTCGGCATGACCCTCAACCAGCTCAGGGCGTTCGTCGAGGCCGAGCGGCTGGGGTCGTTCACCGCCGCGGCCAAGGCCATGGACATCGCCCAGGCCTCGGCCTCCGAGCTGGTGCGCCGCCTGGAGGCGGAGCTGGACACGGAGCTGTTCGTCCGGGGCAGCCGCACCCTCACCCTCACGACCGCCGGCCAGGAGCTGCTGCCGTACGCGCAGGAGGCGCTGGAGGCCGCGGACAGCGGGATCCGCGCCGTGCACTCGCTGGGCTCCCTGGGCGGCGGTACCGCGACGTTCGGAGTGCTCCGGAACGCCGACTACTACCTGCTGGCCGACCTCGTGCAGATGTTCCACGCCCGTTACCCCGAGGTCCGGGTCCGGCTCGTCGGACAGAACTCCGCGGAGACCGCCGCCGCCGTGGCCGCCGGACGCATCGAGGCCGGGCTCGTCGTCCTCCCGGTCGACGACGAGGGACTCGCGGTCACGCCGCTGCTGCGCGACGAGGTGTTCTACGTCAGCGCCGACCCGGAGCGCACGCGCACACCGGTGACCATCGAGGCGTTCTCGCGCGCCCCCCTGGTGCTGTACGACGCCCACTACGGCTGGCAGGACCCGACGCGGCGCCAGCTCGCGGAGCGCGCCCAGCTGGCCGGCGTACGGATCGATCCGCTCATCGAACTGGAGCACGTCGAGGCGGCCGTGAAGCTGGCCGCCGTCGGCGTCGGGGACACGATCGCCAGCCGCGCGGTCGTCAGCGGCCCGTCGTTCCCGCCGGGGCTGCACACCGCGTCGTTCGCCGAGCCGTTGTACGACACGATCGCGCTGGTCCGCCGCCGGGGCCGGCCCCTGTCGCGTGCCACCCGGGAGCTGGCGCGGCTGGCCGAGGACACCTTGCGGGAGCTGCGCCAGAACCTGTCGGTGTGACCGGCACCAGAAGACAGGTGGAGAGGCGGGAGGGGACAGGCGCAACAGGCACAGGGAAACCCTGTGGTTCGCCCTGGACTTGCCCCTCTAGTCCTGTGGCTGCGGCGCGCTTAGCGTTCCCGGCATGCAGATCACGCACGAAGAAGCACAGGCCCTCCCCCCTCTCCAGTGGCTGAAGAAGCCCGCCGTCGACGGTCCCCCCGCCCAGCGCGACCCCAAGGTCGTCGAGCGGGTCTCGCAGATGCTGCGGGAGATCGAGCGCAAGGGCATGGACGCGGTCCGCGCCTACGCCCAGGAACTCGACGGCTGGTCCGGCGACCTGGAGATCGGCGAGGCCGAGCTGAAGAAGTCCGGGGACGCGCTGCCTCCGGACGTCCGTACCGCGCTGGAGATGGGGTACGAGCGCACGCACCGGTTCGCCGCCGCGCAACGCGAGCACCTGACCGACTTCGAGATCGAGCTGGCCCCCGGGGTGAACTGCGGCCAGCGCTACGTCCCCGTCTCCCGTGTCGGCGCGTACCTGCCGGCGGGCCGCTTCCCGCTGCTGGCCAGCGCCTTCATGACCGTCAACGTCGCGAAGACGGCCGGTGTGCCGACGGTCGTGGCGTGCACGCCGCCGTCCGGCGAGCACGGCGCCCATCCCGCCGTCCTGTACGGCGCCCACCTGTCCCGGGCCGACCGGGTGTTCGCCGTCGGCGGTGTCCAGGCGCTGGGCGCGATGGCCTTCGGTCTGCTCGGTGAGGCACCGGTGGACATGCTGGTCGGCGCAGGCAACGCCTTCGTCACGGAAGCCAAGCGGCAGTTGTTCGGGCGGGTCGGCATCGACCTGCTCGCGGGCCCGTCGGAGGTGGCGGTGATCGCCGACGACAGCGCCGACCCCGTGTGGGTGGCGGCCGACCTGCTCGGCCAGGCCGAGCACGGCCCCAATTCGCCCGCCGCGCTCATCACCACGTCCGAGGCGATGGGCCGCGCGGTCGCCGCCGAGATCGAGAGCCAGCTGGAGACGCTGACGACGCGGGACATCGCGGGGCCCGCCTGGCGTGACTTCGGCTCCGTGATCGTCGTCCGGGACCGGGACGACGCGGTCGCCGTCGCCGACGTCCTGGGCCCCGAGCACCTGGAGGTGCACACCGAGGACGACGACTTCTACCTGCGCAACCTCACCAACTACGGTTCGCTGTTCATCGGTCCGTGGTCCACCGTGGCGTACTCCGACAAGGGGATCGCCGGCACGAACCACGTGCTGCCGACCGGCAAGACCGCCCGGTACAACGCGGGTCTGTCGGTCTCGCGCTTCCTCAAGCCGCTCACCTACCAGCGGGCGACCGTGGAGGGCACGGCCGCGCTGGCGCCCGCCGTGGAGCGCATCTCCGCCTTCGAGGGCCTGGCCGCCCACGGGGCCACCGCCACGGTGCGCATCGACCGGGTCGGCCGTACGTCCCCGGCGTTCGACTCCGTCCCCGCGCCGCTGCGCGAGCGGCTCTGACCCACCGCCGTCACGGCACCGGCCGAGCGGGCGGGCGGGCAGGACGGCAGGTCACCCGGAGCGTCCACGGCACACGGCGCGGGCGCTCCGGGTGCCGTGGAGGGCTGACCCGCCATTCCTGCGGGCGCCGTGGACGGCGGGCCCGCCACTCCTCCCGCGGGCGCACCCCTCCGCCGGGCGTCGCGGACGGCGGGCGCACCCCTCCTCCGGGCTCCCCCTCCTCCGGGTGTCGCGGACGGCACGGTCCGCCCCTCCTCCGGCCGGCTTCCGCTCCCCTCCCCTCTCCCCCGAGGTCTTCCATGCACCAGCGTTCTTCACCCGCGCCCCCGTCGGGCGCTCACGGCACCGCCCTCACCCAGGGGCTCAAGGGCCGCCAGATCACCATGATCTCCATCGGCGGCGTGATCGGGGCCGGACTGTTCGTCGGTTCCTCCACCGCCGTCGCGGCGGCCGGACCCGCCGTGCTGATCTCCTTCCTCCTGGCGGCCGCCCTCGTCGTCCTGGTCATGCAGATGCTCGGGGAGATGGCGGTCGCGCACCCCGACACCGGCTCGTTCTCCACGTACGCCGACCGTGCCCTGGGCCGCTGGGCGGGGTTCTCCATCGGCTGGCTGTACTGGTGGTTCTACATCCTCGTCATCCCCATCGAGGCGATCGCCGCCGGTGAGGTCCTCGGCGGCCTCTTCGCGCTGCCCAGCTGGATACCGGCCCTGGTGCTGATCGCCGTGCTGGCCGGCAGCAACCTCCTCGCCGTGCGCAACTACGGCGAGTTCGAGTACTGGTTCGCGCTGCTCAAGGTCGTCGCGATCGTGGCGTTCCTCGTCCTCGGTGTGCTCGCCGTGCTCGGGCTGCTGCCGGGGTCCGACGCCCACGGCGTCAGCCATCTGTGGAGCGAGGGCGGGTTCGCGCCGAAGGGCGGCATGGCCGTGCTCGCCGGGCTGCTCACGGCGATGTTCAGTTTCCAGGGGAGCGAGATCGTCACCATCGCCGCCGCGGAGTCCGAGGAGCCGAGGAAGAACATCAAGAAGGCCGTGCGCGCCGTCGTCTGGCGGCTCGGTCTCTTCTACATCGGTTCGATCTTCTTCGTCGTCGCCCTCGTGCCGTGGAACTCCGACGCGCTCGCCGACGGCTCCTACCAGGCGGTGCTCGACCGCATGAACATCCCCGGCGCCGGACGCATCATGGACGTCGTCCTCGTCGTCGCCGTCAGCAGCTGCCTGAACTCGGCGATCTACACCGCCTCCCGCATGGCCTTCTCACTGGCCCGGCGCGGCGACGCCCCGGCGGCCTTCGCCGTCACGTCCGCGTCGGGCGTGCCACGGACGGCGGTCCTCGCCTCCACGGTCATCGGAGTCGCCGCCGTGATCGCCAACTACCTGTTGCCGAAGGTGTTCACCTACCTCATCGCGTCCAGCGGGGCGATCGCCCTGATGATGTACCTGGTCATCGCGCTCACCCAGTACGCGACCCGGCGCGGGCAGCCCCGGCCGTCCGAGGTGCGGATGTGGGGGTTCCCCTACCTGACCCTGGCGACGATCGCCTTCATCGCGGGCGTCCTGGTCCTCATGGCGGTCCTGCCCGGGCACCGGCTCGAACTGTGGCTGTCGCTCGGACTCGCCGCCGTGCTCGTCGGGGTCGGGGTGGTCCGGCAGCGGCGGTCCGGTACCCGGCCGCCGGCGGGGCTCCCCGCCGCGGCCGGGACGCCCGCCCCGGCCGACACCGTACGGCGCTGAGGGCTCACGCCGGCGGCCCGTGCGTCCCCCGCGGCACGAACTCGGTCGGCAGGACCAGGCGTTCGCCGGCCGCGTCCGCCTCGCCGGCGATGCGGCGCACCAGCAGGCGCGCCGCCTGACGGGCCAGCTCCGGCAGGTCGTGGCGGACCGTGGTGAGGCGGAGCACCTCCCAGGAGGCCATGGGCAGGTCGTCGAAGCCGACGACGGTGAGGTCCTCGGGAACGCGCAGGCCGGCGGCGCGGGCGGCGTTGAGGACACCGACCGCGACCACGTCGTTGCCGCAGAACACGGCGGTGGGCCGCTCGGCCGCCTCCAGCAGCCGGGGCAGGGCCCGGTATCCGGTGTCGTACTCGAACGGGCCCCGGACGACCCGGTCCTCGGGCAGGCCGATGCCCTCGTCGGCGAGGGCCAGGCGGAAGCCGAGTTCCCGTTCGCGGCCCGTGGTGGTGTTGGCGGCGCCGAAGACGCCGGCGATGCGACGGTGTCCGAGGGCCGCGAGCTGCCGGGCCACGAGGCGGCCGCCGCCCTCGTTGTCGACGACGGAGGCGTAGTCGCCGGCCCTGCCGGTGTCGCGGTTGAGGAACACGTACGGGATGTCGCGGCGGTCCAGCTGGGCCGGGAGGCGGGAGTCGGTGGTGGCCGTCGCGAGGACCACGCCGTCGAGCGACTGGTCCAGGAGGTTCTCCTCGGCGACCGCCTCGTCGGAGCGCTCGGTGAGGAGCATCATCCGGTAGCCCAGGGTCTCCAGTTCGTCGTGCAGGGGCGCGACGACATGGGGGTAGAACGGGTTCGTCAGGTCGGTCACGATGACGCCGATCCGCCGTGTGGAGCGGGTGGACAGGGACCGGCCCACTTCGCTCGGCACGTAGTTCAGGGCGCGTGCCGCCTGTCTGACCTTCTCCTTCGTCGCCGGCGACACCCGGGGGTCGTCCCGCAGGGCGCGGGACACCGTCGGCTGGGAGACGCCCGCCAGCCTCGCCACGTCATGACTCGTGATCGTCGTCATCGCCCCTCTTCCGTCGCCGCCCGCAGTGCCGGCCCGGCCCGGCGCTCTCCGTCCCAGGATACGTATGTATCAGGTGGATGGCCGTGCGGGTCGCACCCGTGGCCGCAATACCCCACTCCGGAGAGGCGTTCCGGCAATCGCGGCGCACCTCTTGACATTGCGCGAGGCGCGCCCTGTCATGGATGTACATACGTATTCATTGCCCGGCCGGGGTACTGACCCCGCGCTGTTCACGGGACGCCCCCAAGCCCAAGGAGCCCTCATGCCCGATGCCGTCGTGTCCCCCGCCGAAATGGAGCGGCGCACCATCCGCCGCAGCGACTTCGTCTCCTGCAACCAGGCCTTCATCGACTGCCGTACGCCGGGCTCGGACCGCAAGGAGAACTACGCGATGATCGGCCCGGGGGTGTCGCAGGCGGCCGGCCAGGTCGTCAACCTGCGTCTGCCGCACGGGTACAACATCGGCGCCGCGGCCATGCCCCACGGCATCACCAACAACCTGCACCTGCACTACACGGCCGAGGTGTTCGTCTGCACCGACGGCGAGTACCTGCTGCGCTGGGGCGCCGACGGCACCGAGGGCGAGCTGCCGCTGCGCGCCGGTGACATCGTGTCCGTCCCGACCTGGATCTTCCGCGGGTTCACCAACACCGGCCCGGACGACGGCTGGCTGTTCACCGTGCTGGGCATGGACGACACCGGCGGCATCATCTGGGGTCCGTCCGTGCTGCGCGAGGCCGAAGGACACGGTCTGTACCTGACCGCCGACAACCAGCTCGTCGACACCATCGCCGGGGACGAGGTCCCCGAGGGCACGGAACTGGTGCAGCCGATGGCACAGGAGCACATCGACCGGCTGCGCCGCTACAGCCCCGAGGAGATGAGGCGCCGGGTCGCGGAGACGGACGATCTCGTCTGGTCCGAGCACCCGTTCCTCGACAGCTCGCTGCCCGGCGCGGGTGCCCGCCTGAGCTGTGTCATCGGGTACGGCATGACCGAGGACCCGCACCAGGAGCCGCGGATCTTCAACCCGCACGGCCACAACCTCGCCTGGCTGCGCGCGGACCCGGGCCAGGGTGTCTCCACGCACCGCCAGCACGAGACCCAGACCCTCATCGTCAAGGACGGCCTGTGGGAGATCACCCTCAACCGCACGGACCCGGTCTCGGTGCGCCTGGGCCCGCGCGACATGCTCTCCGTGCCGCAAGACGCCTGGCGGACCCTGCGCAACGTCGGCGACGACCGGGGCGACCTGCTCGTGGTCAACTCCGGCGACGGCCGGGTCCGTCTGGAATGGGACGAGGAGGTCGTCAAGGCCGCCGCCGACGCCGGCCTGGGCATCGACCACAACGGGTACGTGGCCCCGTACGCGCTGCTGCCCCGCTCCGCGCGCCGCTGATGCCCGGCCCCTCCCCCGCCCCGGCGGACGGCGCCCCTCCCGACGGGCCGCTGCCGCTGGTCGCCGTCCCCGGCATGCTGTGCGACGCGAGCCTGTGGTCGGACGTCGGCTTCCCCAACGGGCACCCGGTGCACCACGTCGCCCTCACCGAGCCGTCCGTCGGGGAGCTGGCCGACTCCGTGCTGGCCGCGACGACCGGCCGGTTCGTGCTGGTCGGGCTCAGCCTCGGAGCCATCGTCGGGTTCGAGGTACTGCGCCGGGCCCCCGAACGCGTCGCCGGGCTGTGTCTCGTCTCCACCAACGCGGGGGCGCCGCGCCCCGAGCAGTACGCGGCCTGGCGCGCGCTGGACGAGCTGGCCGGCGACGGCCGGTTCGACGCCGTGGTCGAGCGGACCCTGCCCGGCATGTTCGCCCGGGACCCGGCGCCGGTCCGCCTCGCGGAGCGCTACCGCCGCATGGCCCGCTCGGTCGGCGCGCAGGCCGCACGCGCCCAGCTCGCCGCGCAGGCCAGGCGCCGGGACGCCTTCGCCGCCCTGCGCGCCGCCCGCTGCCCCACGGCCGTGGTGCACGGCACGCGGGACGCCCTGTGCCCGCCCGGCTTCCACCGGGCCATCGCGGACGCCGTACCGGGAGCGCGGTTGTACGAGGTGCCGGACGCCGGGCACCTGCTGCCGTGGGAGCGGGCGGACGTGCTCACGCAGGCGCTCGCCGGCCTCCTGACCGAGGCGCAGACCCGCCACCGTCTCGCGCGGGCGGGCAGCACCCCGGGCGCCTCACCCACGTAACCGCTTCCCCGGCTTCGTCCTCTCCCGCCTCCTCCCGCCTCCTCGCCCCTTCCGCCCTTCCCCTTCGCCAGACCCGACACGAAAGAGCCGCCATGCCCCGACACCTGAAGTCCCCCGTCCCCGCGGGCCAGGTCCGTGCCGCCCGCGCGGACGTCGCCGAGCGCGTCGCCGCGATCCTCGACGACATCCGTGAGCGCGGCGACGAGGCCGTCCGCCAGTACTCGGAGAAGTTCGACGGCTGGAGCCCCGAGTCGTTCCGGCTGTCCCAGGACGACATCGCCCGGATCGTGTCCGGCGTGCCCGCGACCGTCCTGGACGACATCCGCTTCGTACAGGAACAGGTACGGACGTTCGCGCGGGCGCAGCGCGACTCGATGACCGACATCGAGATCGAGACGCTGCCCGGCGTGCGCCTCGGGCACCGGCATGTGCCGGTCTCCGGCGCGGGCGCGTACGTCCCCGGGGGCCGTTACCCGCTCACCGCCTCCGCCCACATGACGATCGTGACGGCCAAGGTGGCCGGCGTCTCCCGGGTGGCCGCGTGCACCCCGCCGATCCGGGGCGAGATCCCGGCCGCGACCGTCGCCGCCATGCACCTCGCGGGTGCCGACGAGATCTACCTGCTCGGCGGGGTGCAGGCCGTCGCGGCGCTCGCCGTCGGCACGGAGACCATCGGCCGGGTCCCGATGATCGCGGGTCCGGGCAACGCCTATGTCGCCGAGGCCAAGCGCCAGCTGTTCGGCGAGGTCGGCATCGACCTGTTCGCCGGGCCCACCGAGATCCTCGTCGTCGCCGACGAGCACGCGGACCCGTTCGTGGTGGCCGTGGACCTGCTCTCGCAGGCCGAGCACGGGCCCGACTCCCCCGCCGTGCTGGTCACCACCTCCGAGGACCTGGGCCGCGAGGTCCAGAGGCACGTCGAACGCCTCCTGCCCACCATGCCAACCAGGGACTTCGCCGGCCCGGCCTGGCGGGACCACGGGGAGATCGTCGTCGTCGACTCGCTCGACGAGGCGTTCGCGGTCGCCGACTCCTACGCCAGTGAGCACGTCGAGGTCCTCACCGAGAACCCGCGCCGGGCGCTGGAACGGATGCGGGACTACGGGGCGCTGTTCCTCGGTGAGGGCACGTGCGTGTCGTACGGGGACAAGGTCATCGGCACCAACCACGTCCTGCCCACCCGTGGCGCGGCCCGCTACACGGGCGGTCTGTGGGTCGGCAAGTACCTCAAGACGGTGACGTACCAGGAGGTCACCGAGACGTCCTCGTCCGCGCTCCTCGGCGAGGTGTGCGGGCGCGCGGCGCGCGTCGAGCTGTTCGAAGGGCACGCGCGCTCGGGCGACGTGCGCGCGGCCAAGTACGCCGGCGCCGCTCTGCCGTGGAACGAGGAGGCGGGCGCGTGACCGGCACGACGGCCCCGCTCGCCGGCCGCACCGCGCTGGTGAGCGGCGGCGGCAACGGCCTGGGCAGCGCCATCGCCCGGTCCCTGCTGTCCGAGGGCGCCCGCGTGGTGATCACCGGACGCACCGGGCAGACCCTCGAGGAGACGGCGGCGCGGCTCGGCCCGGGCGTCACCCACCGGGTCTGCGACGTCTCCCGGCCCGGCGACGTGGACGCGCTCGCCGAACGGCTCGCGGACGAGGAGATCTCCATCCTGGTCAACAACGCCGGAATCGCGGGGCCCGTCGCGCCGCTGACGGACGTCACCCCCGAGGAGTGGGACGAGGTCTTCGCCGTGAACGTGCGCGGCATGTACCTCATGTGCCGCGCCTTCCTTCCCCCGATGACCCGGCGCGGGGCCGGCGACGTCATCAACGTCGCCTCCGTGTCCGGCAAGCGGCCGCTGCTGCGGCGTACGCCGTACTGCGCGTCGAAGATGGCGGTCATCGGGCTCACGACGACGCTCGCCGGTGAGGTCGGACCGCTCGGCGTGACGGTCAACTCCCTTTCTCCCGGGCCTGTTTCGGGCCCTCGTATGGAACGCAACTTCCGGCTGGAGGCGGAGCGCACGGGCGTCAGTCACGCCGAGGCTGAGGCCGCGTTCGTGTCGCGGGCGGCGCTCGGACGGATGATCACCGAGGAGGAGGTCGGCTCCGCCGTGACCGCGATGCTGCGGATGCCGGGGCTGTGCGGGGCCGACATCGATCTGTCGGCCGGGATGGTGGCCCGATGACGGCACGTGTACATCCCCCGACGGCGCACCCGCCCCGGCGCCCGTCGCTGAAGGGGCGGCTCGCGGCCGGGGAGCCGCTGTACGGGGCCCTGCTGCGGCTGCCGTCGGAGACCCTGGTGGAGATGGCCGGGGTGGCGGGGCTCGACTACGTCGTCCTGGACTGCGAGCACGGGCCGGCCGACATGACCGCCCTCCAGCACCATCTGACCGCCGCGGCGGCGCAGGGCGTCGAGGTCCTGGTGCGCGTCGGCACCGCCGAACCGGCCCTGGCCCTGCGCTGTCTGGACCTCGGGGCGGCGGGCATCATCCATCCCCACGTCGACAGCGCCGAGGACGCCCGGCGGGCCGTCGCGGCGGACCACTACCCCCCGCTGGGGCAGCGCGGTTTCGCCACGTACAGCAGAGCGGGCCGCTTCGGGACCGTGACGGCTCGGGAGCATCTGGCGGCGGGCGAGGACATCCTGGTCGTCGCGATGATCGAGACCGAACGGGCCTGTGCCGCGGCCGGGGAGATCGCCGCGACGCCGGGCGTGGACGCCGTTCTGGTGGGCCCGTCGGACCTCGCGGCGGACTGCGGTTTCCCAGGGCAGGAGGTCATCGACGGCCTCACCCGCAGCGCTCAGGGCTCCACGCGGGAGGCCGGGCGCGCCGTGATGGCGATCGTGCCGTCGACGGCGGCGGCACGTGCCGCGGTGGAGGCAGGGGCCCAGCTCGTCCTGTTCAACATGGCGGCGGTCCTCATGGACACCTTCCGCTCCCTCGTGCCACCGGCGGCCAGCTCCGCGGCACCTGGGGAATCAACCGTTCCGGCCACCCCGCACACCCCTTGACGCCACCGCGGACGCTCCTTAACGTTCACCGCAGTTCATCGAGTTCATACGTATGCACATTCATTCGTCCGCGCGATCGGAGAAGCCATGTCCGCTGCAGCGCCACCCACCGCCGCCGTCGGTGTCCCAGAGGACGCCGCGCAGAAGCGGAAGGCGATACGCCGCGCCATCGGCGCAGGAAGCATCGGTAACTTCGTAGAACAGTTCGACTACGGCCTCTACGGCTACATGGCCCCGATCATGGCCCCGGTCTTCTTCCCCGAGACCGACAAGAGCGTAGCGGTCATCAGCACGTACGCCATCGTCGCCATCTCCTGCCTGTTCCGTCCCCTCGGCGGCACGCTGGTCGGCCGCTGGGGCGACCGGGTGGGCCGCAAGAAGGCGCTGCTCTACACCATCGTCTTCATGGGCGTGACGACCGCGCTGATCGGGCTCCTGCCCACCTACCACGCGGTCGGCATCCTCGCCCCGCTGCTGCTCCTGGTGCTGCGCGTCGTGCAGGGCATGGTCTCGGGCGGCGAGTACGTGGGCGCGGTCGCGTTCGTGGTGGAGTGGGCGGAGCCGAACCGCCGCGCCTACTACACCTCGTTCGCGTCCAACAGCTGCTTCCTCGGCATCCTCGCGGGGGCCGGCACCGCGGCGCTGACCAGCTGGCTCGTCCAGGGCCCCGCCCTGGAGTCGTGGGGCTGGCGGGTGCCCTTCATCCTGGCCCTGCCCCTGAGCCTGGTCGGGATGTGGCTGCGCCGGCACATCGCGGAGTCGCCGGAGTTCATCCGCGCGACCGAGAACGGCGCCGACGTGGTGAAGGCTCCGATCCGCGAGGCGCTGCGCTCGCAGTGGCGGCCGATCCTCGTCTTCTGCGGCGCCTCGATCATGCTGGCGATCCTGTCCTACACCTGGGTCACCTTCTATCCGGAGTACCTGACCGGCACGCTCGGTCTGCCCCGCTGGATGGGACTGGCCTCCAACGCGATCTCCGTGGCGGTCCTCATCCCGTTGCTGCCGCTGGCCGGCATCCTCTCCGACCGCATCGGCCGCAAGCCGATGCTGATCGCCGGGGCCGTCGCGTGCCTGGTCCTGGTCCCCCTGGCGTTCCGGGTCGGTGAGGCCGGCACGTTCGGCGCCGCCGTCGCGAGCCAGCTCATCTACATCGTCCCGGAGTTCTTCCTCACGGGCATCGTCACGGTCTGCGCGGCCGAGCTCTTCGCCACGCGCACCCGGTTCAGCGCGAGCGCCATCGCCTACAACAGCTCGTTCTCCGTGTTCATGGGGATCACGCCGTTCGTGGCGGCCCTGCTCGTCAACACCTTCGACACCATCTACGCCGTCTACGCCTACCTCGCCGCCGGCGCGCTCCTCGGGCTGGTGGTGGTGACCTGCTTCATGACGGAGACGTACCGCAGCCAGCTGGGGGCCGACAAGTTCGCCCGCTGACCGCCGCACCCACGCTACCCATACGTATACACACCCGCACGAGACAAGGAACCGCCATGCCTCTCGACCCCGTCGCCTACCGGCCCTACGCCGACCCGGACGACTTCATCCGTGAGGTCACCGACCGCATCTGGGTCGCCCGCGACATCGACCACATCGTCGAGAACTACGAGCCGGACTCCATCGTCCACACCAGCCTCGGCACGGTCGTCGGACGCGACGGCGTGATCGAGGGCAGCACGATGCGCATGGCCGCCGTGCCCGGTCACGTCGGGCAGGCGGAGGACGTTGTGTGGGAGGCGCGCGGCGACGACGCGTTCCTCAGCTCGCACCTGGTCTTCTCCACCGACGAGCACCTGGTCGGCGGCCGCCTCGTACCCGTCCGCAAGCGCACCGTGGCCAACTGCCTCTACCGGCGCGGCCGGATGGTCGAGGAGTGGGTCGTCCGCGACGACCTCGCGGACTGTCTCCAGTTGGGACTCGACCCGGACGAGGTGGCCCGCGGGCTGCGCTTCCAGGGGTACACCGGGTCGATGACCGAGGCCGCGCCCAAGGAGGTGCTCCGGGCCGGTGACAGCGGGGAGCGCCCCGACCAGTTCCGTCCCGAGTGCGAGATGGTGCTGGAGTTCATCGAGGACGTGTGGTCGCGGCGGCGCCTGAACAAGGTGCGCGACTACATGGAGCGCGACCTGTTCCTGCACACGATCGGTGACCGCACCGTCATCCGCCCCGAGCGGTACCAGGCCGATCTGCTGGCCATGGTCGGTCCCTTCCCGGACGCCCGGTTCGCCGTCCGTGACGTCCAGGCCAACTACAACGAGCGGTACGCGGGTCTGCGCGTCGCCGTCCTGTGGACCATGCACGGCACCTACCGGGGCACGCCCGCCTTCGGCGCGCTCACCGGCCAGCCGGTGACCGTGCTCGGCGTCTCGCAGTTCCTGATCCAGAACGGACGGATCGTGCGGGAGTACCGCGTGTACGACGAGATCTCGCTGCGCGCCCAGATCAACGCGGGCCGCGGGGACGGCCCGGAGGTCGACGTGAACATCTACTGAGCGGCGGGCGTACATCGGCCCCCGCCTGACAGCAGGGCGGGGCGGTGTGGGCCGCGGCCCCCGCCCGACACCGCCCCGCCCCGCCCCGCCGGACGTAGGTGCGGTACACCTCGGTCAGGAGGACCCCGGATCCGCCGGCGGCGACATGGTCCGGGCCCGTCCGCGCTATCGGGGAGAGTCATGACCAGCAGGTTCACCGAGTTGCCCGTCGACTGCCACGCCCCGCAAAGGCTCGCGGCCTTCTGGTGCGAGGTGCTGGACTTCGAGGTGATCGACCGGAGCGAGGGCAAGGTCGAGATCGGCTCCTGGGCGCCCACCGTCGAGGACGTCCGGGCCCGTCAGACGCCGCCCACCCTGCTGTTCTTCCGGGTGCCCGAGGACAAGTGTGGGGTCTCAGATTCCGTGGCCAGATCTCCCTTCCTACTGAAGTCTCGACGAGCACGGCATCGACGAACCCGTCCAGTGGACCCCGACGCTCAGCTCCGCCGACATGCGCCGCCTACAACTGCCCGGCCCCGACCCGGGCAGCATCACTGCGGCAAGCCCAGCTCCACCGGACCGTACCCGCCGGCGACTTCTCCATCGCCCACGTCGCACAGGCACTCAGCACCACAACAGCTCACGCCATCTACTTGCTGTCACAGCATCCGGTCGACTGGAGCCCGCCCCGCTTCCGACACACCCAGCAGACCGCTATACGCGTCGGCCAGTGGAGAATCTGGTACGAGCAGGACCACCTGTCACTCCAGGACATCGCTGACCGTGAAGGAACGAGCCTGGCCATGGTGCGTATGGCTCTCGTCAAGAACGATGTCCCGCTCCGCCCCGCAGGGTCCTACCCTGGCCGCCTCATGCGGAGGTGACCCACAACCTAGACACCGCACCGGCGCACCGGCGCTCACCCAGCAGCCAGCAGCCCACAGCCCTGCTCACACGAGCTGAACGCGGCACCGCCATGAAACTGACCGTGCGTCCCGTGGACGAGTCCCCGCACGGGGCGGCGCCCCGGCCCTGAGCGACGCGACCGTGCCTGGCCCGGGTGATCGGTCCCGTCGGACCGAAGGAATGGGGCACCTCGCGCACCTGTTGTTCTCTCGTATGAGCGC
>NZ_JBHVOC010000024.1:0-172061 GCF_044142145.1 Streptomyces sp. BK79
GGTGCCGCCGCCCCCGCCGGCGTCCACCTCGATGCCCTTGGTGATCTCGTCGATCACCGTCTGCCGCTCCTCGACGTCGACGCCGAAGCGGACCACGACGATGCGCTCGGGGTCGGCGGGCGCGGGGAAGGCGAGCGACTCGACGTAGCCGTCGGACCCCTCCTCGGTGACCGCCTTCCAGCGGACCAGGTAGCCCTTCTGTCCGGCGACGGTGACCGCCTTGGAGGCCAGTTCCTCGTGGGAGGTGATCCCGCCGTAGGACTCGCCGCCGTAGGACTCCTTGGCGTTGGCCTCGATGTCGGCCTTGGCGACCTCCTCGGCGGTGGTGCCCTTGGTGCCCAGCACCACCGCGGGAGCCGAGTAGGCACCGCCCTTGGTGCAGGTCTTGGAAGTGTCGCCGGGGCACTTGTAGGCGTCGTCCGACGTCACGGTCGCGCCGACCTCCAGCTGCTGCCCGGACCAGCCGTCCGGGATGGGCAGACTGATCCCGCTGACCGGGTCCGTCACCGAGCCGCTGTCGATCGTGGGCGGTTCGGACCGCTCCGGCGAGTCGGGCGCGGGCGACTCACCGCCCTCGCCGCCCTCGCCGCCACCGGAGTCGCCGAACGGGTCGTTCCGGTCGTCGGGGCCGGACCGGTCCCGTGGCGAGGACACGCTGTCACCGCCCGAACCGCCGTCGGCCAGCACGTACACGCCGACCCCGATGCCGGCCAGTACGGCCACGGCCGCGGCGACGGCTATGCCGGTACGCAGCCGGCGCCGCCGCGCCGACGGCGGCGGCTGGGCGGGGTACCCCGGATAGCCGGGATGCACGGGATACGGCGCGGGGGCCGCGCCGAACATCGGCTGCTGCTGCGGCTGTTGCTGCTGCTGCGGAGAAGAGGTGTCCGGCTGCGGCTGTGCCGTCGGTCGCGCGGGAGGCTCCCACGCGGCGGCCGGCCCCGCGGGACGGACCTGGTCCGTCCACGCCTTGCCGTCCCACCAGCGCTCGGTGGCGGGACCGTCATTCTTCTGTCCGGGGTCCGGGTACCACCCGGGAGGAGTCGCCTGCGTCATGAGCACACCGTATGAGGCGTCGGTGAAAGGGGGATGAGAGGCCCGGCGGGAACCCGGTCCGGACGGCGGGACCCGTCCCCGCCGGCACCGCCCGGGACGCCGGGTTGACGGCCGCCGGCCGGTGCCGTCGCTGATGGCGGGCCCCGCGCGTCGTCCGCGCTTTACCGCATGTCACCCGTCACGGCAACTGCTGTCCGGAGCACCCACCACCGGCGCGATCGGGCGGCTAGGCTCAGGCCCTGTACGTCATTCGGGCGACTTGGGGAGGTAGCGGGATGACGGAGGTACGGCGGGCGGTCGCCGCCTCGGCCTCCCTCTGGGAGCGCGACGAGGAAGTCGCCACCATCACGCGCGCGGTGGACGCCCTGTGCGCCGACGGCGCCTCCTCCGGCACCCTGCTGGTGGCCCGCGGCGAGGCCGGGCTGGGCAAGACCGCCCTGCTCGCCGAGACCCGTCGCATCGCCGAGGCCCCGGGGCTGCGCCGTCTGGTCGGCACGCGGCGGCGAGACCCTCAGGTCCGTCCCCTTCAACGTCGTACGCCAACTGCTCCAGCCCGCGCTGGTCTCCATGCTCCCCGAGGAGGCGCGCGAGTACCTCGGGGACTGGTACGACATCGCCGGCCCCGCCCTCGGCATAGCCGACCCCGGCGAGCGGCAGGCCGACCCGCAGGGCGTGTGCGACGGACTGGTCGCCGCCGTCCGCCGGCTCGCCCGCCGGGAGTGGCCGCTGGTCCTGCTGATCGACGACGCGCACTGGGCCGACCAGGAGACCCTGCGCTGGCTCGCCGCGCTCGCCGAACGCCTCGACGAGACCTCCGTCCTGGTCGTCATCGCCCGCCGCCCCGGCGACATCAGCGGCGAGCGGGCCCGGCTGCTGGACGCGGCCGTCGCCGCGGGCCGGCCTCTCGCCCCGCTGAACGCCCTCACCCCCGACGCCACGGCCGGCCTCACCCGCGCCACCCTGGGCGCCCACGCCGACGCCGCGTTCTGCCGGGAGGTGTGGGCCGTGACCGGCGGCAACCCCTACGAGACCGTCGAACTCCTCGCCAAGGTCCAGGACAGCGAACTGGAACCGGTCGAGGCCGAGGCCGAGGAACTGCGCGCCCTCAACCGCTCCGCCCGGGGCGGCGGGCTCGTCGCCCGGCTGGAACAACTCGGCGTCGACTCCACCCGGTTCGCCTGGGCCGCCGCCATCCTCGGCAGCGGCATCACCGTCGACATGGTGGCCCGGCTGGCCACCCTCGACCGCCAGGACGCCGCCCGCTGCGCCGAACTGCTGCGCAACGCCCGTATCCTCTCAGCGCCCGACCCCGCCGCCGGACAGCCCGCCGCGGGCGAGCTGGAGTTCGTCCACCCGCTGATCGCCACCGCCGTCTACAACTCCATCCCCGACGCGCTGCGCACGGCGATGCACGGCATAGCGGCCCAGCTGGTCACCGACTCCGGACTCGGCGCCGCGGCGGCCTCCCGGCACCTGCTGCGCGTGCACCCCGACGACGACCAGGAAGTCGTGGAGCAACTGCGCGACGCCGCCCGCGAGCACCTCGCCGTCGGCGCCCCCGACGCGGCCCGCCGCTGCCTCGAACGCGCCCTGCAGGAACCGCCGCTGCCCGACACCCACGCACGGGTGCTCTACGAACTGGGCTGCGCCACCCTGCTCACCGCGCCCGCCACCACCATCGGCCACCTGCGCACCGCCCTCGCCATGCCCGGCCTGGACGGCGACCAGCGCGTCAACGCCGTCTTCCGGCTCTCCGAGGCGCTGCTGCACAACAACCAGCTGGAGGAGGCCGTCCGCACCGTCCGGGCGGAGGCCGCGCGCAACCCGGACCCCGCCGTGCGGCTGCGGCTCCAGGCCGTCCAGTACATGTGGGAGGGCATCCACCCCGGCGAGACCTCCTCGCCCGGCCGGTCCGAGCGCCTCGCCGAACTCGCCGGCACCTGCACCGGCCGGGACAACGCGGAACGCGCCCTGCTCATCCTGCGCGGCTTCGACGCCATGACCCGCGGCGAGAACGCCGAGGTGGTCGTCGAACTGTGCGACCGGGCCCTCGTCAACGGACGCCTCGCCCCCGGGCTCGGCTGGACCGACACCGAGTGGGGCCTGGAACTGCCGATGATGCTGGCCGCCTCGTACGCCTACACCGACCGCCTCGACCGCGCCGAGGCACTGTTCACCGAGGCCCTGAGCACCTACGAGAGCGCCGGCTGGAGCGGCGGTCACCTCGCCCTCGCACACGCCTACGTCGGTCTCGGCCACCGCCGGCGGGGCCGGCTCAGGGAGGCCGAGAAGTCCCTGCGCGCGTCGCTGCGCATCGCCGAACGGGTCGGCCGCGGCCTGCCGCTGTACTGGTCCGCCACCTGCAACCTGATCGACACGCTGCTCGCCCGCGGCCACGTCACCGAGGCGCGGACCGTGGCCGACCGGTACGGCTTCGACCCGCCGTACCCGTCCACGATCGTGCTGCCCGACCCGCGCCCCGTGCGGGCCCGGCTGCTGCTGGCCACCGGCCGCACCGAGGAAGCCGTGGGCGAGCTGGAGACCGCCGAGAAGGCGGCGGCCACCCGGGGCAGCCACAACCCCGTCGTCCACCCCTGGACGACCGAACTGGCCCGCGCCCTCGCCTCGCGGGACCCGGGCCGCGCCGCCCGGCTCGTCACCGACGCCCGCCGCCAGGCCGAGCGCTTCGGCACGGACACCGCCATAGGGGAGGCCCTGCGCTGCGCCGCCGCGCTGGAGACCGGGCAGCGCGCCGTCCGGCTCGCCGCGCAGGCCGTCACCTACCTGGAGGCCTCGCCCTGCCAGTACGAGCACGCCGCCGCCCGCGTCGAGTACGGCATCGCGGCCCGCTCGGCGGCCGAACTGCGCCGCGGCCTGGCGCTGGCCGAGTCGTGCGGCGCGGACGGCCTGGTGGCGCGGGCCCAGGAGGCCCTGGCGGCGGGGCAGGTGGGCTGAGGCCGGGCGGGCGGGTGGGGTGAGGGTGAGGCCGGGTCAGCGCGTGCCGCCGTCCTCCTCGGCCAGCACCCGCTGGGCCGCGGCGAACGCCGAGTTCGCCGCCGGCACCCCGCAGTACACCGCCGTCTGCAGCAGCACCGCGCCGATCTCGTCCGGCGTCAGGCCGTTGCGCCGCGCCGCCCGGACGTGCATGGCCAGCTCCTCGTAGTGGCCGTGCGCGACCAGCGCCGTCATGGTGACCATGCTGCGCTCGCGCCGCGAGAGGGTCTCGTCGGTCCAGATCTCGCCCCAGGCGTAGCGGGAGATGAAGTCCTGGAACCGGGCGGTGAAGGGGGACTGCCGCTCCTGCGCGCGGTCCACGTGCGCGTCGCCCAGCACCTCGCGCCGTACCGCCATGCCCCGCCGGGCCCCGCCGTCGAAGTGCGCCCGCAACGCGGTCAGCACCGCCTCGGGCCGCTCGGCCGGAGCCAGGTGCGAGGCGCCCGGCAGCTCGGTCAGTGCCGCGCCGGGCACCGCGTCGGCGATCTCCCGCAGATGCGCGGGCGGCGTCGCGGGGTCCTCCCGCCCGGCGATCAGCAGCGTCGGCACGGAGATCTCCGCCAGCCGGTCCCGCAGGTCGAACGCGGCCAGCGCGTCGCAGCAGGCGGCGTACGCCCCGGGGTCGGCCTCCCGGTGGTCCCGGACCAGCTCCGGCACGGTGAAGCCCGGGGTGAACCAACGGCCGTCCGCGTTCTCGGCGAGCTTCGCCAGCCCCTCCGCGCGCACCGTCGCGGCCCGCTCCTCCCACGCCTTCGCGCCGTTGAAGTGCGCCGACGAGCAGACGACGGCCAGTGACGACACCCGCTGCGGGTGGTGCACGGCCAGGTGCAGACCCACGGCGCCGCCCAGCGACACCCCGGCGTACGCGAACCGCTCCACGCCGAGCGAGTCGGCCAGCGCGAGCACCAGTGCGGCCAGGTCCCCGACGGTGGCACCCGGCCCGATCAGGTCCGCCGCCGAACCCCCGTGGCCCGGCAGGTCCCAGCGGATCACCCGGTGCGCGATGGACAGTTCGGGCGCCACCTTGTCCCACAGGGCGTACGAGGTGCCCAGCGAGGGCCCCAGCAGCAGCGGGGGAGCCAAGGCGGAGCCTTCGGTCAGGTGGTTGAGGAGGGTCAACGTCGCTCCAGAGCACGGTCGGTGAGGGCTCCGGCGGAGCCGGTGTAACGGGCGGGGTCGGTCAGGGCGTCGAGGTCCAGTCCGGACAACTCCGGTACCTCGGCCAGCAGTTCGGCCAGGCCGCGGTCCTCGGCGTAGGTGCGCCGGGCCAGTTCGGTGAGCAGCGCCTTGGCGCGGGCCCGCCCGAGCACCGGCGCCAGTTCGGCGGAGAGCCGCTCGGACACGATCAGCCCGTGCGTGAGGCCGAGGTGGGCGCGCATCGCGTCCGGGCGCACCTGGAGCGACTCGGTCAGCTCGGCCGCGTCGCGGGCCGCGCCGCCGGTCAGCCGCAGCAGGTCCCGCAGCGGCTCCCACTCGGCGTGCCAGGCCCCGGCCGGCCGCTCGTCCTCGGCCGCCAGCGACCCGTACAGCGTGGCCGCGAGCTGCGGCGCGCGCCGGGCGGCCGCCGCGATCAGCGTGGACCGTACGGGGTTGGCCTTGTGCGGCATCGCGGAGGAGCCGCCGCCACTGCCCTCGGCGACTTCGCCGATCTCGGTGCGGGACAGCGTCAGCACGTCCGCGGCGATCTTCCCGAGCGCCCCGGCGGCGAAGGCGAGGCACCCGGCCAGGTCGGCGACCGGGGTGCGCAGGGTGTGCCAGGGCAGCGCGGGAGCCCGCAGCCCGAGTTCCCGCGCGTACGCCGCCGGCAGCGCGACCGGGTCCGTGGCGCCGTACGCCCCGAAGGCGGCCAGCGTGCCCGCCGCGCCGCCGAGCTGGGCGGGCAGCGTGTCGCGCACGGCGGCGGCGCGGTCCCGGGCGTCGAGGACCAGCGTGCGCCAGCCGGCCGCCTTCAGACCGAACGTCGTAGGCACGGCGTGCTGGGTGAGCGTCCGGCCCGGCATCGCGGTGTCCCGGTGCCCGGCCGCCAGCGCGGCCAGCGCCCGTTCCGTACGGCCGAGGTCGGCCAGCAGCGGGTCCAGGACGCGGGCGGCGACCAGCATCGCCGCCGAGTCCAGGATGTCCTGGCTGGTCGCACCCCGGTGCACGTACGGCCCGTACTCCTCGCCGACCGCCCGCGTCAGGTCGGCGACCAGCGGGATGACCGGGTTGCCGCCTGCGCGGGCGCGCTCGGCCAGCGAACGGGCGTCGAAGCGGTCCGGGTCGGCGGCCTCGGTCACCGCGGCCGCCGCCTCGGCGGGGGCGAGCCCCAGCCCGGCCTGGGCCCGGGTCAGGGCCGCCTCCGCGTCCAGCAGCGCCCGCAGCCAGGCGCGGTCGTCGGTCGCGTCGGCGGCCGGCGAGCCCGCCCACCCGGGGGCGAGCAGGCCCGTGCCGGAAGCCTCGGGAGCTGATGTCACTGGAACTCCAGGAAGACCGTCTCGCCTTCGCCCTGAAGGCGGATGTCGAAACGGTACGTCCCGGTGCCCTCCTCCGTGGCGATCAGCGTGTCGCGGCGCTCCGGGTCCACCCGCGACAGCAGCGGGTCGGTGGCGAGCGCCGCCTCGTCGCCGGGCAGGTAGATCCGGGTGAACAGGTGCACGAGCAGCCCGCGCGCGAACACGCACACACTGACGTACGGCGCGCTGTCCCCGCGTGCCCCGGGCCGCAGCGTCCGCGCGTACCAGTGGCCGTTCGCGTCGGTCTGGATGCGGCCGAAGCCGGTGAACTCCACGCCGTTGCGGCCGAGGAAGCCGCCGGAGGCCGGGTCGCGCCGCATCGAGCCGTCGGCCGTCGGCAGTTCGCCGTCCGGGCCCGGCCCCCACAGCTCCACGAGGGCGTCCGGCAGCGGCCTGCCCTCGCCGTCGAGCACGTACCCGTGCACGGTGATCGTGTCCGGGTGCCCGAGGGGCGCGATGTCCTCGCCGCCCCGGAAGGGCAGCGCGTACCCGTAGAACGGACCGACCGTGTGCGACGGCGTGGGCAGCACGCTCTGAGGGCTGCTGGTGTCGATCTTCGTCATGGCGGGTCAGCGTCCTTCTTCGATCCAGGTGGCGTTCGGGCCGTCGAGCACGATGTCCCAGTGGTAGCCGAGCGAGAACTCGGGCACGGACAGGCTGTGGTCGTACGTCGCGACCAGCCGCTGCCGGGCGGCGTCGTCCGTCACGGACTGGAGGATCGGGTCGTACGCGAACAGCGGGTCGTTCGGGAAGTACATCTGCGTCACGAGCCGCTGCGTGAACGCCGAGCCGAACACCGAGAAGTGGATGTGCGCGGGGCGCCAGGCGTTGACGTGGTTGCGCCACGGGTAGGGGCCGGGCTGCACGGTGGTGAAGCGGTAGAAGCCGTCGTCGTCGGAGAGGGTGCGGCCCACGCCGGTGAAGTTCGGGTCCAGCGGCGCGTCGTGCTGCTCGCGCTGGTGGGCGTAGCGGCCGGCCGAGTTGGCCTGCCAGATCTCCACGAGCTGACCGCGCACGGGCTTGCCGTTCCGGTCGAGGAGGCGGCCGGAGACGGTGATGCGCTCGCCGACCGGCTCCCCGGTGTGCTGCCGGGTCAGGTCGCTGTCGATCTCGGTGATGTCCCGCTCCCCGAAGGCGGGCGAGGACAGCTCCACCAGCTCCGGGTCCTTGGTGACGTCGATGGCGACCGGCGGCTGTTTCGGGTGCCGGAGCACCGAGGAGCGGTACGGGGCATAGTCGCGGCGCGGGTGGTGCTCGACGGGCCCGCCGTCGGCGACCCGCTTCTCGTACGCGGCGTGCTCGGCCGCGATCTCCGCGTCGATGTCGTGCTGGGTGAGAGTCATCAGGGTTCCCGTGGGTGACTAGCGGTCGAGGACCAGGGCGAGGCCCTGACCGACGCCGATGCAGAGGGTGGCGATGCCGGTGCCGCCGCCCTTGCGGGCGAGCTGGTGGGCGACGGTGCCGGCGAGGCGGGCACCGGAGGCGCCCAGGGGGTGGCCCAGCGCGATGGCTCCGCCCTGGGGGTTGAGGATTGCGGGGTCGAACTCGGGCCACTCGGCGACGCAGCCCAGCACCTGGGCGGCGAAGGCCTCGTTCAGTTCGAGGACGTCCAGGTCGGCGAAGGTGCGGCCGGCCTTGGCCAGGGCGCGGTTGACGGCTTCGACGGGGGCGAGGCCGAAGTAGTGCGGGTCGGTCGCCGAGACGCCGGTGGCCCTGATCCGGGCGAGGGGTTCGCGGCCGGTGGCCTTCAGCCCTTCCTCGTCGACGAGGAGGAGGGCCGCCGCGCCGTCGTTGAGCGGTGAGGCGTTCCCGGCGGTCACCGTGCCGCCGGTCTCGCGGAAGGACGGCTTGAGCTTCGCCATCGCCTCCAGGGACGCGGTGGGGCGTACGCACTCGTCGGCGGCGAAGTCGACGGGGTCGCCCTTGCGCCGCGGCACCGGGACGGGCGTCAGCTCACCGTCGAACAGGCCGTCGGCCTGGGCGCGGGCGGCCTTGAGATGGGAGGCGAGGGCGAACTCGTCCTGCTGCTCCCGGGTGATCTTGTGCTTGTCGGCGATCAGCTCCGCGCTCTCGCCGAGCGGAATGGTCCACTGCGGGTTCATGGTCGGGTTGGTCATGCGCCAGCCCAGCGTGGTGGAGTACAGCTCGGTGTGCCCGGCGGGGAAGGGCCGGTCCGACTTGGGCAGCACGTACGGCGCCCGCGTCATCGACTCCACACCGCCCGCGACGGCGATCGAGGCGTCGCCGACGGCGATGGCGCGGGCCGCCTGGATCACCGCTTCGAGGCCGGAGGCGCAGAGCCGGTTGACGGTGACGCCGGGCACGGTGGTGGGCAGGCCGGCCAGCAGGGCGGCCATGCGGGCGACGTTGCGGTTCTCCTCACCGGCGCCGTTCGCGTTGCCGAAGTACACGTCCTCGATCCGGGAGGGGTCCAGGTCCGGCGTACGGGCGACCAGTTCCCGGATCGCGTGCGCGGCCAGGTCGTCCGGACGCACCCCGGCCAGGCCACCGTTGTACTTGCCGAACGGGGTGCGCACCGCGTCGACGACGTAGACGTCCTTCACTTGGCTTCCTCCGCGACGGTCAGCTTTGCGTCGGTCTTGGCGACGACCTCGTCGACGCTCACCCCGGGGGCGGTCTCGGTCAGGACGAGTCCGTCGGCGGTGACGTCCAGGACGCCGAGGTCGGTGATGATCCGGTTCACGCACGCCTTGCCGGTGAGCGGCAGCGCGCACTCCTCGAGGATCTTGGGGGAACCGTCCTTGGCGGTGTGGGTCATCACCACGATCACCGTGCGCGCCCCGTGCACGAGGTCCATCGCCCCGCCGATACCGGTGATCATCTTCCCCGGGATCGCCCAGTTCGCCAGGTCGCCCGCGGCGGACACCTGCATCGCGCCCAGCACGGCGACGTCGATGTGCCCGCCCCGGATCATCCCGAAGGACAGCGCCGAGTCGAAGAACGAGGCGCCCGGCAGGACGGTCACGGTCTCCTTCCCGGCGTTGATCAGGTCCGGGTCCACCTCCGCCTCGGTCGGGTAGCGGCCGGTGCCCAGGATGCCGTTCTCGGACTCCAGGGTCACCTCCACGCCCTCGGGGAGGTAGTTGGGGATCAGGGTGGGCAGACCGATGCCGAGGTTGACGTACTGCCCGTCCTCCAGCTCCCGCGCCGCGCGCGCGGCCATCTCCTCACGTGTCCAGGCCATCAGCCGCTCACCGTCCGCCGCTCGATCTTCTTGTCCGCCGCCTGCTCCGCCGTCAGCGCGACGACCCGCTGCACGAAGATCCCCGGCAGGTGCACCGCGTCCGGATCGATCTCGCCGGGCTCGACCAGTTCCTCCACCTCGGCGACGGTGATCCGTCCGGCCATGGCCGCCAGCGGGTTGAAGTTCCGGGAGGACTTGGCGAACACCAGGTTCCCGTGCCGGTCGCCCCTGGCCGCCCGCACCAGCGCGAAGTCGGTGCGGATGCCGCGCTCCAGCACGTACTGGGTGCCGTCGAACTCCCGCACCTCCTTCGGCGGCGAGGCCAGCGCGACCCCGCCCGAGCCGTCGTAGCGCCAGGGCAGCCCGCCGTCGGCGACCTGCGTGCCCACCCCGGCCGGGGTGTAGAAGGCGGGGATGCCGGCACCGCCGGCCCGCAGCCGCTCGGCCAGCGTGCCCTGCGGGATCATCTCGACCTCCAGCTCCCCGCCCAGGTACTGCCGCGCGAACTCCTTGTTCGCCCCGATGTAGGACCCGGTCACCCGCGCGATCCGCCCCGCGGCCAGCAGCACCGCCAGTCCGGACTCCATCGCCCCGCAGTTGTTCGAGACCACCGACAGCCCGCCGGTCCCGCGCTCGTACAGCGCCTGGATCAGCACGTTCGGCACACCGCTCAGCCCGAAACCGCCCACCGCCAGCGACGCGCCGTCCGGCACGTCGGCCACCGCCTCACCGGCCGTGGCCACCACCTTGTCCATCCGAGAAGCCCCATCTCTTCCAAGCGCCCGGGACCGCGAACCGATCGCGAATTAATCAGGGCACTGAGTATTTCAGCGAGGTTTCCCACACGCTGCCACCGGACGGCCGGGGCGTCAAGACCTGCCAAAGCGCGAGGTAGATCGCATGGCGCGGTGCCGGGTGCTCATCGGTCGCCCGGGGTATCGTCAGTGCACCAACAGAAGTGACCACAGGAGCGCACATGGCCGCGGTCGACCTGACCACCCATCCCGGGCACCTGGCCCGGCGGCTGCAGCAGGCGCACCACCTGCTGTGGAACACGATGGTCTCGGAGGAGACCACGTCACCGCAGTTCGCCGTCCTCAACGCGCTGGTCGCCGAGCCCGGACTCGATCAGCGCACGGTGGGGGAGCGGGTGGGACTGGACCGGTCCACCATCGCCGAGGTGATCAGCCGGCTCGGCCGCCGCGCGCTGCTGGACAAGGTCCGCGACCCGCAGGACGGCCGCCGGTTCCTGCTGCGCCTGACCGACGAGGGCCTGCGGGTCCACCGCAAGCTCGCCGTGCGCACCGCCCGGATGAACCAGGTCTTCCTCGCCCCGCTCTCCGCCGACGAGCAGGCGGTCTTCTTCGACCTCATCCGCCGGGTCGCGGACGCCGCCGAAGGGCTCCGCAACCCGGCCGAGCCCGCGGTGGCGCCGGGCTGATCCGTCGGGGGGCTCCTACGTCGCGTCGACGAACACCACCCACACCTGGCCCTCGGCGAGGTCCAGCGGGGCGCCGTCACCGGTGGTGAGGGACGTGCCGTCCGAGGCCGCGCCGCGCTTCCACCGCCCGTCGTACGCGCGTCCGTCCCGCAGCACCTCCGCCTCCCCTGAGCCGACCGACTCGACGTACGGGGAGTGGTTGCCCCGCGAGTCCCTCAGCTCCGAGTCGCGCACGTCCACGTGCTGCACCACGACCGTGGCCGGTGCCAGGCGCCCGCCGTCGGTCGTCCGGGCCGGGGTGCCGTCCATCGAGACCAGCCAGCGGTCGCGGCTCGCGGACCAGGTGAAGGTGAAGGAGGCCGACGGGTAGCGCACCGTGTGGGAGGCCTCGGCACGGCCGCCGCCGGGGGCGTCGCCGTAGTGGAAGCCGGTGGTGAGGGCGGCGCGGCCGGCGGGCTCCGGAAGCAGGCGGCCGGGCCGCACGTAGAGGTTGTGCGGGGCGGGCCGGTCCTCGTCGCGCACGTAGGCGCCGGAGTCCTCGCCCGGCGGCTCGGCGCGCAGGGGCGCGTCGTCGATGAGCGGCAGCAGTCTGCGCTGCGCGCCGGAGAACGCCAGCGTCGGCCGGTCGAACTGGCGCAGCAGTTCCAGGTCGGACTCGCGGGCGCTGCGCACCGGCCCGACCGACTCCGGCAGCCCGGTCGCGTAGACGGCCATCAGGCGGCTCAGCCCGCCCTCCACCGGCTCGACGTAGACCAGGTCGGCGGCTCCCAGACCCGTCTGCGGGCGGGCGGCGGGCACGTTGTCGACCTTCACGGCGAGGACCGGCGCCGAGGCGCCCGCCGCGCTGCGCGAGGGCTTGGGCTCGGGCGCCCGCGGGTCGTCGTCCGGCCCCGGCCCGGCCGTGCAGCCCGCCGCCAGCGAGACCGCCGCCACCGCCGCGGCCAGCACCGCGCCGCCGCGCCGCCTGTGCGTCCTTCGTCGCATTCCGACCACCCGTCCGCCCATCCCGTGTCATCGATTGTGTGCTCCTGGAAGCATTCAGTGCCATACCTGAACGAATCTGATCTGGCACGCGGGAACCGGTACATAATCCGCTGTTCGGACGAAACCGGCGGCGGTTCGGTGGCGCGCCCCCCGGGTACCCGGCCGCCACGCAGGACCGACGCGCACGGCGACGGAGGGAGCGCGAGGCGATGAAGGCAGTGACGTGGCAGGGCAAGCGGGACGTGCGGGTGGAGGAGGTGCCCGACCCGAGGATCCAGGAACCGACGGACGCGGTCATCCGCGTCACGTCCTCCGGGCTGTGCGGCTCCGACCTGCACCTGTACGAGGTGCTCACACCGTTCATGACACCCGGAGACATCCTCGGCCACGAGCCCATGGGCGTCGTGGAGGAGGTCGGCCCCGAGGTGACCGCGCTCAGGCCCGGCGACCGGGTCGTGGTGCCGTTCCAGATCGCGTGCGGACACTGCTACATGTGCGGCAACGGACTGCCGACGCAGTGCGAGACCACCCAGGTCACCGGCGAGGGCATGGGCGCCCAGCTCTTCGGCTACACCCGCCTGTACGGCGCCGTCCCCGGCGGCCAGGCCGAGTACCTGCGCGTGCCGCAGGCCCAGTACGGCCCGATCAAGGTGCCGGAAGGACCGGCCGACGACCGCTTCGTCTACCTCTCCGACGTCCTGCCCACCGCCTGGCAGGCGGTCGAGTACGCCGCCGTCCCGCAGGGCGGCAGCGTCGCCGTGCTCGGCCTCGGCCCGATCGGCGACATGGCCTGCCGGATCGCCCGGGCCAAGGGCGCCGGCCGGGTGTTCGGCGTCGACCTCGTCCCCGAGCGGCTGCGGCGGGCCCGCGAACGGGGCGTGGAGACGTACGACCTCCGGTCCTTCGACAACGAGAAGGAACTGGTCGCCGCGATCCAGGACGAGACCGGCGGACGCGGCCCCGACGCCGTGATCGACGCGGTCGGCACCGAGGCGCACGGCGGCGCCGCCGCCAAGCTGATCCAGTCGGCCGCGGCGGTGATGCCCCGGGCCATCGGCGGGCCCCTGGCCGAGCGGTTCAGCGTCGACCGGCTCGCCGCCCTCTACACCGCCATCGATCTCGTGCGGCGCGGCGGCACGATCTCCCTGTCCGGTGTGTACGGCGGGATGGCCGACCCGATGCCGATGCTCACCCTGTTCGACAAGCAGATCCAGCTGCGGATGGGCCAGGCCAACGTACGCCGCTGGAGCGACGAGATCATCCCCTACCTGACGGACGAGGACCCGCTCGGCGTCGACGACTTCGCCACCCACCGGGTGCCGCTGGCCGACGCGCCGCACGCCTACGAGATGTTCCAGAAGAAGCAGGACGGCGCGGTCAAGGTGCTCATGAAGCCGTGAGCCCGCGTCACGGCCCGCCGAGGATCTCCGCCAGGTCGTAGCGCACCGGCTCCTCCAGCTGGGCGTAGGTGCAGCTGTGCGGCGTCCGGTCCGGGCGCCAGCGGCGGAAACGGGCCGTGTGCCGGAAACGCGCCCCGTTCTCCATGTGGTCGTAGGCGACCTCGACGACCCGTTCCGGACGCAGCGGCACCCAGGACAGGTCCTTCTTGCCCGACCAGCGACTCGGGGCGCCGGGCAGCCGGGCCGCCTCGTGCGCCGACTCCTCGGCCCAGGCGGCCCACGGGTGGCCCCCGACGTCGTCCATGCGCAGCGGTTCCAGCTCCTCCACCAGCTCGGCACGCCGCTTCATGGTGAAGGCGGCGCTCACGCCGACGTGCTGGAGGACGCCCTTGTCGTCGTACAGGCCGAGCAGCAGCGAACCGACCACCGGGCCGCTCTTGTGCAGGCGGTAGCCGGCGACGACCACGTCCGCCGTCCGCTCGTGCTTGATCTTGTACATGGCCCGCTCGTCCTGCCGGTAGCCCAGGTCCGGCGGCTTGGCGACGACCCCGTCCAGACCCGCCCCTTCGTACTGCTCGAACCAGCGCCGGGCCACCTCGATGTCGTCCGTCGCCGGCGCCACGTGCACCGGCGGTGTGACCCCGTCCAGCGTCCGGACCAGCAGCGCCCGCCGGTCGGCCAGCGCCACGTCGAGCAGGGAGTCGCCGTCCAGCGCCAGCAGGTCGAAGACCACGAGCGAGGCCGGCGACCGCTCGGCCAGCATCCGCACCCGGGAGTCCGCCGGGTGGATCCGCTCGGTGAGCGCGTCGAAGTCCAGATGCCCCTCCCGCGCGATCACGATCTCCCCGTCCACCACGCACCGCTCGGGCAACCGCTCCCGCACCGCCGCCACCAGCTCCGGGAAGTACCTGGTCAACGGCTTGCCGGTACGGCTGCCCAGCTCGACCTCGGCGCCGTCGCGGAACACGATCGACCGGAACCCGTCCCACTTGGCCTCGTAGTGCATGCCCGGCGGGATCTTCGCCACGGACTTGGCGAGCATCGGCTTCACGGGCGGCATGACGGGCAGATCCATGGTCCGACTGTAGGAGCGGCCGGCCGCCCCCGCCTGTTAACGTGGTGGGGTGATCAGGTTCTACTACTTCTACATCTGATACCGCCCCGGGAGTCCGGGCGCCGATGCCGCCGCGCGCGAGCGGCGTGATTCCGGCTGCCCGCTCCGTATCGGTCACCTGTTCACTTCTTCCGATATGGCGGATCACCCATGCACCGGCGTACCTCTGACGCCCACACCTGCCCGACCACCCTTCCCGCGTCCGCACCCGGCTCGGGCGCCTTCCAGGTCGTCCTGGACGACGTCGTCCGCGCGCCCGGCGGGCGGCCGCTCCTGGACGGCGTCCACCAGTCGGTGTCACCCGGCGAGCGCATCGGCGTCGTCGGCGAGAACGGCACCGGCAAGTCGACCCTGCTGCGCCTCCTGGCCGGCGTCGACGTGCCCGACGCGGGACACGTCCGCGTCCACGCCCCCGGCGGCGCCGGATACCTGCCGCAGACCCCCGACCTGCCCCCGGACGACACCGTTCAGGACGCCGTCGACCACGCCCTCGCCGACCTGCGGGCCCTGGAGGGCGCCCTGTGCCGGGCCGAGCGGGCGCTGACCGAGGCCGGCCCCGGTGAACTGGACGGTCTGCTCGCCACGTACGGGGAACTGCTGGAGGCGTTCGAGGCCCGGGACGGCTACGCGGCCGACGCCCGCGTCGAGTCCGCCCTGCACGGACTGGGCCTGCGCCACGTCACCCCCGACCGGCTCCTCGGCAGCCTCTCGGGCGGCGAACAGGCCCGCCTGGGCCTGGCCTGCCTGCTGGCGTCCGCTCCCCAGCTCCTGCTGCTCGACGAGCCGACCAACCACCTCGACGTACCGGCCGTCGAGTGGCTGGAGGAGCACCTGCGCGCCCACCGGGGCAGCGTCCTGGCGGTATCCCACGACCGTGTCTTCCTGGAACGCGTCGCCACCGCACTGTGGGAGGTGGACGGCGAGCGCCGCACCGTGCACCGGCACGGCGGCGGCTACGCCGGGTACCTGAGGGCGAAGGCGGGCGCCCGGCGCCGCTGGGAACAGGAGTACGCCGACTGGCGGCGGGAGCTGGCGGAGCAGAGCGAACTCGCCCGCCGCGCCGCCGGCACCCTGCACGCCGGACCCCGGCGCGCGTCCAACGCCGACCGCGCCGGCGGGCGCCACCAGCGCAGCGTGGAGAAGCAGATCTCCGCCCGCGTGCGGCAGGCGGGGGAACGGGTGCGGCGCCTGGAGGAGAACCCGGTGCCGCAGCCCCCGGCACCCCTCCGCTTCCGGGTCCGGGTCGAGGGCGGCGACGCGGACCACCGCGGCCCGCTGGCCGACCTGCACCGGGTGGCCGTCGGCGATCGGCTCGACGTCGACGACTTCACCGTCGGCCCGGGCGACCGGATCCTGGTCACCGGCGAGAACGGCGCCGGCAAGAGCACCCTCCTACGGGTCCTCGCCGGCGACCTGCGCCCCGACCGGGGCACGTGCGCCCGCCCGGAACGCGTCGGCTGGCTGCCCCAGGAGACCCCGGTCACCCACCCGCGGCGCACCCTGCTGGACGCGTACGCGGCCGGACTGCCCGGCGCCCCGGCCGAGCACCGGGAGGCACTGCTGGGGCTCGGCCTGTTCCGCCTCCCCGACCTGACGACGGCGGTCGGCGACCTGTCCACCGGGCAGCTGCGGCGGCTCGCGCTGGCCCGGCTGCTGCGGGACCCGGTGGACCTGCTGCTCCTGGACGAGCCGACCAACCACCTCTCGCCCGCGCTCGTCGAGGACTTCGAGGAGGCCCTGCGCCACTACCGGGGCGCGCTGGTCGTGGTCTCCCACGACCGCATGCTCGGCCGGCGCTTCACCGGCCGCCGGGTCCGGATGCGCGAGGGGAGCCCGGTCGAGCTGGGATGATCCCGCCGGGCGTGCGAGGTCCCCCGGGTGCGCCTACCGTGGCTCGCATGGCGGAAGCGGTGGAACTGGAGGCGGGCGGCCGCACCGTGCGGCTGTCCAGCCCGGGGAAGGTCTTCTTCCCGGAGCACGGCTACACCAAGCTCGACGTGGCCCGGTACTACCAGGCGGTCGCCCCCGGCATCCTGCGCGCCCTGCGCGACCGCCCCACCACCCTCCAGCGCTACCCGGACGGCGTCACCGGCGAGTGGTTCTACCAGAAGCGCGCGCCCAAGGGCATGCCCGACTGGATCCCCACCGCGCACATCACCTTCCCCAGCGGACGCAGTGCCGACGAGATGTGCCCCACCGAGGAGGCGGCGGTCCTGTGGGCCGCGCAGTACGGCACCCTCACCTTCCACCCCTGGCCGGTGCGCCGCGACGACGTCGACCACCCCGACGAACTGCGCATCGACCTCGACCCGCAGCCCGGCACCGACTACGACGACGCCGCCCGCGCCGCCCACGAACTGCGCGCCGTGCTGGAGGAGTTCGGAGGGCTGAAGGGCTGGCCGAAGACCTCGGGCGGGCGCGGCATCCACGTCTTCGTGCCGATCGAGCCCCGCTGGACCTTCACCCAGGTGCGGCGCGCCGCGATCGCCGCCGGACGCGAGATGGAACGGCGGATGCCGGAGCGGGTGACCATCAAGTGGTGGAAGGAGGAGCGCGGCGAGCGCATCTTCATCGACTACAACCAGACCGCCCGCGACCGCACCATCGCCTCCGCCTACTCCGTGCGCCCCCGCCCGCACGCGCCCGTCTCCGCGCCGCTGACCTGGGACGAGGTCGGCGTCGCGCACCCGCAGGACTTCGACATCACGACCATGCCCGCGCGCTTCGCCGAACTCGGCGACGTGCACGCGGGCATGGACGACCAGGCGTACTCCCTCGACGCCCTGCTGGAGCTGGCAACGAAGGACGAGCGCGACCACGGGCTCGGTGATCTGCCGTACCCGCCCGAGTATCCGAAGATGCCGGGGGAACCCAGCCGGGTACAGCCGAGCCGCGCGAAGAAGCCGCGCCCTCAGGAGAGCTGAGCTACAACTCCTTGATCCGGACGTCCCGGTAGGAGACCACGTCCGTCGTGCCGTGCACCTGGAGCCCGACGTGTCCGGAGGCGAACCGCCGGCCGTCCGTGCCCGGGTCGTCCGAGCGCGGCGGGTAGAAGTCCTGGCCGCCGGTGTTGTCGAACTCGTTGATCAGCACGCCGTTGCGGTACACGGAGTAGTGCTGGTCGACCACGCGGATCTCGTAGTCGTTCCAGGTGCCCTTCTCCGTCACCCCGGCCCCGGCCAGGCCCACCCGGTCGAAGCCGTAGACCGAGCCGGTCTTGTACATGTCGCCGGTCGGGCCGTCGAACACCTGGACCTCGTGCCCGTACTTGATGGCGACCCACTCCGGCCGGGACTCCTCCGGGTGGTCGTGGACCTGCGGGAAGCGGACGAAGACGCCGCCGTTGGTGCGCGTGGTGCCCGGCGCGTCGTCACGCCACTGGAGCTTCAGCGAGAAGTCGCCGTACTTGCGCTCCGGGAACCACAGCATGCCCATGCCCGGCGTGGTGGTGCTGGAGGTGATCGACCCGTCCGGGTTCAGCCCGAACGAACCGCCGCCCACCTGCTCCCACTTGGCCAGCGACGCCTGGGTGCCGTCGAGGATCGTGCGGTAGCCATCGGTCTGGCCGGGCAGGCCGATCTTCGACTGCCGGGCGGCCTGGTTGATCGCCCGGTACTCCCGCCGGTCGACGACGCCCTCGTCCAGCAGCGCGTCGGTGACCTCCCGGACGTGCTTGAGGAACAGGGCCTGGGAGGTCCACTCCTTCTCGTCCTCGATCATCTCGTTGATCCGGCACCGGTTGTTCGTGACCCGGTTCGGCACCCCCGTGTCGACCGTGCCGACGATCACCGTGAGGCGCTCGTCGTACTCCGGGCAGGGCGGCGGCGGCACCTGGCCCGACACCACCGTGAAGCTCACGGTCACCGATGCGGAGGTGTTGCCCGCCTTGTCGCTCGCCCGGTAGGCGACGGTGTGCCGGCCCACCCGGTCGACGACCACGGGCCCGGTGTACGCCAGGTAGGGCCCGGCGTCGAGCGAGTACTCCACGCCGGCCACACCGGAACCGCCCTCGTCGGTGGCGCTGACGGTCACCTTGGCGCTGCCGACGTACGCGCCGGCGGAGTCCTTGGTGCCCTCCACGGTCGCGCCGGTCACCGGCGGGGTGGTGTCCTCGGGCGGGGCGGCGACGACGGTGAAGGCGACGCTCTTGTCCGCCGCGACGTTGCCCGCCTTGTCGGTGGCGCGGTAGCGCACGGTGTGCTCGCCGACCGCGTGCACCATCACGGGCGCGGTGTACGCCTGCCAGGCGCCGTCACCGACCGCGTACTCGATGGTGTTGACGCCGGAACCGGTGTCGGAGGCGGTGACGGTCACCGTCGCCATGTCGATGTAGGCGCCGTCCGGGTTCTTCTCGCCGCTGACCGTCGCCGAGGTCTCGGGCGCCGTCGTGTCGTCGGTGTCCGGGGCGGCCACGGTGAACGTGACGCTCTTCTCGGCGGCCGCGTTGCCCGCCTTGTCGAACGCCCGGTAGCGCACGGTGTGTTCGCCGACCTGGTCGACGACGACCGGCGTGGTGTACGGCTGCCAGGCACCGTCGGCGCCGAGGGCGTACTCGATCCGGTCGACGCCGGAACCGCCCTCGTCGGTGGCGCCGAGCGTCACGCTCGCGGAGCCGACGTAGGCGCCGTCGGCGTTCTGCGTGCCACCGACCTCGGCCGACGTCGCGGGCGCGGTGGTGTCCTCGCCGCCGCCGCCCTCGGTCACCACGAGCACGCCCTTCATCTCCCCGTGGCCGGGGATCGTGCAGTGGTACATGTAGCGGCCGGGGGTGAGGGTGACCTCGGCGGTGTGCCTGCCGCCCTGGTCGTCGCCCGGGTTGGCCAGGATGTTCAGCTGGACGTCCTGGTTGTACTCGGGATCGCTGGTCATGAACGTCAGCGTGTGCGGCATGCCGGTGGTGTTGCCGGTCGCCTCGCTGTTCTCGAAGACGATCGTGGCCGGGCCGGCCACCGCCGTCTCGGGCGCGGACGTGTACTTGGTGATGTCGTCGCCCGCGGTCCAGGTGAGGACCTGGTCCGCCGCGGCGGCCTTCGCCTCGGCCCGGGGCTGCCCGGTGGCGGACGTCGCCTGCAGGCCGAGCATCATCAGCAGGCCGGCCAACAAGGCCGCCCACATTCTTCGTTGGCGTATCACTCAGACCCCCTCGCCAGCTGTCCGGCGGCGGGCGTCGGCCCGCCGCCCTCGTAGGTGACCCGCCACAGGGCCGACTTGGAGTCCGAGGTGAAGAAGCCGCGGCCGTAGTCCAGGACGTACAGCGCGCCGTCGGGGCCGAACTTCCAGCCCATCAGGTTCTTGATGCCGTCGTTGCCGATCGGCACGATCTTCTTCAGCGACTCCGCGTGCACCGGCAGACCGCCGTCGCCCTGCGTCTTCGGGTCCATCAGCACCGCGTTGCGCGGCTGGTCGGCGTCGTAGAAGTCACCGACGAACCACTTGCCGTCCCAGTACGCGGGCCACTTGGTGGTGCTGGAGCTGTCCGCGTCGAAGCGGTAGACCGGGCCGTTCATCGCGGCCTGGCCGCCGCCCTTGAGCCAGGGCAGCTTGTAGGTGGCCTCCTCCTGCTTGTACGACGGGACTCCGTTCGCGTCGCGCGGGAAGTCGGGGCCGCCGCCCTGGGGCGAGTACCAGATGTTGTTGCCGGTCACCGGCGGCAGGTTGACCAGGCCGTCGTTGTTCGGCGACTCGTTCTTCGGGGCCTTGCAGTCGTACCAGCCCAGCGGCTTCGACGGGTCCGGCAGGTTCCGGTCCCGGTAGGGCTGGTTGTTGCCCATGCAGTACGGCCAGCCCCGGTTGCTCGCCTTGGTGATCACGGCGAACGTGTCGTACTTGGCCGGGCCCCAGGTCGGCGACGGGGAGCCGGCGTCCGGGCCGACCCAGCCCGCGTACAGGGTGTCGGTGGCCTTGTCGACCGAGATGCGCGCCGGGTTGCGCACGCCCATCACGTAGATCTCGCCGCGCGTCTTGCCGCCGCCCTCGGCCGTCTCCTCGCCGGTGAACAGGTTGCCCTCGGGGAGGGTGTAGGTCCCGTCCGGCTCCGGGTGGATGCGCAGGATCTTGCCGTTGAGGTTGTTGGTGTTGCCGGCGGTGCGGCGCGCGTCGGCGAAGGACACGCCCTTGTAGTTGGGCTCCGGGTTGTTGCCCGAGTAACCGCCGCTGAAGCCGCTGGAGTTGTTGTCACCGGTGGCGATGTACAGGTTGCCCTTGGAGTCCCAGGCCATCCCGCCGCCCGCGTGGCAGCAGCTGTGGATCTGCACCGGCCACTTCAGCAGCACCTTCTCGCTGCCCAGATCCAGCTTGTTCGTGGCCCCGTCCAGCGTGAAGCGGGAGACGCGTCGCTCGGCCATGCGGGTCTCGCGGTCGATCCCGGAGTGGGGTGTGTAGTGCAGGTACACCCAGCCGTTCTGCGCGAACCCCGGGTCCAGCTCGATGCCGAGCAGGCCCTCCTCGACCTTGGTCAGCTCGTCGCCGCCGCCCTTGTTGCCGAAGACGGTCAGTGCGCCGGCGAGTGTCACCTTGTCGGTCTTCGGGTCCCAGACGTGGATCTCGCCCTTGCCCTTGCCGACGTCCGGGTTGTTCCAGTCGGTGATCACGGGCTGGGAGGAGTCCGCGCCGCCCCGGCCGATGTAGAAGACCCGGCCGTCGGGCGCGGTGACCAGGCCGTGCGGTTCGCCGATCTGGTCGTTCTGGCCGGGCTGGTTGGGGTCGGTGAGCCGCTCGGCCTTGTAGTTGCCGTTGATGGTCGCCTTGCAGTCGGCCCGCGCCAGGCGCGTGGTCCACATCAGGGCGCCGCGCAGGTGGGCGCGGAAGTCGGTCTCGTCGTACGACGACACCGTGCCGCCCATGCCGGTGTAGAAGGACCGGCCGCCGTCGTAGTCCCGGCACCAGCTGACCGGGTGGTCCCAGCCGTTGGCGCCCGCCCCGGGCTGGTACGTCGACTCGCGCACCCGGGCGACGGTGTGCACGTCGCCGGACGGGTTCTTCTGCCAGTTGAGCCACGCGTCGGGCCGCTTCCACTGCACCGGCAGGTCCTTGGTGGCCGGATGGCGCCGGTCACCGACCTCGACGGTGGCCCGCTGGACCTTCGCCGGGCTCGAGGCCGCCGGGCGGGCGCCGACCAGGCCGGTGAACCAGTCCGAGTACGGCTCCGCGCGGGCCGCGTCGTGGATGCCGACGAATCCGCCGCCGGCCTCCATGTACGCCTCCAGGCCCGCCTCCTGGTCCGGATCGAGGACGTCGCCGCCGCCGGTCAGGAACACGACCGCGTTGAAACGGCTGAGCCTCTTCTCGTTGGTGAACACCGAGGCGTTGTCCGTGGCCTCGACGGTGAAACGCTCGTTCGCCGGGCCGGACAGCCCGATCCGCTCGATGGCCGCGATCCCCGCGTTCACCACCGGGGACTCGTCCCCGGACGCGGCGGACCCGTAGAAGATCAGCACCCGTACGTTGGCGCCGCCCGGCGGCGACTTGATCGACATCGTTGTCAGGGACGGGTCCGGCGCCGGACGCGCGCTGGCGGCAGGGCCGGCCAGTAATCCCGCGGCGACGAAACCGGCGGTCGCGAACGCCGCCCAGCCTCTGCTTCTCGCGCTCAACCCTCTCAAGGGCATGGGCACCTCCTCGGTCACGGCAGCAGCGCCAAGGAAGCTAGACCTCTTTGCGTGGTTCGCCAATAGGTATGACCGGGATCCAACGAACTTTGTCCTGACTGTGGATAAACGCGGCGGCAACCGGTACCGTCCCACAGGTTCCTCACAGCCACTCAGGGCTACGTCTGCGCAAATTCCGTATCAGCCAGGGGAGTTCGGCATGGACAGGCGAGGCTTCAACCGACGGGTACTGCTGGGCGGCGCGGCCGTCGCGACATCGTTGTCCATCGCTCCGGAGACCGCCGGCGCGGCCGGGGAGGCGGGCGCGGTCACCGCGAGGACGGCACCGGCCGGGGGCGAGGTGAGACATCTCAAGATGTACGCCGAGAAGCTGCCCGACGGGCAGATGGGCTACGGCTTCGAGAAGGGCAAGGCGTCCATCCCCGGCCCGCTGATCGAGCTGAACGAGGGCGACACGCTGCATATCGAGTTCACGAACACGATGGACGTGCGGGCCAGCCTGCACGTCCACGGCCTGGACTACGAGATCTCCAGCGACGGCACGGCCATGAACAAGAGCGACGTGGAACCCGGCGGCACCCGTACGTACACCTGGCGCACCCACAAACCCGGCCGTCGCGCGGACGGCACCTGGCGGGCGGGCAGCGCGGGCTACTGGCACTACCACGACCACGTCGTGGGCACCGAGCACGGCACCGGCGGCATCCGCAAGGGCCTGTACGGGCCGGTGATCGTGCGCCGCAAGGGCGACGTGCTGCCGGACGCCACGCACACGATCGTCTTCAACGACATGCTCATCAACAATCAGAAGCCGCACACCGGGCCGAACTTCGAGGCCACCGTGGGCGACCGGGTCGAGATCGTCATGATCACGCACGGCGAGTACTACCACACCTTCCACATGCACGGTCACCGCTGGGCCGACAACCGCACCGGCATGCTCACCGGCCCCGACGACCCCAGCCAGGTCATCGACAACAAGATCACCGGCCCCGCGGACTCCTTCGGCTTCCAGATCATCGCGGGGGAGGGGGTCGGCGCCGGGGCGTGGATGTACCACTGCCACGTGCAGAGCCACTCCGACATGGGGATGGTGGGGCTGTTCCTGGTGAAGAAGAAGGACGGCACGATCCCCGGGTACGACCCGCACGAACACGCGCACGGGGGCGGAGAACCGGCGGAGGAGCAGACCGGCGAGCAGACCGGGGAGGCGTCGGCGCACCACCACTGAGGGCAGGTGCCCGGGGGCACCATCCCCGCGAGAGCGCTCTCGCCGGTCCGGCGGCTGCGGCTATCCTGAGCCACAGCCGCCGACGAGGAGCCCCGAGTGAGCGAGACAGCGCCGCGTCCCACGCTGGAGGCCGTGGCCGCACGCGCCGGCGTCTCCCGGGCCACCGTGTCCCGCGTGGTCAACGGCGCGCACGGGGTGCGGGACGCGCTGGCCGAACGCGTACGGCGCGCGGTGGAGGAACTCGGCTACGTGCCCAACCAGGCCGCCCGCAGCCTCGTGACCCGACGCCACGACGCCGTCGCGGTCGTCGCCGCCGAGCCGGAGACCCGCGTCTTCTCCGACCCGTACTTCGCCCAGCAGCTGCGCGGCATCAGCAAGGAACTGACCGCCCACGACAGCCAGCTGGTGCTGCTGCTCACCGAGGGCCGCGAGGACCACGCCCGCGTCGGCCGCTATCTGGCCGGCGGCCACGTCGACGGCGCGCTCGTCTTCTCCCTCCACCTCGACGACCCGCTGCCCGGCCTGGTGCGCGGTGCCGGCCTGCCGACCGTCTTCGGCGGCCGGCCCGGCTGGGACGACGGCCGGGACGACGTGGTCTACGTCGACAGCGACAACCGCGGCGGCGCCCGCGACGCCGTGCGCCACCTGGCCGGCCTCGGCCGCGACCGCGTCGCGCACATCACCGGACCCCTCGACCAGACCTCCGCGGCGGACCGGCTGGCCGGCTTCCGCGACGTCCGGGGGGACGCCGGTGAGGGGCTGATCGCCCGGGGGGACTTCACCTCGGCCGGCGGGGAGCGGGCGATGCGCGAGCTGCTCGACCGGTGCCCGGACCTGGACGCCGTGTTCGCCGCCAACGACCTCACCGCGGCGGGCGCCCTGCGGGTGCTGCGCGAGCGGGGACGGCGGGTGCCGGACGACGTCGCCGTGGTCGGGTTCGACGACATGCTGCCGGTCGCCGAACAGACCGACCCCCCGCTGACCACGGTCCGTCAGGACATCGAGGGCATGGGCCGGCTGATGGCCCGCCTGCTGCTGCGCGGCCTGGACCGCGACGCGGACGCGGGGGACCCGCGGGGGCCCGCCCCCTCGTCCGGCGTCGTCCTGCCGACGACCCTGGTCCGCCGCGCGACGGCGTGAGCGGCGCGGCGAGTCTGGCCGCAGCCGTCTCTAGACCTCCCGCGGCACCGGCCTGAGCACCGCGAACCGGGCGCCGTACGGGTCGGCGAGGTGGGCCAGGCGGCCGACGCCCTCGATGTCCGTCGCGGGCGTCCGCACCGTGCCGCCCAGCTCCCCGGTCCTGGCCACCGCGGCGTCCGTGTCGGCCACCGCGAAGTACGGCAGCCACTGGGCGTCCGTCCCCGCCGGGTCGTCGGCGAGCGGGACGACGCCGCCGAACATGCTCTCCTCGCCCTCGCCGGCCGGGTTGAGGCAGGTGTACTCCCCGGCGTCGGGGAACGGGACGGCGGAGGTCTCCAGTCCCAGCACCGCGTCGTAGTACGCGGCGGCGGCCGCGACGTCCGCCGTGTGCAGCTCGACCCAGACGAGCGCGCCGGTCTCGCCGGCCACGCCCAGGCCGCCCAGCCGCCCCGGCTGCCAGACGCCGAACGGCACCCCCGCCCGGTCGGCCAGGATCGCCATGGTGCCCTGGCCCATCACGTCCATCGGCCGCATGAGCACACCGCCGCGCGCCTGCTCGGACGCCCGCGCGGCGCCCTCGGCGTCGTGGGTCTGGAAGTACACCGTCCAGGACGGCGGGCCCTGCTCCGGCGTGGTTCGCATGCCGCCGGCCACGAGCCGGCCGTCCAGCTCGAAGAAGCCGTACCTCCCGGCCTCGGGCCCCGCTGACCGGAACCGCCAGCCGAAGAGGCCGCCGTAGAAGGACGCGGCGCCGTCGATGTCGGAGGTGCCGACGTCGATCCAGTTCGGCGCGCCGGTGACGAAACGGGTGGTGAGCATCATCGCCCTCCTCGGAAGGGGCCCGTTGCCTGACACTGCCGAGTCTTCCACCGACCACCGGCAACCGCTTCCGCGCGCCGCCGTGCGCCCCGGCGCCGGGCGGGGGACCATCGGGCGGCCGGAGGCCCGACGGCGCGGCGTTGATGCCGCGTTGATCGAACGTTTTTCGCCGTGCGGCACGCTCTCGTCCATGCACATCGAACTGATCGCGACGCCCGACCTCGACTGGCAGGAGGAGGCGTTGTGCGCACAGACCGGAGGGGACTTCTTCTTCCCCGAGCCCGGCAGTTCCGTACGCGACGCGAAGCGGATCTGCGCCCTCTGCCCGATCCGCTCGGCCTGTCTGGAGTACGCGCTGAGCAACGACGAACGCTTCGGCGTCTGGGGCGGGCTCTCGGAGAAGGAACGCCTGGCGCTGCGCCGCACCACGCACTGAGGCCGCACCACCCTCCGGGCCGGGCTCGCGGGCCCGGTGCGCCCGGAGGGGTGCGGCGGGGCGGCGGTGCGGTCGGAGGGGGTACGGCCGGGCGGCGGGGCGGTCAGCCCGCGGCGCGGGCCGCCATCCGCGCCTTGCGCGCGGCCAGCTTCTCGTCGAACTTGGCGGCCTCCGCGTCCAGTCCGCCCATGTACAGGCCCAGCTCCTCCTGCGCCTGCTGCCCCTCCGGGCCGAGGCCGTCGATCTCCATGATCTTCAGGAAGCGCAGCACGGGCTGGATCACGTCGTCGTGGTGGATGCGCAGGTTGTAGACCTCGCCGATCGCCATCTGCGCGGCGGCCCGCTCGAAGCCGGGCATACCGTGGCCGGGCATCCGGAAGTTCACGACCACGTCCCGCACCGCCTGCATCGTCAGATCGGGCGCCAGCTCGAAGGCCGCCTTGAGCAGGTTGCGGTAGAAGACCATGTGCAGGTTCTCGTCGGTCGCGATGCGGGCCAGCATGCGGTCGCAGACCGGGTCGCCGGACTGGTGGCCCGTGTTGCGGTGCGAGATGCGGGTGGCCAGCTCCTGGAAGGCGACGTACGCCACCGAGTGGAGCATCGAGTGCCGGTTGTCCGACTCGAAGCCCTCACTCATGTGGGCCATGCGGAACTGCTCCAGCTGGTCCGGGTCCACCGCGCGCGAGGCGAGCAGGTAGTCGCGCATCACGATGCCGTGCCGGCCCTCCTCCGCGGTCCAGCGGTGCACCCAGGTGCCCCAGGCGCCGTCCCGGCCGAAGAGGCTCGCGATCTCGTGGTGGTAGCTGGGGAGGTTGTCCTCCGTCAGGAGGTTCACCACCAGGGCGATCCGGCCGATCTCGGTGACCTTGGACTGGCCCTTCTCCCAGGCCTCGCCGTCCTCGAAGAACCCGGGGAAGTTGCGGCCGTCGCTCCAGGGCACGTACTCGTGCGGCATCCAGTCCTTGGTGACCTTCAGGTGCCGGTTGAGCTCGGTCTCGACCACTTCCTCCAGCGCGTACAGCAGCCGGGCGTCGGTCCAGTCGGCGGAATTGCCGAGGTGCGGGGAGACGATCGTCACAGAGAACTCCAGGGGACGTGCGACAAAACGGAATGCGGCCGGCGAGCGGTGCCGGGAACCTACGGAATCGTAGGCTACGAAACCGTAGGTTACGAGACCGTAGGTTAAACGCACTGTAAAGGCCGCTGATCAGCCCCCCGCGCGCCGCATCGCGCGTCGGCCCCGAGGCGCGCAGGTCCCGGGGCCTGACCGGTGACGACCGCGCCCGTCAGACGTACAGTTCCCGCAAACGGACCGAGAGGCACGTCACACAGCTCTCCAGCTTCTCGAACTCGCCGATGTCCACGAGCAGCTTGCCGCCCCCGAGCAGCACCACCTGCGCCCCGGACCGCGCGACCACCCGGGCGCCCAGCCGCTGGACGCCGGCCGCGTCGGTGCTCCCCCGCTGCCCGAGCCGGGCACGTGGGGGTCTCCGGGAGTCTCCGTCGAGGTGCCGGCCGTCCGGCGCCCGTGGCGCGGCGCCGGTCGGCCATCATGCAGCGGGGGACCGCACCCACGAAACCCCCGTCAGCCTCCCGTGGCCCTCCTGAGATGCTCGGCGGTGCTGGAGCCGGATGCCGAGAGCAGCTCGTGCGGGGTGCCCTCGAAGATCACCCGGCCGCCGTCCCGGCCCCCGTCCGGGCCGAGGTCGATCACCCGGTCGGCGTGGGCCACCACCTCCAGGTTGTGCTCGACGACCACGACCGTGTTGCCGCCCTCCACCAGCCGGTCCAGCAGGGCCAGCAGCCCTTCGACGTCCGACATGTGCAGGCCGGTGGTCGGTTCGTCCAGGACGTACACGGCGCCGGTGCGGTGCAGCCGGGTGGCCAGCTTGATGCGCTGCCGTTCGCCGCCCGACAGCGTGGACAGCGGCTGCCCGAGCGTCAGGTAGGTCAGGCCGACGTCGCGCAGGGCGCGCAGCCGCCGCCGTACGCCCGGGTCGGCGAAGAAGTCCAGGGCCCGGTCGGCGGTCATCGCCAGGACGTCGGCGATCGAGCGGCCGTCGACCGTCAGCCGCAGCACCTCCTCGCGGAAGCGCCGGCCCTCGCAGTCGTGGCAGGTGGTCGTCACGGGGTCCATGAACGCCAGGTCGGTGTGGATGACCCCGCGCCCCTCGCAGGTGCCGCAGGCCCCCGACGAGTTGAAGCTGAAGAACCCCGGTTCGGTCCCCGTCCGCGCCGCGAAGACCTTTCGTACCGTGTCCATGATCCCGAGGTACGTCGCCGGGGTCGACCGCGCCGAGACGCCGATCGCGGACTGGTCGACGACCACCGCGTCCGGGTGGGCGGCGACCAGCTCGGCGACCAGCGTGCTCTTGCCCGACCCGGCGACCCCGGTGACGGCGGTCAGCACCCCGGTCGGGAAGGCCACCGTCACGTCCCGCAGGTTGTGCCGGCCGGCGCCCTTCACCCACAGCTCGCCGGTCGGCGTCCGCGGAGCCTCCTTCACCGTCGTACGGCGGCCCAGGAACCGTCCGGTGAGCGTGCCGGCCGCGGCCAGCTCGCCCGGAGTCCCCTCGAACACCACCCGGCCGCCGTCCGCGCCGGCCCGCGGGCCCATGTCGACGACGTGGTCCGCGAGCCCGATGACGTCCGGGTCGTGCTCGACGACCAGCACGGTGTTGCCCTTGTCGCGCAGCCGCAGCAGCAGGTCGCCGAGGCGCCCGACGTCGCGCGGGTGCAGCCCGACGCTGGGCTCGTCGAAGATGTACGTCATCCCGGTCAGGCTGGAGCCGAGGTGCCGCACGGTCTTCAGCCGCTGTCCCTCGCCGCCGGACAGGGTGGCGGTCTCCCGGTCGAGGCTGAGGTAGCCGAGACCGATCGCCTCGATCCGCTCCAGCGCGGCGACGGCCGCGGCGGCGACCGGCCGGGCCACCGGGTCGGTGATCCCCTTCAGTACGGCGATCAGGTCGGTGACCTGCATGCGGGAGCAGTCGGCGATGGAGTGCCCGTCGATCCGGGACGCGAGCGCCGCCGCGTTCAGCCGGGCGCCGCCGCAGTCGGGGCAGTCGCCCTCGACCATGAACCCGCGCACCAGGTCCCGGGTCTTCTCGCTCATCGCCGACAGGTCCCGCTTGAGGTAGAGCCGCTCGAAACGGTCGGCGAGGCCCTCGTACTCCGTGGTCCAGGTGCCGCCGCTGCCGTTGACGGTGACCTTGCTGCCGGGTCGCCCGCGCATCAGGAACGCGCGCTCGGCGTCCGTGAAGTCGCCGACCGGCTTGTCCGGGTCCAGCTCGTCGGAGTTGGTGTACGCCTGCCCCTGCCAGGTCCCGGCCGCGAACGGCGGGAAGCGGACCGCCCCGTCGGCCAGCGACCTGGCCGGGTCGAGGATGCGGTCCCAGTCGGGCCGCACCCGGCGGCCCAGGCCGTCGCAGCCGGGGCACATCCCCGACGGGTCGTTGAACGAGTACGCCGTCGCCGTCCCCGCGCTGGGCGTGCCGTGCCGCGAGAACAGCACCCGCAGCACCGAGTGGATGTCGGTCATCGTGCCGACGGTGGAGCGGGAGTGGCCGCCGACCGGCCGCTGGTCGACGACGATCGCGGGGGAGAGGTCCTCCAGGGCGTCCGCGTGCGGGCGCTCGTACTTGGGCAGCCGGTTGCGCACGAACCAGGTGAACGTCTCGTTCAGCTGGCGCTGCGACTCGACCGCGATCGTGTCGAACACGACCGACGACTTCCCCGAGCCCGAAACGCCGGTGAACACGGTCAGCCGGCCTTTCGGGATGCGGAGGGTGACGTCCTGGAGGTTGTTCTCCCGGGCCCCGGTGATGCTGATGAACTCGCTCATGCGAGCGACGCTAGGCGGAATACCCGACAGCTTCTGGCGTGATTTCCCGCAGTTCTCCCTCCTCCATCAGCAGCCAGCGCGTGATGCCGATCGACTGGAGGAACGGCAGGTCGTGGCTGGCCACGATCAGCGCCCCCTCGTACGACTCCAGCGCGCTGGTGAGCTGCCGGACGCTCGCCATGTCCAGGTTGTTCGTCGGCTCGTCCAGCATCAGCAGCTGCGGCGCGGGCTCGGCCAGCATCAGCGCGGCCAGCGCCGCCCGGAAGCGTTCGCCGCCGGACAGCGTCGCCGCCTTCTGGTCGGCGCGGGCACCCCGGAACAGGAAGCGCGCCAGCCGCGCCCGGATCCGGTTGTCGGTGGCGCCCGGCGCGAACCGGGCCACGTTCTCCACGACGCTCAGCTCATCGTCGAGCACGTCGAGGCGCTGCGGCAGGAACCGCAGCGGCACGTGCGCCGTCGCCTCGCCCGCCACCGGCTCCAGCTCCCCGGCGACGGTCCGCAGCAGCGTGGTCTTGCCCGCGCCGTTGCGCCCGATCAGCGCGATCCGCTCGGGACCGTGCAGATCGAACCCGCGCTCCACCCGGGCCCCGTACGCGAGTTCCAGGTCCCGCAGGGTGAGCACGGACCGGCCCGGCGGCACGGCCGTGTACGGCAGGTCGACGCGGATCTCGTCGTCGTCCCGCACGGCCTCCACCGCGTCGTCGAGCCGCTCCCTGGCCTCGGCGAGCTTGCCCTCGTGCATGATGCGGTGCTTGCCCGCGGACTCCTGCGCCGCGCGCTTGCGCGCCCCCATGACGATCTTCGGCTCGCGCTTCTGGTCCCACATCTTCTGGCCGTACCGCTTGCGGCGGGCCAGCTTGACCTGGGCCTCGGTCAGCTCGCGCTTCTGCTTGCGCAGGTCCGACTCGGCGACCCGCACCATCCGCTCGGCCGCTTCCTGCTCGACGGCCAGCGCCTCCTCGTACGCCGAGAAGTTGCCGCCGTACCAGGTGATCGTGCCGGAGCGCAGGTCGGCGATCTGGTCGACCAGGTCGAGCAGGTCGCGGTCGTGACTGACCACGACCAGCGTGCCCGGCCAGGACTCGACGGCCGCGTACAGCCGGCGCCGCGCGTACAGGTCGAGGTTGTTGGTGGGCTCGTCGAGCAGCAGGACGTCGGGCCGGCGCAGCAGCAGCGCGGCCAGCCGCAGCAGCACCGACTCGCCGCCCGAGACCTCGCCGACGGTGCGGTCGAGGCCGATGTGGCCGAGTCCGAGTTCGCCGAGCGTGGCGAGGGCGCGCTCCTCGACGTCCCAGTCGTCTCCGACGGTCTCGAAGTGCTCCTCGGCCACGTCGCCCGCCTCGATGGCGTGCAGCGCGGCCCGCCGGTCGGCGATGCCGAGCGCCCGGTCGACCCGCAGCGTGGTGTCGAGCGTGACGTTCTGCGGCAGGTAGCCGATCTCGCCGGCCACGCGGACGGTGCCGTCGGCCGGGGTGAGGATCCCGGCGATCAGCTTCAACAGGGTCGATTTCCCCGATCCGTTGACGCCGACGAGCCCGGTCCTGCCGGGGCCGAAGGCGGTGTCGAGTCCCTCGAAGACGGTGGTTCCGTCGGGCCAGGCGAACGAGAGGGACGTACAGGTGAGTGAAGTAGACATACGGGGGTCTCCGCGGTTGCTCGGGCCGGTCAGGGGCAAACGCGTATGAGACACGGAAGGCGGCGACCGCCGTCGGGCTGGGAAAGGAGGGCCCCGGGAGGGTGCGGGCATGAAAAATGCCCTGCTCCGCAAGGACGGCTCGAACGCCGAGGTCGCACGCGGCGTCCACACGTGAGGTGTGTGACGCGGTGTCTCAGGACCTCAGACGAGCAACGTCCTTCTCCAATCGGCGGCAACAGAAGCGCTATACACCGTACGAGGGCCCGGGTGGGTTGTCAACGCCTTTCCGCGGGCCCGGTCCCCGGCCCCGAGGAGGTCCCGTGCCCAACGGCTCGCTCTCACTGCCCGCCCGGCTCTGCCTGCTGGCCTGGGATCCGGCGCGCCCCGGTGCCGGCGACACCGCCCGCCACCACCACCTGGTGCGGGCCGGCGCGCTCACCGAACTGGCCCGGCGCGGGCTGCTCATCGACGACGAGGGCGTCGCCACCCCCGCCGACCTGGACTCCCGCACCGGTGACGCCGTGCTCGACGGGCTGCTGGACCTCGTCCGCGAGTCGATGCCGCACCGGTGGCGGACCTGGGTGCGGCGGCACGCGCGGGTCACCTTCGACGCCGTCCGGGAGCAATTGGTGGCCGAGGGGTACCTGCGCGCGCGGAAGAAGCGCGTCCTCGGCGTCTTCCCGTCGGTGGAGTACGTCCTGGCGCGCACGGCGTCGGCGCGGGTGCTGCGGGAGGAGACGCGGTCCGTCGTGGCGGGGCCGGTGCCGGTGGGTGAGGTCGCCGAGCGGGACGCGGCCGTGGCCGTACTGGCCTGCGCCGCGGACCTGCGCTTCCTGGGACCGGCCAGGCGCGGCGCGTGCGGCGAGGACAGGCTCACGGAGCTGGCCGGGCGCTGCGGGCCGGCGGTACCGGGACTGCGCGGGATCCTGGCCGAGCTGTCGGGAGCGGTCGGCGCGGAGACGGCGCGGGCGGTGGCGCCGGCGAGCCGTTGAGGGGCGGCCGGCCCGGTCAGCGGGTCCCGCGCATCAGCTCCGCCAGGTCGTGGTCCAGGTCCAGCTGGAGGTGCTCCAGACCGACCGGCACCAGCTCGCTGGTGGCCTGGAGGAACCGGCGCAACTCGCCCGAGCGGACGTGGATCACGGCGGTGCCCTCGGGCGCGTGGAACTCCAGGACGGTCCGGTCGTACCCGTACGGGCGCACCCGCACGTCGCCGTGGCCGTCGGGTTCGCGCATCCCCGAGACGAGCAGCTCGCGGGAGAAGGTCCAGCAGACCTCCACGCCCTCGAGGGTGGCCGGGGCCGGGAAGGTCATGCGGACGGCGAACGGGTCGCCGCGGTCGTAGTGCAGCGTGGCGGGAATGCTCGGCATACGCGGCGCGGCGGCGACGAGACGCGCCTCGACGGGCTGCTCGATGACGGTGGACAACGCCTTGCTCCCTCGTGACGGCTGGACGGGCTTCCGGGGTGGTTCTGGCCGGGCACTGGAAGAGACGACGGAATCAGCCAATCCGTGCACGAAGTCCGAGTGACCTCCGTCACCGTGTTCATGCGTCGGAGCGACCGCGCAGTGACGCGACTCTCCTTGTGTGCCCCGTAAGGCACTTGTGGCACTCGTGCCCCCGTGCGCGTGCCGCACACGGCCCTCTGGACGATGCCCGGGTGGTGGGACTAGCTTCGCCCGTCATGAGGCGCCTGGGGAGCATGCGACGTACGGCACGGACCGCCCGGACCGGGGGCGGGCGCGCGGGACGAGCGGTGGTCGCGGGCACGGTGTGCGCGGCCGCGCTGGCCGCGCTGACGGCGGCGGCGCCCGCGCCCCCCGCGCAGGCTCACCAGCGGCCGCACTGGGAACTGAAGGCCACCGGGGCCGCCGACGTGCGCTTCCGGGGTCTCGCGGCCGTCGACCGGCGTACCGCCTGGGTGGCCGGCACCCGCGGCACCGTCCTGCGCACCACCGACGGCGGGGGCACCTGGCGCGACGTCTCGCCGCCGGGAGCGGGGGAGCTGCAGTTCCGGGACGTCGAGGCGTTCGACGCCCGCCGGGCCGTGGTCCTGGCCATCGGCGAGGGCGAGGCGTCCCGCGTCTACCGCACCGACGACGGCGGGGCGAGCTGGACCGAGACCTTCCGCAACACCGACGCGCGGGCCTTCTACGACTGCCTCACCTTCTTCGACCACCGCCACGGCCTCGCCATGAGCGACCCGGTGGACGGGAAGTTCCGCATCCTGTCGACCGGCGACGGCGGGCGTTCCTGGAAGGTGCTGCCGAACGAGGGCATGCCGGCCGCGCAGGACGGCGAGGCCGGGTTCGCGGCCGGCGGCCAGTGCCTGGTCTCCTCCGGACCGAAGGACGTCTGGCTGGCCACCGGCGGCGCGGCACGCGCCCGGGTGCTGCACTCCGCCGACCGGGGACTCACCTGGACGGCCTCCGACGCCCCCGCCCCGGGCGGCGACCCGGCCCGGGGCGTGTTCGCCCTCGCCTTCCGCGACCGCGTCCACGGCCTCGCGGTGGGCGGCGACTTCCGCCCCGAGCAGCCCTCCCCGAGGGCGGCGGCGCGCACCGCCGACGGCGGTCGCACCTGGCGGCCCGCCGACGTCCCCCCGCCGGCCTACCGCTCCGGGGTCGCCTGGCTCCCGCACAGCCGCACCGCCGCCCTCGCGGTCGGGCCCACGGGCACGGACCTCACCACCGACGGCGGCCGCACCTGGCGCACCGTCGACACCGGCTCGTACGACACCGTGGACTGCGCCCGGGACCACGGCTGCTGGGCCGCCGGCGAGCAGGGCCGGGTCGCCCGATGGGAGCGCTGACGCCGAGCGGGTCCGGGTGTTCCTCCGTAACGTGGGTATCCGTTCGCTGAACGTGAGAGGAAGTGAGCGGACATGCCACGCGGTTCGAGCCCCAAGCGGGAGCGACAGTACGAGCACATCAAGGAGAGCGCCGAGGACCGTGGCGAGAGCACCGGCCGGGCCAAGGAGATCGCGGCGCGGACGGTCAACAAGGAGCGCGCGCAGTCCGGCGAGTCGAAGACCGCCAGCCGCACGTCCACGCAGGACAAGTCGCCGAGCAAGCGGGGCGGCCAGCGGTCGGGCAACCGGCAGGGCCCTCAGGGCCCCACCTACGACCAGCTCTACCAGGAGGCCAAGCGCCGCGACATCAGCGGTCGTTCGAGCATGAACAAGGGCGAGCTGAAGCGCGCCCTCGGCAAGTGAGCCGCACGGCTACCGACCGGGCGTCTCGCGGTACCGCTCCAGGGCCGGCGCCGTCTTCGTGGCCGCGAACTCGGTGACGCGGTACGCGCACACGCCGGCCCGGACGAACGGGTCGCCCGCGGCGATCTCCTCCATCCGCGCACGGTCCTCCGCGACGGCGACGATCACCCCGCCGTCGCGGGGTTCCTTGCGCCCGGACGCCAGGGCCACCCCCTGCTCGTACAGTTCGTCGAGCCACGCCACGTGCTCCTGAAGCAGGGCGTCGACGGCGTCGAGCGGGGCGGTGTAGGACAGTTCCAGTACGAACATGGGCGCGAGCGTACTCCGGTGCTCCCGTAGGCTGGCGGCCACCATGACGACCGTGACCGTGCAGACCCCCGCCGACTGGCCCGCGACCGAGGAACGGGCCCGCGCCGTCCAGGACGAACTGCGGGCCCGCGTGGTGCTCGACGAGCCGGGCCCGCCGCCCGGCACGGGCCGGGTGACCGGCGTGGACGTCGCCTACGACGACGAGCGCGACGTCGTCGCGGCGGCGGCCGTCGTCCTCGACGCCGCGACCCTCGCCGTCGTCGCCGAGGCCACGGCCGTCGGGCGGATCTCCTTCCCGTACGTGCCCGGCCTGCTCGCCTTCCGGGAGATCCCGACCGTCCTCGCCGCCCTGGACGCGCTGCCCTGCCCGCCCGGCCTGGTCGTGTGCGACGGGTACGGACGGGCCCACCCGCGCCGGTTCGGCCTCGCCGGCCACCTCGGCGTGCTCACCGGCCTGCCCACCATCGGCGTGGCCAAGAACCCGTTCACCTTCACGTACGACGACCCGGACGCGCCGCGCGGCAGTACGTCGCCGTTGCTCGCCGGGGCCGAAGAGGTCGGGCGGGCCGTGCGCACGCGCGAGGGCGTCAAGCCGGTCTTCGTCTCCGTCGGCCACCGGGTGAGCCTCGGCAACGCCTGCGCGCACACGCTGGCGCTGACCCCGGCCTACCGCCTGCCGGAGACCACCCGCAGGGCCGACGCCCTGTGCCGGGCGGCCCTGCGGGCGGCCACCGGCATCCTCACGCCGGACACCTGAGTACCCCGGACACCTGAGTATCCGTACGGATGTGCGCCCGCCCCCGGCCGCGTCAGGCTGGGCCCCATGACGACGCATCGCGCTCCCGAGCAGTCCGTCCGGTACCCGGCCCGCCGCCCCGCCCACCGCCCCGTCCGGCCCGTCGAGCGGGCCGTGGTCGCGGGACTGGTGCTCGCCGTGGGGGCGGGACTGGCCTGGATCGGCGGGATGGTCTACACGATCGCCGCGTGGTCGGGGTAGGGCCCGCCCCCTTCCGCGCGGCCCGGGCCCCACCCCGTGCGTCCGTGCGTGCCGTCAGCGGGTCGCGGCCACCCGGAAGCGGATGCCCGCCGCCTCCAGCCGCTCGGTCAGCGCGTCGCCCATCGCCACCGCCGTCGTGACCTGCCCGGCCGTCGGCGGCAGGTCGTCGAGGGCGAGCGCGAGCGCCGCCTCGGCGAACATCTTCGCCGTCTCGTCGTACCCCGGGTCGCCGCCCGTGACCTCGGTGAACACCCTCCGCCCGCCGCCCTCGCCGACGAACCGGACCGAGAACCAGCTCTTCGCCCGCCGTTCGGGGCCCGGTCCGTCACCCGGCTTGAGCCGGTCCGACAGCCAGCGCCGCGCGGGCGGCACCTGGGCCGCCGCCAGCAGCGCGCCCACGGCCGCCACACCGCCCACCGCGACGGGCAGCCGCCGCACGGCCGCGTAGTGGCGGTAGCGGAAGTCGGGGCCGTAGCGGTCCAGCGCCTTCGCGGAGCGCCGCACGATCTGCGCGTCGATGGTCGGCAGCGGCAGCGCCCACGCCCCCACCTCCCCGGCGAAGCGCGGCGCGCCCGTCGGCGTCGCCGCCCGGCGCCCCACCAGCCTGGGCTCGTGCCGCCGGCGTTCCCGCGCCGCGGCCTGCAACTGCCGGCCGCGGGCGAACTGGCCCAGCGCGGAGGCGAACGTGCCGCCGGAGAAGGCGGCGTCCACGCTGACGAAGCCGTCCACGCTCAGCGGCACGCCCTCGGGCAGGTGCCGCACGGTGAAGTGCACGCCGAGGTCGTGCGGCACGGAGTCGAAACCGCAGGCGTGCACCAGCCGCGCGCCGGTCTCCCGCGCGCGGGCGTCGTGCCGGACGTACGTCAGGTCCACGAACTCCGGTTCACCGGTGAGGTCGAGGTAGTCGGTGCCGCTGTCCGCGCACGCGGCGACCAGCGCGTCGCCGTACTGGACGTAGGGACCCACGGTCGTGGCCACCACGCGCGCCTGCTCGGCGAGTTCGCGCAGCGAGGCCGGATCGGACACGTCGGCGCGCAGGACGCCGACGTCCGGCGCGCCGGGCAGCCGTTCGCGCAACCGCCGCAGTTTCTCCTCGCCGCGGCCGGCGATCGCCCAGCGCAGCCCGTCGGGCGCGTGTGCGGCGAGGTACTCCGCGGTGAGCTCGCCGACGAACCCCGTCGCCCCGAAGAGCACGATGTCGTACGGCCGGTCGGACCTCTTCAGCCTGCTCATGACATCCCTTCGTCACCCGTCGGCAACCCCTGGGCCCGCAGCACGCGCCGTTGCCGGTGGCCGAGGCTAGCGTGAGGACCGCGGGCCCGGAGCGGGGCCTGGCCCATAATGGGCTAAGCGCTTGCTCGCCCGGGTCTTGTGCCCAGTGGACCACGTTTCTAGCATCACTGGTGTTACATCAGTTGTGTCACATGGCTGGGGGCTCGATGACGGAGACGGAGACGGCGGCGCGGACGCCGGGCGAGGGCCCGCTCAGCGGCGTGCGCGTGGTGGAGCTGGCCGGTATCGGCCCCGGGCCCTTCGCCGCCATGCTCCTGGCCGACCTCGGCGCCGACGTGGTCCGGGTCGACCGCCCCGGCGGTCCCGGCCTCGGGATCGACCCCGCCCGCGACGTCACCAACCGCAACAAGCGGTCGCTGATCGTCGACCTGAAATCGCCGGAGGGCCCCGCCCGGGTCCTCGACCTGGCCGAACGCGCGGACGTGCTGATCGAGGGCTACCGCCCGGGCGTCGCCGAACGGCTCGGCGTCGGCCCCGGCCACTGCCACGCCCGCAACCCGCGGCTCGTCTACGGCCGCATGACCGGCTGGGGCCAGGACGGCCCGCTCGCCCAGCGCGCCGGCCACGACATCGGGTACATCGCGCTCACCGGCACCCTCGGCATGATCGGCGCCCCCGACGCACCGCCGGCCGTCCCCGCCAACCTCCTCGGCGACTACGCGGGCGGCTCCCTCTACCTGGTCGTCGGGGTCCTCGCCGCCCTGCACCACGCGCGCGCGACCGGCACCGGACAGGTGGTCGACGCCGCCATCGTGGACGGCACCGCCCACCTCTCCTCGATGATCCACGGCATGCTCGCCGCCGGCGGCTGGCAGGACCGGCGCGGCGCCAACCTCCTCGACGGCGGCTGCCCCTTCTACGGCACGTACGAGACCGCCGACGGCCGGTACATGGCGGTCGGCGCCCTGGAGCAGCGGTTCTACGCCGAGTTCATGGAGTTGCTCGGCATCCCCGGCCTGGCACCGGCCCGCGACGACATGGCCCGCTGGGGCGAGCTGCGCGAGGCCGTCGCCGCCCGTTTCGCGTCCCGTACCCGCGACGAGTGGACGGCCGTCTTCGCGGACTCCGACGCCTGCGTGGCGCCCGTCCTGACGCTCCGTGAGGCCCCGCATCACCCGCACCTCGCCGCCCGCGGCACCTTCACCGACCACGGCGGCATCACCCAGCCCGCCCCCGCGCCCCGCTTCTCCGCGACCCCCACCACCGTCCGTACCGGACCCGCCCGGCCGGGCGGCGACACCGACGCCGTGACCCGCGACTGGGACCTGCCCCGCGTCCCCGAGCCGAACAGCCGACCCGCCCCGTGAAGAACCCTCAGTGAAAGGCCTCCCAGTGACCACCGAAGCGTACGTGTACGACGCGATCCGCACTCCGCGCGGACGCGGCAAGGCGAACGGTGCCCTGCACGGCACCAAGCCCGTCGACCTGGTCGTCGGCCTCATCCACGAGATCCGCGCCCGTTTCCCGGGCCTGGATCCGGCGGCGGTGGACGACATCGTGCTCGGCGTGGTCGGCCCGGTCGGTGACCAGGGTTCCGACATCGCCCGTATCGCCGCGATCGCGGCGGGGCTGCCGGACACGGTGGCGGGCGTCCAGGAGAACCGCTTCTGTGCCTCGGGTCTGGAGGCGGTCAACCTGGCCGCCGCCAAGGTCCGCTCCGGCTGGGAGGACCTGGTCCTCGCGGGGGGAGTGGAGTCGATGTCGCGGGTGCCGATGGCCTCGGACGGCGGCGCCTGGTTCAACGACCCGATGACCAACCTCGCCACCAACTTCGTGCCGCAGGGCATCGGCGCCGACCTGATCGCCACCATCGAGGGTTTCTCGCGCCGTGACGTGGACGAGTACGCGGCTCTGTCCCAGGAGCGGGCGGCGACGGCGTGGAAGGAGAACCGCTTCGAGCGGTCCGTGGTGCCGGTGCGGGACCGCGCCGGCCTCACCGTCCTCGACCATGACGAGCACCTGCGGCCCGGCACCACCGCCGACTCCCTGGCGGGCCTCAAGCCGTCCTTCGCGGACATCGGCGAGCTGGGCGGGTTCGACGCGGTCGCGCTCCAGAAGTACCACTGGGTCGAGAAGATCGACCACGTCCACCACGCGGGCAACTCCTCCGGCATCGTGGACGGCGCCTCCCTGGTCGCCATCGGCTCCAAGGAGGTCGGCGAGCGCTACGGCCTCACCCCGCGCGCGCGGATCGTCTCCGCCGCCGTGTCCGGCTCCGAGCCGACCATCATGCTGACCGGGCCCGCCCCGGCCACCCGCAAGGCGCTCGCCAAGGCCGGGCTGACCATCGACGACATCGATCTCGTCGAGATCAACGAGGCGTTCGCGGCCGTGGTCCTGCGGTTCGTGAAGGACATGGGCCTGTCCCTGGACAAGGTCAACGTCAACGGCGGCGCCATCGCGCTGGGCCACCCCCTCGGCGCCACCGGCGCGATGATCCTCGGCACCCTCGTCGACGAACTGGAACGCCAGGACAAGCGCTACGGCCTCGCCACCCTGTGCGTGGGCGGCGGCATGGGCATCGCCACCATCGTCGAGCGCATCTGACCCCCTCCCGACGGATCACGACGGACCACCAGGAGCACACCCTCATGACCACCGAGTCCACCACCATCCGCTGGGAACAGGACGACACCGGCGTCGTCACCCTCGTCCTCGACGACCCCGCCCAGTCCGCGAACACGATGAACCAGGCGTTCCGCGAGTCCCTCGCCGTGATCACCGACCGCCTGGAGGCCGAGAAGGACGCGATCCGGGGCGTCATCGTCACCTCCGCCAAGAAGACCTTCTTCGCCGGCGGCGACCTGCGCGACCTGATCCGCGTCACCCCCGAGACCGCCCAGGACCTCTTCGACGGCGGCCTGGCCATCAAGCGGAACCTGCGCCGCATCGAGACCCTCGGCAAGCCCGTCGTCGCCGCCCTGAACGGCGCGGCCCTCGGGGGCGGTTACGAGATCGCCCTCGCCTGCCACCACCGCGTCGCCCTCGACGCCCCCGGCTCCAAGATCGGCTGCCCCGAGGTCACCCTCGGCCTGCTCCCCGGAGGCGGCGGCGTCGTCCGCACCGTCCGGATGCTCGGCATCACCGACGCGCTGCTCAAGGTGCTCCTCCAGGGAACCCAGTACAACCCGCGCCGCGCCCAGGAGAACGGCCTCGTCGACGAGGTCGCCGACAGCCGCGAGGACATGCTCGCCAAGGCCCGCGCCTTCATCGACGCCCACCCCGAGTCCGCCCAGCCCTGGGACAAGCCCGGCTACCGCATCCCCGGAGGCACGCCCTCCCACCCCAAGTTCGCGGCCAACCTGCCGGCCTTCCCCGCCAACCTGCGCAAGCAGACCAACGGTGCCCCCTACCCGGCGCCGCGCAACATCATGGCCGCCGCCGTCGAGGGCGCCCAGGTCGACTTCGAGACCGCGCAGGTCATCGAGGCCCGCTACTTCGTCGAACTGGCCGCCGGACAGACCTCGAAGAACATGATCCAGGCGTTCTTCTTCGACCTCCAGGCCGTCAACTCGGGCGCCAACCGTCCGAAGGGCGTCGAGCCCCGCAAGGTCCGCAAGGTCGCGGTCCTCGGCGCCGGGATGATGGGCGCCGGCATCGCCTACTCCTGCGCCCGCGCGGGCATCGAGGTGGTGCTGAAGGACGTCGCCCTGGAAGCCGCCGTCAAGGGCAAGGGCTACTCCGAGAAGCTGTGCGCCAAGGCCGTGGCCAAGGGCCGTACGACACAGGAGAAGGCCGACGCGCTGCTGGCCCGGATCACGCCGACCGCCGAGGCCGCCGACCTCGCGGGCTGCGACGCGGTGATCGAGGCGGTGTTCGAGGACACCTCCCTGAAGCACAAGGTGTTCCAGGAGATCCAGAACGTCGTCGCCCCCGACGCGCTGCTGTGCTCCAACACCTCCACGCTCCCGATCACCGCCCTGGCCGAGGGCGTCGAGCGCCAGGCCGACTTCATCGGGCTGCACTTCTTCTCGCCGGTCGACAAGATGCCGCTCGTCGAGATCATCAAGGGCGGGCGGACCGGCGACGAGGCCCTCGCCCGCGCCTTCGACCTGGTCCGGCAGATCAACAAGACGCCGATCGTGGTCAACGACTCGCGGGGCTTCTTCACCTCCCGCGTCATCGGCCACTTCATCAACGAGGGCGTCGCGATGGTCGGCGAGGGCATCGAGCCCGCCTCCGTCGAACAGGCGGCGGCCCAGGCCGGCTACCCGGCCAAGGTGCTCTCCCTGATGGACGAACTGACCCTCACCCTCCCGCGGAAGATCCGCCAGGAGACGAGGCGGGCCGTGGAGGAGGCGGGCGGCACCTGGACCGCGCACCCCGCCGAGGCCGTCATCGACCGCATGGTGGACGAGTTCGGGCGTCCCGGCCGCAGCGGTGGCGCCGGGTTCTACGAGTACGGCGAGGACGGCAGGCGGGCCGGTCTGTGGCCGGGGCTGCGCGAGCACTTCACCAAGACCGGGTACGAGATCCCCTTCGCGGACATGCAGGAGCGCATGCTCTTCTCGGAGGCGCTCGACACGGTCAGGCTCCTGGAGGAGGGCGTGCTGACCTCCGTCGCCGACGCCAACATCGGCTCGATCCTCGGCATCGGCTTCCCCGGCTGGACCGGCGGCGTCCTCCAGTACATCAACGGCTACGAGGGAGGGCTGCCCGGCTTCGTCGCCCGCGCGCGCGAGCTGGCCGACCGCTACGGCGACCGGTTCACGCCGCCCGCGCTGCTGGTGGAGAAGGCGGACAGGGGGGAGGTCTTCACCGACGGCCGCTGAGCCGCCGGTTCCCGGTTCAGCCCCCGGTGCCCTCGCCCGGCTCCGCGTCGTCCTCCTTGTCGAGCCACTCCCGCAGCTCCTGGCGCAGCGACCGCTGGAACGTGGTCAGCAGCGCCTGCACCACGAGCGGGTGCATGTGCGCCGACAGGGACCGCACGTCCCGCGCGTCGCGTTCGGCGACCGCGTCGCGCAGCAGCCGCGACAGGTCCCGCGCGGCGGCGCGGGAGTGCTCCAGGAGAGCGGCGCGGGCGGCGAGGACGGTCGCGGGGGAGAAAGGCACGTCGAGCAGCTCGACGCCGAGCCGGAGCAGCCCGGCGTCGACGCGGTAGGCACCGCCGTCCGGGGCGTCCGCGTCCCGGACGACGACGTCCATCGCGGCCAGGCGGTCCACCTCCTCGTCGGTCAGCGGCCGGCCCGCCCGCCGGCCCAGTTCCTCGCGCGTGACGCTCTCCACCGTCTCCGGCACCCAGGAGGCCACCACCGCACGGTGCAGCGCCAGGTCGTGCGGGCTCAGGTCGGGCGGCAGCCGCCTCAGGTACCGCTCGATCGCGGCCAGCGTCATGCCCTGGTGCTGCAACTCCTCGATCAGCGCCAGCCTGGCCAGGTGCTCCCCGCCGTAGCGGCCCACCCGGCGCGGGCCGATCACCGGCGGCGGCAGCAGCCCCTTGGTGCCGTAGAAGCGGACCGTGCGCACCGTGACGCCGGCCCGCGCGGCCAGCTCGTCGATCGTGAGGGCCGGCTCCTCGGTGTCGGTCGTCGTCATGTCCAGCAGTATCGCTGTCCCACCAATGCTGTGACACCTCTCGCGCACCTCGTGGAGACCACCGGCGGATCATGTGAGAAGTCACGCTGTGTGACATGGGACACCGCGTACCTACGCAGCGTCGTGGGAAGGTGCTGCCTTGGTCTGTGCCGCGAAGGGTGGTGCGGACCTTGTCGCTGTACGGACGACCTGGGCGTATCCCGCCCGGGCGCACCAGAGATTGGTACCACCCGTGAGCAAGGACGCCGTCGAGACGGCACAGGTCGCCGCCCACCCCCAGGCGACCGCGACCATCCCCGCGGACGCGGGCGACGCCGGTTACAGCAAGGGCCTCAAGGCCCGCCACGTGAACATGATCGCCATCGGCGGCGCGATCGGCACCGGCCTCTTCCTCGGTGCCGGAGGGCGCCTGCGCGACGCGGGCCCGGCCCTCGCGATCGCCTACCTCGTGTGCGGCGTCTTCGCCTTCTTCGTGGTCAGGGCGCTCGGCGAGCTGGTGCTCTACCGGCCGTCCTCCGGGTCCTTCGTGTCGTACGCGCGCGAGTTCCTCGGCGAGAAGGGCGCCTACGTCGCCGGCTGGATGTACTTCCTGAACTGGTCGACGACCGGCATCGCCGACATCACCGCGATCGCGCTGTACACGCACTACTGGAGCATGTTCACGAGCATCCCCCAATGGGTGCTCGCCCTGATCGCCCTCGCGGTGGTCCTGGCCGTGAACCTCATCTCCGTGAAGATCTTCGGTGAGATGGAGTTCTGGTTCGCGATCATCAAGGTCGCCACCCTCGTCGGCTTCATGCTGATCGGCATCTTCCTGCTGGCCACCCAGCACGAGGTGGGCGGCCAGACCCCCGGCGTCGGCGTCATCACCGACAACGGCGGCGTCATCCCGCACGGCGTGATGCCGGTCGTCCTGGTGATGCAGGGCGTGATCTTCGCCTACGCCGCCCTGGAACTGGTCGGCGTCGCCGCCGGCGAGACCGCCGAGCCGGAGAAGGTCGTCCCGCGCGCGGTGAACTCGATCATGTGGCGCGTGGCCCTCTTCTACGTCGGCTCGGTCGTCCTGCTGGCCCTGCTGCTGCCCAGCTCGGTCTACTCCGGCGACGAGAGCCCCTTCGTCACCGTCCTGTCGAAGATCGGCGTCCCGGCCGCCGGCGACGTGATGAACCTCGTGGTCCTCACGGCCGCGATGTCGTCCCTGAACTCCGGTCTCTACTCGACCGGCCGCATCCTGCGCTCCATGGCGATGGCGGGCTCCGCGCCCAGGTTCACCAGCGTGATGAGCCGCAGCCAGGTCCCCTACGGCGGCATCCTGCTGACCTGCGGGATCTGCGTCCTCGGCGTCGGCCTGAACTACCTGATGCCGAGCCAGGCCTTCGAGATCGTGCTGAACGTCGCCTCCCTCGGCATCATCAGCACCTGGGTGATCATCATGATCTGCCACCTCGTCTTCGTACGCAGGGCCCGCGCCGGCCTCCTCACCCGGCCGCACTTCCGGCTGCCCGGCAGCCCGGTCACGGAGATCGCCACCATCGCCTTCCTGCTGGCCTGCCTCGGCATGATGTGGAACGACCACGAGGTCGGCCGCAAGACCCTGCTGCTCATCCCCGTGCTCGCGGTCATGCTGGTCGCCGGCTGGTTCGGCGTCCGCCGCCGGGTGGCCCGCAACGCCGAACAGGAGCTGGGCCGGCTGACCGGGTAACCGGGAAGCACCGGGACACGGCCACGGCCGGCGGTGGCCTCCACCGTGGCGTCATGCCGGAGATCAGGTACCTCCGGGGTGACGCCACCGTCCCGCCGGTCAAGGGCGCCAACGTGATCGCCGTGTCGCGCACGGCGAACTCGTATGGCCCTCTTCTGCGCGGGAGTTGACCGATGTACCGTCCGCGCATGCCGATACGCACGCGCTTCACGACCTGGAGACCGCTCGCGACGGCGGCCACGGCCGCCCTGATGGCAACACTCCTCACCCCCGTCGCGGCGGCCCACCCCGAGACCCCGCGACAGAGCCGGCCGGTCCACTCCTACGACGACGCCATCCGCGAGGCCGTCTGGGTGGACACCGGGTACGACGGGGACGGCGACGGCGAGGACGACCGCGTCGCCGTCGACGTCGTCCGCCCCCGGGAGCCCGCCGCACAGGGCCGCAAGGTCCCCGTCATCATGGACGCCAGCCCGTACTACTCCTGCTGCGGGCGCGGCAACGAGAGCCAGAAGAAGACGTACGACGCCGACGGGAACGTCGTCGGGATGCCGCTGTACTACGACAACTACTTCGTGCCGCGCGGCTACGCCTTCGTCGGCGTCGACCTGGCCGGCACCAACCGCTCCGACGGCTGCGTCGACGTCGGCGGACACTCCGACATCCAGTCCGCGAAGGCCGTCGTCGACTGGCTGAACGGCCGCGGGAAGGCGTACACCAGCCGCACCGGCGGCGAGCGCGCCAAGGCGACGTGGACCAACGGCAGGACCGGCATGATCGGCAAGAGCTGGGACGGCACCATCGCCAACGGCGTGGCCGCGACCGGCGTCGAGGGCCTGGAGACCATCGTCCCGATCGCCGCCATCTCCTCCTGGTACGACTACTACTTCAGCCAGGGCGCCCCGCTCTACGGCTCCGGCCCCGACTGGCTGTCCGACTACGTCAACAGCCCCGACGCCCGCACGAAGTGCGACGCGGTGCAACGCGAACTCGTCGACGGCGCCCCGCGCACCGGCGACCGGACGAGGCTGTGGACCGAGCGCGACTACGTGAAGGCCACGAGCAAGGTGAAGGCCAGCGTCTTCCTCGTCCACGGCATGCAGGACCTCAACGTCCGCATGCAGCACGTCGGCCCGTGGTGGAACGCCCTCGCGAAGAACGGCGTCGACCGCAAGATCTGGCTCTCCCAGACCGGTCACGTCGACCCGTTCGACTTCCGCCGCGCCGCCTGGGTGGACACCCTGCACCGCTGGTTCGACCACGAACTCCTCGGCTACGACAACGGCATCGACCGCGAGCCGATGGCCGACATCGAGCGCCGCCCCGACCAGTGGGAGACGTCGAGGACCTGGCCGCCGCGCGGCACGTCCCCCACGACCCTGCGCCCCGGCGACACCGAGCGGCCCGGCGTCGGCACCCTCGGCCTGCGCCGCGACCACGGCACCGAGACCTTCACCGACGACCCGGCGCTGAGCGAGACCGACTGGGCCGCGCACATCGACGAGCCCACCGACGAGAAGGCCGGCTTCGTCACCAGCCCGCTCACCCGCGACCTGCGCCTGTCCGGCTCCTCGGAGGTCACCGTCACCGCGCGCTCCAGCACCCCGACGGCCCACCTGTCCGCCGTACTCGTCGACCTGGGCCCCGCAACGATCCGCGACTACGCCGACCGCGGCGAGGGCATCACCACGCTCACCGACCGCACCTGCTGGGGCCCGAGCACCCCGGGCGACTCCTCCTGCTACAAGGAGACGGCGACGAAGACCACCGACGTGGACTACACCGTCGTCAGCCGCGGCTGGGCCGACCTCGGCAACCACGCGTCCCCGTGGCAGGGCCGCCCGCTCACCCCGGGCAAGGCGTACACCCTCACCCTGGACCTCGCGGCCACCGACCACGTCGTCCCGGCCGGGCACCGCCTCGCGCTGATCGTCGCGGGCACCGACAAGGACCTCATCGACCCGCCCGCCGACACGCCGACACTCACGCTGGACCTCTCCCGCACCTCGGCCCGCGTACCGTTCGTCGGCGGCACCGCCGCGTTCGCCAGGGCCACCGCCGGTACGGCGAGCGCCGCCCCCGCACCCACGCCCCTCGACGGCGTGACCGCGCCGCACACGACCCACCGCGTCCCGAAGGGAGGCCGATGAACCGCCTGCGCACCCTCACCGTGACCACCGCAGCCCTCGCCGCGTCCCTCCTCACCGTGCCGGCCCACGCCGCGGACGACACCCGCCGACCGCCCCGCACCGGCTTCGAGAAGAGCGACGGCGCCCGCTGGACCACCCAGCCCGAGGAACAGGAACTGCTGGCCGCCGCCGACCGGGCGAGTCGCGACGTCACCGTCGACCGCATCGGCACCACGAAACAGGACCGCCCCCTCCAGCTCGTCACGATCGGCAGGCCCTCCGCCCCGCACAAGGTGCTCCTCGTGTGCAGCCAGCACGGCGACGAGCCCTCCGGCCGCGAGGCCTGCCTGTCCACCGTCCGCGACCTGGCGTACGCCACGGACGCGGCCACCCGGCGCTTCCTGGACCGCACCACCGTCCTGGTCGTGCCCACCGCCAACCCGGACGGCCGGGCCGCCGACACCCGCGGCAACAGCGACGGCGTCGACGTCAACCGCGACCACCTCGCCCTGAAGACGGCCGAGGCCCGCGCCCTGGCCGCCGTCGTCCGCGACCGGCGCCCCGACGTCCTCTACGACCTGCACGAGTACGGCGCCACACCCCCGTACTACGACAAGGACCTCTTCGACCTCTGGCCCCGCAACCTCAACACCCACACCCGGGTCCACGAGGAGGCCCGCGCCCTGTCCGGCGACTACGTCCGCCCCGCCGCCGAGCGGGCCGGCCACTCGACCGGCACCTACGGCATCTGGACCGACCCCGTCACCGGCGACCCGGTCAAGCAGACCGCCGGCGACGGCCAGGAGCGCATCCTGCGGAACATGTCCGGCGTCAAACACGCGGTCGGCCTGCTCATCGAGAGCCGCGTCGACCCGCTCACCGACGCCGAACGGGAGGACGAGGCGCTGAACAACCGGCGCCGGGTGGACTCCCAGCTCGCCGCCCTGGACGGCCTGTTCCGCTTCGCCGACCGGCGCCGCGGCCCCGTCGAGGCGGCCACGGCCACCGCCCGGTGGTCCGGTCTGGCCGACACCGGTCCCGTGTACGTCGGCGGCGCGGACAACGACCCGGCCGGACCCGGCGAGGTGATCGAGGACCCGCCCTGCGGATACCGGCTGACCGCTGCCCAGTACACGGACCTGAGGGACGAACTGGCCCTGCACGGTGTACGGGCGCTTCCGGCCGGGGAGAAGGGCGCCTACGTACCGCTGCGCCAGCCACTGCGCGCCCTCGTGCCGCTGCTCCTGGACGAGCGTGCGACGTACCACGTGACGGTGGGTGAGCCCGACACCCGCTGCTGAAGAGGTGAGTTCTGCGTCGCACGTGGTAAGGGCGTAGCGGAGGACTATTTTCGGCCTCACCGACCTGAAAGGTGCCGTCTGTGACGCAGGACCGACCAAGCGACAAGGAACATCATGAACGGGGCACGCTGCCGGGTTCGGAAGCGGGACTGCCGGGACGGGAGCACAGGCCCCGGACCGACCGCGTCGTCTTCGGCGTCACGGCGGTCCTGACCCTCGCCTTCGTCCTGTGGGGCGCCATCGGCACCGACTCGCTGGAGGACGCCTCCGGCACGATGCTCAGCGGCCTGATGCACAACGGCGGCTGGGCGTTCGTGCTGGCGGCCTCCGGGTTCGTCGTCTTCGCCCTCTGGCTCGCGGCCAGCCGCTACGGCCGCATCCACCTCGGCGCCGAGGGCGAGGAACCCGAGTTCCGCACGGTGTCCTGGATCGCCATGATGTTCAGCGCGGGCATGGGCATCGGCCTGATGTTCTGGGGCGTGAGCGAGCCGCTGGCGCACTTCGACACCGCCCCGCCGGGCACCTCTCCCGCCGACACCGGCGACCGCATGTCGACCGCCATGGCCACCACCCTCTTCCACTGGACGCTCCACCCGTGGGCGATCTACGCGGTGGTCGGCCTCGGCATCGCCTACAGCACCTTCCGCAGGCGCCGCCGCCAGACCATCAGCGCCGTGTTCACCCCGCTCATCGGCGAGAAGCACGCAGGCGGTGTCAGCGGCCGGGTCATCGACATCCTGGCCATCATCGCGACGGTCTTCGGCTCCGCGGCCTCCCTCGGTCTCGGCGCCCTCCAGATCGGCTCCGGCGTGGAGAAGCTCGACTGGATGGACAAGGTCAGCACGGGACTGCTGGTCGGCATCATCGCGGTGCTGACCGTGGCGTTCGTGGCCTCCGCGATCTCCGGTGTGGAGAAGGGCATCCAGTGGCTGTCCAACACCAACATGGTGCTGGCCCTGCTCCTCGTCGTGTTCGTGTTCGCCGCCGGACCGACCATCCTCATCCTCGACCTGCTGCCGACCTCGGTCTTCGCCTACCTCGGCGACCTGCCCGAGATGGCCGGCCGTACCGAGATCAGCGGCGGCGAGGGCGTCGCGGACTGGCTGGGCAGCTGGACCGTCTTCTACTGGGCGTGGTGGATCTCCTGGACGCCGTTCGTCGGCATGTTCATCGCCCGCATCAGCCGGGGCCGAACCATCCGCCAGTTCATCGGCGGCGTCATCCTGGTCCCCAGCACGGTCAGTCTGGTCTGGTTCGCCATCTTCGGCGGCTCGGCGATGCGGCTCCAGGAGCAGAACCGGCTCGGCGACGAGACGACTCCCGAGGGCCGGCTCTTCGCCGTGCTCCAGGAGTACCCGATCGCCACCGTCACCAGCCTGCTGGTGATGATCCTCGTCGCGATCTTCTTCGTCTCGGGTGCCGACGCGGCGTCCATCGTGATGGGCACCCTCTCGCAGAAGGGCGCCCTCGAACCCAGCCGCTGGGTGGTGGTCTTCTGGGGCGTGGTGACCGGAGCGGTCGCCGCGATCATGCTGCTGGTCGGCAGCGGCGAGGGAGACGCGCTGACCGGTCTGCAGAACCTCACGATCCTCGCGGCGGCGCCCTTCGTGGTCGTGATGATCTTCATGTGCGTCGCCCTCATGCGCGACCTGCGCCGCGACCCCCTCATCGTGCGCGGTGAGATGGCGTCCGAAGCGGTCGAGATGGCCGTCATCGAGGGCCACAAGCAGTACGAGGGCGACTTCGAGATCCGCATCGGCCCGGGCACCGGCCCGGACGTGGAGGGCGACCCGATCGGCAGGCACCACTGACCGACGCCGGTACCGGCCGACGGCCGGGGAAGCGGAAGGGGCCGGCACGCACCCGCGTGCCGGCCCCTTCCGCGCCGGGCGCGCCGCGCCGGCACCGGGTTCAGCGGGTGGCGAGCGAGGCCGCCTCCCGGGCGCAGCCCCAGGCCACGGTGACACCCGCGCCGCCGTGCCCGTAGTTGTGCACCAGCAGCCGCCCGTCCGGCAGCGACGCGCGCTCCAGCCGCACCGCGTCCCGGGCCGGCCGCAGCCCCACCAAGTGACCGAGGACCCGCGCCCCGGCGATCTCGGGCCGCAGCGCCGCGCACCGCCGCACGATCGCCTCCGCCACCGCCGGGTCCGGCTCGGCCGACCAGGCGTCCTCCTCGGCCGTGCCGCCCAGGACCAGCCGGCCGGGCTGCGGGAAGAAGTACGCCATCTCCCCGGAGACCGGGTCGGTGGAGACCGTCCAGGTCCGGATCCCGGGGTTCTCCACGACGACCAACTGCCCGCGCACCGGACGCACCGACGCGTCCGGCACCAGCTCCCGGGCGCCCAGGCCCGTGCAGTTGACCACCACCGGGGCATCGACCTCGGCCAGACCGGCCACCGCACGCGTCTCGACCGCGCCGCCCGCCGCCAGCAACCGCGCCCGCAGCCACGCCAGATGGGCCGGCATGTCGATGAGCGGCAGCCGCGCCCACAGCCCGGCCCCGCCGTACTCGGCGGCCGTCGTCGCCCGCAGCCCAGGCAGCCGGGACGCCGCCCAGGCCGCCACCTCGTCCAGGCCGGTCTCGCCGAGCACCCCTTCGACCATGCGTACGCCGCTCTCCGCGGGCCGAGCCGCCAACTCCTCGTACACGTCCAGGGAGGACAGCGCCCACGCCCGCGCCCGCGCGACCGGTTCGATGCGGTACGGCCACCACAGCGCACCCGCGACCGCCGAGGTCGTCCGCCCGACGGGCTCCCGCGTCCACAGCCGCACCCGCCTGCCGCGCTCGGCGAGGACGACGGCCGTCGTCAGCCCCACCACCCCGCCGCCGACCACGACGACCTCGTCATCCAGTCCGGTAGTCACACTGGGGACGGTAACCGAACCGTCCCCGCCGTGCGCAGACCGGTCCCGCGGTGGGAATACTCCCCGCATGGCTGCCGAGTACGCGACCTTCGGTCTGGCACCGGCGATGCGGGCCGGGGGTGTCCTCGCCGACGGTGACTACCAGGTCCACCGCGACTTCATGGACTTCATCGTCGACGGACGACCCCTGCTGTTCCGCCTCAGTGACCTGGACGCCGTCTCCCCGCTCGCCGCCGACGTGCCGCCCGCGATCTTCGCCGCGCAGGTCCGGGGCCTGCTCCTGGAGACCGACGCGCCCCTGCCCGGCGGCCGTCACGTCATCTACGGCTGCCCGGAGTGCGAGGACCTGGCCTGCGGCGCGGTGACCGCCGTCATCCTGCGCGACGGCGACGACTTCGTCTGGCGGGACTTCGCCTGGCAGACCGGCGACCACGCCGACCTGGAGTTCAACGGCTACCACGGCATCGGCCCCTACCGCTTCCCCGGCGCCGAGTACCGCGCCGCCCTCGCCGCCCTGCTCGACGGCTCCGCGCGCACCGGCCGCCGGGTCCTGCTGATCGGCGCCCGCGTCGCCCTGCTCGCCAGGCTCGCCGCCGCGCTGCGCACCATCGGCATCGGCGCCGACATCACCGAGGACGCCGGGGACGTACCGGCCGACGAACTGCGGGCCTACGGCGCCGTCGTCTTCGGCCACGCGGTCCCCGAGGAGCGGCGCGCCGCCGTACGCCGTGCCTTCGCGGACGCCGGGGTGGAGGCGGCCCACGTCGACGGCCTCGCCCCGGTCGTCCCGCTGCTCGTCGCCCAGATCGAACACGCCCTGGACCGGCGCCCGGCGGGGCGGCGCCGGCTGACCGGCCTCACCGCGACCGGCGCCGCCGCCGGCGTCGAGGTCACCTCGCCGTGCCGGGTGCGGCTCACCGCGTACCGCGTCGACCGCCTGCGCCGCGTCCACACCCACGAGGTCTTCGACGGCGTACTCGACCCGGGCGGCCACCGCCTCGCCCTGGACCCGAGGACGGTGAAGGGCGAGTGCTTCCTGGTGGCGCGGACACCGGGAAGCGTGCTGGTGACGGCGGTCGGGCAGGGGGAACCGGACTGAGCCGACGGCGGACCGCCGCTAGGATCTACGGTCTGATGACTGCCACCCTCGTCGCCAAGAACCTCGCCGCCGGCCACGGCGACCGCTCCCTGTTCACCGGGCTCGACCTCGTCGTCGCCCCCGGCGACGTGATCGGACTCGTCGGAGCCAACGGCGCGGGCAAGTCCACCCTGCTGCGGATGCTCGCCGGCCTCACCGCCCCGGAACAGGGCGAGCTGCGCCTGTCCCCGCCCACCGCCACCGTCGGCCACCTCCCGCAGGAGCCCGAGCGCCGGCCCGGCGAGAGTGTCCGGGCGTTCCTGGCCCGCCGCACGGGCGTCACCGAGGCCCAGCGCACCATGGACGAGGCCACCCAGGCGCTGGTCGACGGCGCGCCCGGCGCCGACGACGCCTACGCGACCAGCCTGGAGCGCTGGCTGGCCCTCGGCGGCGCCGACCTCGACGAGCGCGCCGAGGAGACCGCCGACGCGCTCGGCCTGACCGTCGGCCTCGACCAGCCGATGACGTCCCTGTCCGGCGGCCAGGCCGCCCGCGCCGGCCTCGCCTCCCTCCTCCTGTCCCGCTACGACGTCTTCCTCCTCGACGAGCCGACCAACGACCTCGACCTGGACGGCCTGGAGCGCCTCGAACGCTTCGTGACCGGCCTGCGCGCCGGCACCGTCGTCGTCAGCCACGACCGCGAGTTCCTCACCCGCACCGTCACCAAGGTCCTCGAACTCGACCTGGCCCAGCAGCGGATCAACCTCTACGGCGGCGGCTACGAGGCCTACCTCGAGGAACGCGAGGTGGCCCGCCGGCACGCCCGGGACGAGTTCGAGGAGTACGCCGACAAGCGCGCCGCCCTCCAGGACCGGGCCCAGATGCAGCGCACCTGGATGGACAAGGGCGTCAAGAACGCCCGGCGCAAGGCGGGCAACGACAACGACAAGATCGGCCGCAAGTTCCGCAGCGAGGCCAGCGAGAAGCAGGCCGCCAAGGCCCGCCAGACCCAGCGCATGATCGAACGCCTGGACGTCGTCGAGGAACCCCGCAAGGAGTGGGACCTGCGCATGGAGATCGCCTCCGCGCCCCGCTCGGGAGCGGTCGTCGCCACCCTGCGCGACGCCGAGGTCCGCCGGGGCGGCTTCGTCCTCGGCCCGGTCTCCCTCCAGATCGACTGGGCGGACCGGGTGGCGGTGACGGGAGCCAACGGCGCCGGTAAGTCCACGCTGCTCGCCGCGCTCCTGGGCCGGGTCCCGCTCGACGCGGGCCACGCTGCGCTCGGCTCCGGGGTCCTGCTGGGCGAGGTCGACCAGGCCCGCGAGCTGTTCTACGGCCCCGAGTCCCTGCTCGACGCCTTCCGCACGGCGACCCCGGACACCGAACCGGCCGAGGTCCGCACCCTCCTGGCCAAGTTCGGCCTCAAGGCGGACCACGTCATGCGCCCTGCGTCGACCCTCTCACCGGGCGAGCGCACGCGGGCCGCGCTGGCCCTCCTCCAGGGCCGGGGCGTCAACCTCCTGGTCCTCGACGAGCCGACCAACCACCTCGACCTGCCGGCCATCGAACAGCTGGAATCGGCCCTGGACGCCTACGAGGGCACCCTCCTCCTGATCACCCACGACCGCCGCATGCTGAACGCGATCAGAGTGACCCGCCGCCTGGAGGTCACGGACGGCAAGGTCGTGGAACGCACGTAGCCGGGAGCCGCTACCCGTCGCAGCCGCCCCCGGCCACAGCGCCCCGCGCCTACGCCAAGCCCGCCCGCCGCAACGCGTCAGCCATCGCGTCGTTGGCCGGAGCGGGGGCCGACGACCGCCCCTTGCCACCACTGCCACCGGACCCCTGCCGCTGCTGCCGCTGCCGCTGCCGGGGCGGCTTCCCGCCCCGCTCCCGCTTCGGCGCGCCCTGAGCCCCTGACCCGCCCTGCGGCGCGGCCTCGTCGTCCAACCGCAACGTCAACGAGATCCGCTTGCGCGGAATGTCGACGTCCATCACCTTCACCTTCACGATGTCCCCGGGCTTCACCACGTCCCGCGGATCCTTCACGAACGTCTTCGACATCGCCGACACGTGCACCAGCCCGTCCTGGTGCACCCCGACGTCCACGAATGCCCCGAACGCCGCGACGTTCGTCACGACACCCTCCAGCACCATCCCGGACGCCAGGTCGGAGATCTTCTCCACGCCCTCCTTGAAGGTGGCCGTCTTGAAGGCCGGCCGCGGGTCGCGCCCCGGCTTCTCCAGCTCCCTCAGGATGTCGCTCACGGTCGGCAGACCGAACTTCTCGTCGACGAACTCGTCCGGCCTCAGCGACCGCAGCACGGACGTGTTGCCGATCAGGCCCGCCACCTCCTGCCCGGCGGTCTTCACCATCCTGCGCACCACGGGGTACGCCTCGGGGTGCACGCTGGACGCGTCCAGCGGGTCGCTGCCGCCCCGGATCCGCAGGAATCCCGCGCACTGCTCGTACGCCTTGGGGCCGAGCCGCGAGACCTTCTTCAGCTCGGTCCGGGACGTGAACGGCCCGTTCGCGTCCCGGTGCGAGACGATGTTCTCGGCGAGCCCGGAGGTGATGCCCGACACGCGGGCGAGCAGCGGTGCGGACGCCGTGTTGACGTCGACGCCCACGCCGTTCACACAGTCCTCGACGACCGCGTCCAGCGAGCGCGACAGCTTCACCTCGGACAGGTCGTGCTGGTACTGGCCGACACCGATCGACTTCGGGTCGATCTTCACCAGCTCGGCCAGCGGGTCCTGCAGCCGCCGGGCGATCGACACCGCACCGCGCAGCGAGACGTCCATGTCCGGCAGCTCCTGCGAGGCGAAGGCGGAGGCCGAGTACACGGAGGCGCCCGCCTCGGACACCATCACCTTGGTGAGCTTCAACTCCGGGTGCTTGGCGATCAGTTCACCGGCGAGCTTGTCGGTCTCGCGGGACGCCGTGCCGTTGCCGATCGCGATCAGCTCGACCGCGTGCTCCCGGGCCAGCCGCGCGAGCTTGGCGATCGCCTCGTCCCACCGGTTGGCCGGGACGTGCGGGTGGATCACGTCGGTGGCCACGACCTTGCCGGTCGCGTCGACGACGGCGACCTTCACGCCCGTACGGAAGCCGGGGTCCAGACCGAGCGTGGCGCGGGTGCCGGCGGGGGCGGCGAGCAGCAGGTCGCGGAGGTTGGCGGCGAAGACGTTCACCGCCTCGTCCTCGGCGGCCGTGCGCAGGCGCAGCCTGAGGTCGATGCCGAGGTGCACCAGGACGCGGGTGCGCCAGGCCCAGCGGACGGTGTCCGTGAGCCACTTGTCACCGGGCCGGCCGCGGTCGGCGATCCCGAACCGCGAGGCGATGATCCCCTCGTACGACGAGGGCCCGTCGGTGGCCTCCTCGGGCTCCAGGACCAGGTCGAGCACGTCCTCCTTCTCGCCGCGCAGCATCGCGAGGATCCGGTGCGAGGGCAGCTCGGTGAACGGCTCGGCGAAGTCGAAGTAGTCGGCGAACTTGGCGCCGGCCTCCTCCTTGCCCTCCTTGACCTTGGCGGCGAGCCGCCCACGCGTCCACATCCGCTCGCGCAGCTCACCGATCAGGTCGGCGTCCTCCGAGAACTTCTCCGTGAGGATCGACCGGGCCCCGTCCAGGGCCGCCTGCGGATCGGCCACGCCCTTGCCGGCGTCCACGAACGCGGCCGCCGCCGCGAGGGGGTCCACCGACGGGTCGGCGAGCAGCCCCTCGGCCAGCGGCTCCAGGCCCGCCTCGCGCGCGATCTGCGCCTTCGTGCGCCGCTTGGGCTTGAAGGGCAGGTAGATGTCCTCCAGGCGGGCCTTGGTCTCGGCCGCGCGGATGCGTGCTTCCAGCTCCTCGGTGAGCTTGCCCTGCTCGCGTACCGAGTCGAGGATCGCGGTGCGGCGCTCCTCCAGCTCCCGCAGATAGCGCAGCCGCTCCTCGAGCGTGCGCAACTGCGCGTCGTCGAGCATCTCGGTCGCTTCCTTGCGGTAGCGGGCGATGAAGGGCACCGTCGAGCCGCCGTCGAGCAGCTCCACCGCGGCCTTCACCTGCCGCTCCCGTACGCCGAGCTCCTCGGCGATCCTGCTCTCGATGGACCTCGCGTCGATGGACGCGCTGGACCCGGGTGTCGTCACGATCCCGTACCGCCTTCTCACTGAGGTTGCGCGGCAATTGTGGCAGGTGGTGCCGACAATCGGGGATCAGGGCGACACCCGGGCCCGTCGGGACCGTCGCATCGCGGCTCGGTCAGACGCGGCGGCTGCGGGTGGAGGACGAGGCTCCACCGAAGAGCCGGGCCACGGCCCGGAAGGGAAGCGTCACGACGGTGGCGACGGCGCCGCCGATCTGGCGCAGGACGTCTGCGATGGCACGGAACACGAAAAGCCCCTTTCCTCTCCCCGGCCCCTCCGGCCGGGGACTGTACGGGTACCTCCGCAACCGCTCGACATGCCTTCCGCGCCCGGCCGCTTCCCTCAGCGCCTGCCGAGCAGGTCCGCCGGGAAGGCCCCGGCCCCGAGCGCCGTGCGCGCGAAGGCCGTTCCCAGCTCCGTCAGCCGCGCCACGCCCTCGGCGCCCAGGTGCGCGTAGGGGGCCGCGTCCAGCCGGTCCGTCTCGCGCTCGACCTCGTCGCGCAGGGCCGCGCCCCGCTCGGTCAGCTCCCCGGCGTCGTCGATCAGCCCGCGTCCGCGCAGCCGGTCCGTGGCCGCGTCCCACTCCTGCCGGGTCCAGCCGCGGGTGGAGAAGACCCACTTCGGTGCCATGCCCCGGCCGGTCGCCGTGTGCGTCACCAGCGCCTCCAGCCCGTCGAGGTCCGCCGCCATCAGCGCCGCCAGATGGCCGTCGCCCCGGTGCTCGCGCAGCAGGGTCGCCGCGTGCCAGAACGCCAGGTGCGGCGCGTCCGGTACGGGCAGGTCGGCGTGGGCCGAGTACAGCGGGCGGGCACTGCGCGAGCACGCCTCGGCGGCGCGCAGCGCGAGAGCGGCCGCCTCCGACATCTCGGCGGACGTCAGCGCCTCATCGCCCAGCAGGCGGCGCAGCGTCGCGTCGACGGCCCGGGCGCGTGCCGCCAGGACCCGCTCCGGGGCGGCGGTCTCCCACACGGCGGGCACGTGCCGGGCCACGAGGTCGTGCTTGTAGTTGTAGAACGCCGCCGTCACCGCGCCGGCCCCGACCGGCCCCAGCGCGGCGGCGCGCACCGCGAAGTTGACGGCCCGGGGGTCGGTGACCCCGAGGGCGCCCAGTTCCCGGCCCAGGTCGGGCGAGAAGTAGTGCGTCGAGTGCAGCGAGTTGAGCGCGTTGTGGCAGCGGCGGCCGGCGCGGGCGTCGATGGCGGCAGTGGTCATGCCGCGCAGGTTACCAACCGCTCAGTACGTCCTCCAGGGGTCTTCCCGAGATGAGGCTCCGCGTGCGGGCCGCATGGCAGGAAAGGTGGGGTACTCGTCATTGCGGCCGCACGCGCCGGGGCGAAGAATCGGTACATGGCGCAGCGAACCGTCCTCGTCGTCCTGTTCGACGACGTCCAGAGTCTCGACGTCACCGGCCCCGTGGAGGTCTTCGCGGGCGCGGAGAAGCACGTGCCGGGGACGTACCGCATCCGCACGGCGTCACCGGACGGCGCCCCCGTGCGCACCTCCAGCGGCCTGACCGTCGTACCGGACCTGGCCCTCGCCGCGGCGCCCGCCCCGGACACCCTGATCGTCCCCGGCGGCCAGGGCACCCGGCATCCCGATCCGGCCCTGGTCGAGTGGCTGCGCGGACACGGACCGCGCGCCCGGCGGCTGGTCTCCGTCTGCACCGGGGCGGTCCTGCTCGCCCGCGCGGGCCTGCTGGACGGCCGCCGCGCCACCACCCACTGGGCCTACTGCGACCGGCTCGCCCGTGACCACCCGGCCGTGGACGTCGACCCCGACCCGATCTTCATCCGCGACGGACACGTCGCCACCTCCGCCGGCGTCACCTCCGGCATCGATCTCGCCCTCGCCCTGGTCGAGGAGGACCTGGACCGGGACACCGCCCTGTCGGTCGCCCGGCACCTGGTGGTGTTCCTGCGCCGGCCGGGGAACCAGGCGCAGTTCAGCGCGCAGCTCGCCGCCCAGACCGCGCGGCGCGAGCCCCTGCGCGAGGTCCAGCGGTGGATCACCGAGCACCCCGGCGCCGAGCTGGGCGTCGAGGCCCTCGCCGGCCGGGCCGGTCTCTCGCCCCGCCACTTCGCCCGCGCCTTCCGCGCGGAGACCGGCACGACACCCGGCCGGTACGTCGACCGGGTCCGCCTGGAACACGCCCGCCGGCTGCTGGAGGACACCGGTGACGGCGTCGAGGAGGTCTCCCGCGCCAGCGGCTACGGCACGCCGGAGGCCATGCGCCGCGCCTTCGTCAAGTCCCTCGGAACCTCACCGGCCGAGTACCGCCGCCGCTTCCGCCCCGCACCCGCCCGCTGACTCCACCGGGGCCACCGGGCTCACCGGGCCCACCGGGCCCACGCCACCTCACCTCACCCCGCCCGCCACACCACCGGAAGGAACCCCGTGCAGATCGCCATCGTCCTGTTCGACCGCTTCACCGCCCTGGACGCCGTGGGCCCCTACGAGACCCTCGGCCGCCTCCCGGACGCGGAGACCGTCTTCGTCGCCGAGCGGACGGGCCCCGTACGCACCGACACCGGCGCCCTCGCGCTCACCGCCGACCGGACCCTGGAGGACGTGCCGGCCCCGGACATCGTCGTCGTCCCCGGCGGTCCGGGGCAGACCCCGCAGATGGAGAACGGCGCCCTGCTGGACTGGCTGCGCACCGCCGACGCCACCAGCACCTGGACCACGTCCGTGTGCACCGGCTCCCTGCTGCTCGCCGCGGCGGGACTGCTGAAGGGCCGTCGTGCCACCTCGCACTGGCTGGCCCTCGACTTCCTCGGGCGCTTCGGCGCCGAACCCACCGGCGAGCGCGTGGTCACCGACGGCAAGTACGTCACCGCGGCCGGCGTCTCCTCGGGCATCGACATGGGCCTCACCCTGCTCGGCCGGATCGCCGGCGACGACCACGCCCGGGCGGTCCAGCTCCTGACCGAGTACGACCCGCAGCCGCCCTACGACGCGGGATCCCCGGCGAAGGCGCCCGCGCACCTCGTCGAGGAGTTCCGCGCCGGCAGCCGGTTCAGCCTGACGTAGACGCGGGGGCGCCCGGCGGCGGGCTCCAGCCGAACCGCGGCTGCCGGCGCTCCAGGAAGGCGGCGACCCCCTCCGCGGTGTCGCCGCTGCCGCGCGCCTCGGCGGCCCAGTACGCGTCCCGGTCCGTGCGCCCGTTCGCGAACTCCTTCGCCGCGGCCTGCGTCAGCCGCGAGCGCGACACCAGGACCCGGGTGAACTCGGCGACCCTCTTGTCCAGTTCGCCCTCGGGGAGCACCTCGTCGACCAGACCGGTGCGCAGTGCCCGCCCGGCGTCGATCAACTCCCCGGAGAACAGCAGGAACTTCGCGGTGGCCGGTCCGGTCAGCGCCACCAGCCGCCGGGTCGAGGAGGCCGGATACACCACCCCCAGCTTGGCCGGGGTCACCCCGAACAGCGCCGATTCCTCGGCGAACCGCAGGTCGCAGGCGGCCGCCAACTGCGCCCCGCCGCCCACGCAGTGCCCGCGGACCGCGGCCAGCGTCGGCTTGGGAAAGGCCGCGAGGGCCTCCTCGGCGCGCACCGCGAGCCCTTGCGCCTCCTCGGCGGACTCCCGCAGGGTCGAGATGTCCGCCCCGGCGCAGAACGTGGCCCCCTCGCCGGTGAGCACCAGCGCTCCCACCGCCGGATCTCCCGCCAGGGTCGCGAGCAGTTCGGGCAGCGCCCGCCACATCGCCGTCGTCATGGCGTTCCGCTTGGCCGGATGGTGGACGACGACGGTGGCGACCGAGTCGGTGACCCGGTGCAGCAGCTGGGGCTCCATGGGCGGGATGCTATCCGCCGGCCTCTTCGGTTCACGCGGGTGGTATCGGCGGGACAGGAACGGTCCCACACCTGACCGTGTCATACGCCAACGATCAGAAGTGCTCGATACCCGCCGACTTGTTCTCAGTTCTCCGGAGTGGAGGCACGCGTTACCAACACTCAGGGGTGTGGTGACAATCGAGCCCGAGGGTGGCGACCGGACGATGGACGAGACCGGGCCCGCGCAGCCGCTGCCGTACGAAGGCGTCTGGCGGTTCACCGCTCCCGCCGAGGACGCGTCGGTCCCGCAGGCGCGGCACGCGGTGCGGGACCTGCTGGTGCGCCAGGGCGTACCGGTCTGCGAGGACGTGACCGAGGGCCTGCTCCTGATCGTCTCGGAGCTGGTGACGAACGCCGTCCGGCACGCGGCCGTGCTGTCGCCGGTGCTCGCCGTGGAGGTCGCCGTCGGCCCCGAGTGGGTGCGGGTGTCCGTGGAGGACAGCCACCCCTACCGTCCGACCGCCCTGGAGAACGACTACGGCCGTACGGGCGGCCGCGGCCTGCTCCTGGTCCGGGAGATCACCAGGGAGGCGGGCGGGGCGTGCGACGTCGCCCACACGGCGAGCGGCGGCAAGGTGATCTGGGCCGCCCTGCCGCTCAAGCCCGCTCCGGGATGACCCGGCTCACCAGCCCGCGGACGGGCCCGTCAGCTCGCGGACGGCGGGCCGCGCCGCGTCCAGCACCGTCATGAACCACGCCGAGAACGTGTCCTGCGCGTGCCGCTCGGTCAGTTCGGCCTGCGACACGAAGGCCGTCTGTGCCACTTCCTCCGGGTCGGGCCTCGGCGCCGCCTGCACCAGGCCGACGAACAGGTGGTTGTACTCCTGCTCGACCAGCCCGGAGGCCGGGTCCGGGTGGTTGTAGCGCACCGTGCCCGCCTCGGCCATCAGCGACGGGGAGACACCCAGCTCCTCGTACGTCCGCCGGGCCGCCGCCGCGAAGGGCGCCTCACCGGGGTAGGGGTGACCGCAGCACGTGTTGGACCACACGCCGGGGGAGTGGTACTTGCCCAGCGCCCGCTGCTGGAGCAGCAGCCGCCCCCGCTCGTCGAAGAGGAACACGGAGAAGGCGCGGTGCAGCTGCCCGGGGGGCTGGTGCGCGGAGAGCTTCTCCGCGGTGCCGATCGTCACGCCGTTCTCGTCGACCAGTTCCAGCAAAATCGCGTCTGCGGTGCCGTTCGACGAACTGTGCGTCGCGGTGGCAGGAGTGATCGGCATACCCATCCTTCACATCGGTCCTCGCGCCCCAAGTGTGCCGTACGAATCCGGCACTCTCGGCACTTCCCGGCGCTCCGCATGTCCCGGGCGGTGGCACGGGCGGCGGTCGTCACCGGTCGGGCGCCGAGGAGGGGCCCGAAGGCTGATCGTTCCCGGCGTCACCGGCCGGGAACCGTCCGGCGGGTGACCGGGAGGGGTGTCGCGGGGGTCGGGAGGCGGACCGGGGGCGGACGGCCGCGCTCCCCGGCGCGCCGCCTCACCCGCGCGCCCCCCGGCGCCCGGCCCGGCGGAGCGGCCGGACCTCAGGCGGAGAGGCAGGCCCTCAGGCGGAGAGCCGGACCTGAGGCGGAGAGGCAGAACCTCAGTGGCACAGCCGCGCCTCGTGCTCCGCGTGGCCGCCGGGCTCCAGCTGGAAGGTGCAGTGCTCCACGTCGAAGTGGTCGCCGAGGCAGCCCTGCAACTCGTGGAGCATCTTCTCGTGACCGATCGTGCTGAGGGCCTCGCCGCTCACCACCACGTGCGCCGACAGCACCGGCAGGCCCGAGGTGATGGTCCAGGCGTGCAGGTCGTGGACGTCCTCGACCCCGTCCAGCGCCAGTATGTGGGCGCGCACCTCGGCGATGTCCACGCCCTTGGGCGCGGCCTCCAGCAGCACGTCCAGGGTCTCGCGCAGCAGCCGCCAGGTACGCGGCACGATCATCAGACCGATCACCAGCGACGCGATCGGGTCGGCCGCCTGCCAGCCGGTGGCCAGGATCACGAGCGCCGAGACGATCACCGCGAGGGAGCCCAGCGCGTCCGCCGCCACCTCGAGGAAGGCGCCCCGCACGTTCAGGCTCTCCTTCTGTCCCCGCATCAGCAGCGACAGCGACACCATGTTCGCCACCAGACCGATCGCGCCGAAGACGACGGTCAGGCCGCCCGCGGTGCCGGCGGGGGTGAGGAACCGCTCGACCGCCTCGTACAGCACGTAACCGCCGACCCCGAGCAGCAGCAGGCAGTTGGCCAGGGCGGCGAGGATCTCGGCGCGGGCGAAGCCGAACGTGCGGCGGTCGCTCGGCGGCCGGCTCGCGAAGTGCACGGCGAGCAGCGCCATGCCGAGCCCCAGGGCGTCCGTCGCCATGTGCGCGGCGTCGGCGATCAGTGCGAGCGAGTCGGCCAGCACACCGCCGACGATCTCGACGACCATGACGGTGAGCGTGATCGCCAGCGCCACCCGGAGCCTGCCGCGGTACGCGGCGGTCGCCGTCCCTGCGGCGTGCGCCCCGTGCGCATGCCCGTGATCGTGCCCAGCCCCCATGAGAAGCCGCCCTCCTGTGTCCTCGCGTCCGGCGTCCGGCGTCCGGCTCACAGTCAACTACGGGCGGGGGGTATGGGGCAACGCGGCACTGAACACCGTTGTCATGTGCCCTGACCTGCGGAAACGTTGTGCAGGTCAGGGCGTCGCGACCCCCGGGAAGCGACTGTCCGGGTGACCCCGGCGGACGGCGCCGACGGGGCGCTCCTGACCCTGCGCGAACACGCGCCGACACTCCGCGATGTCCGCGATGCCCGGTCTGGGAGCGCGGTTTGTGGGGCGGGCCCCGGATCCACGATGATGATCGCGGCAAAGCCGGGTGCAAGCGGCGTCGACCGACCGTGAAACGGGCGGTGAACACGGCGTTCCGGGCATCCGATAACCTCTGCCGACATGCCGCCCGGGTGCCGCAGGCGCGGGCGCCCACCATGCACAGGCCCGGCGCCCAGGCGCCGGCACCAGGGAGTGAGTTCGGTTGTCGACCGCCATCCTCACCGGTCAGCCGGTTCCCGGTTCGTCGATCGAGAGCGAGCTGCGGTCCCTGGGCTTCGACGTCCACCTCGCTTCCGACGCCACCGACGCCGAGACCCTGCTGGCCCGGGTGCCGGCCGGTGAGCGCGTCGCCGTGGTCGACGCCCGCTTCGTCGGCCACCCGCACGCCCTGCGCCTCGGCCTCACCGACCCCCGCTTCCCGCTCGCCGCGGTCCCGGGCGCCGTCACCGCCCGGCCGGACGCCCGCCAGGCCCTGACCCGCGCCATGGCCCGCGAGAACAGCGGCGACTGCGGCCCGGCACACGGCGGCGCCCCGAGCGTCGCCGCCGTCGACAGCCTCGCCGACCGGATCACCGCCGCCCTGGACGCCGACGGCGCCGACGTGCACCGGCCCGAGCTGGGCAGCCTCGTCGCCACCGTCCCCGCCGACCCGCAGGCCCGCAACGAGGCACGGCAGGCCGTCGCCGCCGTCGACGACGAGGCCGTACGCCTGAAGTCGGCCGTCAAGGCCCGCGACGGCTTCGTCACCACGTTCCTCGTCAGCCCGTACTCCCGCTACCTCGCCCGCTGGTGCGCGCGCCGCGGCCTGACCCCCAACCAGGTCACCACCGCCTCGCTGATCACCGCGCTGATAGCGGCGGGCTGCGCGGCCACCGGCACCCGCGGGGGCTTCGTCGCCGCCGGTGTCCTGCTCATCGCCTCCTTCGTCCTCGACTGCACCGACGGACAGCTCGCCCGCTACTCGCTCCAGTACTCCACGCTCGGGGCCTGGCTGGACGCCACCTTCGACCGCGCCAAGGAGTACGCCTACTACGCGGGCCTCGCCCTCGGGGCCGCCCGCGGCGGCGACGACGTATGGGCCCTCGCCCTCGGCGCGATGGTCCTCCAGACCTGCCGGCACGTCGTCGACTTCTCCTTCAACGAGGCCAACCACGACGCCGCCGCCAACACCAGCCCCACCGCCGCCCTCTCCGACAAGCTCGACAGCGTCGGCTGGACGGTCTGGGTGCGGCGCATGATCGTCCTGCCCATCGGCGAACGCTGGGCCATGATCGCCGTCCTGACCGCGGTCGCCACCCCCCGGATCACCTTCTACGTCCTGCTGATCGGCTGCGCGTTCGCCGCGACGTACACCACGGCCGGCCGGGTGCTGCGCTCGCTGACCCGGAAGGCGACGCGCACCGACCGGGCGGCGAAGGCGCTCGCGGACCTCGCCGACTCCGGCCCGCTCGCCGAGGCCGTCTCGGCGGGCCTGCGCGGGCCCGCGCGCGGGCTGCCCGGCTTCACCGCCCCCGCCGTCGCCCTCCTCGGCGGTGCGGCCGTCGTCGCGACGGCCGCCCTCACCGGCTTCGGCGGCCCCTGGCCGCTCGTCGCCGCGCTCGCCCACGTCCTGACCTCCGCCCTGGCCGTCGCCCGCCCCCTCAAGGGCGCCCTCGACTGGCTGGTCCCGCCCTTCTTCCGCGCCGCCGAGTACGGCACCGTCCTGGCACTGGCGGCCCACGCGGACGTGAACGGGGCGCTACCGGCGGCTTTCGGGCTGGTGGCCGCGGTCGCCTACCATCACTACGACACGGTCTACCGCATTCGCGGCGGCGCGGGCGCGCCGCCGCGGTGGCTGGTCCGGACGGTCGGGGGGCACGAGGGCCGCACGCTGGTGATCACCGTGCTGGCCGTGCTGCTCACCGCCGCACAGTTCAAGCTCGCGCTCACGGTCCTCGCCGTGGCCGTGGCACTCGTGGTGCTCGTCGAGAGCATCCGCTTCTGGGTCGCCGCCCACCAGGGCGGCGCACCCGCCGTACACGACGAAGGAGAACCCGCATGATCGGCCTCGTGCTGGCCGCCGGCGCCGGCCGGCGTCTGCGCCCCTACACCGACACCCTGCCCAAGGCACTGGTGCCGGTCGGCCCCGAGGGGGCGGAGGACAGCATCACGGTCCTTGACCTGACCCTGGCGAACTTCGCCGAGGTCGGCCTGACCGAGGTCGGGATCATCGTCGGCTACCGCAAGGAGGCCGTGTACGACCGCAAGGAGGCGCTGGAGCGGAAGTACGGCGTCAAGCTCACCCTCATCGACAACGACAAGGCCGAGGAGTGGAACAACGCCTACTCCCTGTGGTGCGGCCGTGACGCCCTCAAGGACGGCGTGATCCTCGCCAACGGCGACACCGTGCACCCGGTCTCCGTCGAGAAGACCCTGCTCGCCGCCCGCGGCGACGGCAAGAAGATCATCCTCGCCCTCGACACGGTGAAGAACCTCGCCGAGGAGGAGATGAAGGTCGTCGTCGACCCCGACAAGGGCGTCCAGCGCATCACCAAGCTGATGGACCCGGCCGAGGCGACCGGCGAGTACATCGGCGTCACCCTCATCGAGGGCGAGGCGGCAGTGGAGCTGGCCGACGCGCTGAAGACGACCTTCGAGCGCGACCCGCAGCTGTACTACGAGGACGGCTACCAGGAGCTGGTCGACCGCGGCTTCAAGGTCGACGTGGAGCCGATCGGCGACGTCAAGTGGGTCGAGATCGACAACCACGACGACCTCGCCAAGGGCAGGGAGATCGCGTGCCAGTACTGACGAGGCTCATCCCGTCGCCGGTCGTCGTCGACATCCGCGCGGGTGCCCTCGACGACCTGGGATGTGTGCTCGCCGACGAGCGCATCTCCCACTCGGGCAAGCTCGCCGTCGCCGTCAGCGGCGGCTCGGGCGCCCGGCTGCGCGAGCGTGTCGCCCCGTCCCTGCCCGGCGCCGACTGGTTCGAGGTCGGCGGCGGCACCCTGGACGACGCGATCAAGCTGGCCGGCGCCATGAAGGGCGGCCACTACGACGCGGTCGTCGGCCTCGGCGGCGGCAAGATCATCGACTGCGCCAAGTTCGCCGCGGCGCGCGTCGGCCTGCCGCTGGTCGCCGTGCCCACGAACCTCGCGCACGACGGGCTGTGCTCGCCGGTCGCCACCCTCGACAACGACGCGGGCCGCGGCTCCTACGGCGTCCCCAACCCGATCGCCGTCGTGATCGACCTGGACGTCATCCGCGCGGCGCCGGCGCGTTTCGTGCGCGCCGGCATCGGCGACGCCGTGTCCAACGTGTCCGCGATCGCGGACTGGGAGCTGGCCAACCGCGTCAAGGGCGAGCGGATCGACGGCCTGGCCGCCGCGATGGCCCGCCAGGCCGGCGAGGCCGTGCTCCGGCACCCGGGCGGCATCGGTGACAACGACTTCCTCCAGGTGCTCGCCGAGGGCCTGGTCCTCACCGGCATCGCCATGTCGGTCTCCGGCGACTCGCGGCCCGCCTCCGGCGCCTGCCACGAGATCAACCACGCGTTCGACCTGCTCTACCCCACCCGCGCCGCCGCCCACGGCGAGCAGTGCGGCCTGGGCGCGGCCTTCGCGATGTACCTGCGCGGAGCCCACGAGGAGTCCGCCCACATGGCCGAGGTGCTGCGCCGGCACGGGCTGCCGGTGCTGCCGGAGGAGATCGGCTTCACGCCCCAGGAGTTCTTCCGGGCCGTGGAGTACGCGCCGCAGACGCGTCCCGGCCGCTACACGATCCTCGAGCACCTCGACCTGAAAACCGACCAGATCAAGGACCTCTACGCCGACTATGTCAAGGCCATCGGTAGCTGAACTACGTCCGGTCGTCCACCCCGCCGGGGTCAAGGACCGGCGCAGCGGTGAGCACTGGGCGGGACGCCTCTACATGCGCGAGGTCTCGCTGCGGATCGACCGCTACCTGGTGAACACCAGGATCACGCCCAACCAGCTCACGTACCTGATGACCGTCTGCGGCGTGCTCGCGGCCCCGGCGCTGCTGGTGCCGGGCATCACGGGCGCCGTGCTCGGCGTCGTGGCGGTCCAGCTCTACCTGCTGCTGGACTGCGTCGACGGCGAGGTCGCGCGCTGGAAGAAGCAGTACTCCCTCGGCGGCGTCTACCTGGACCGGGTCGGCGCCTACCTGACCGACGCCGCCGTCCTGGTCGGCCTCGGCCTGCGCGCCGCCGACCTCTGGGGCACCGGGCGGATCGACTGGCTGTGGGCCTTCCTCGGCACCCTCGCCGCCCTCGGAGCCATCCTGATCAAGGCCGAGACCGACCTGGTGGGTGTCGCCCGGCACCAGGCCGGGATGGCCCCGGTCATGGAGTCCGCCTCCGAGATCCGCTCCTCCGGCATGGCGCTGGCCCGCCGGGCCGCCGGGGCGCTCAAGTTCCACCGGCTGATCCTCGGCATCGAGGCGTCGCTGCTGATCCTGGTCCTCGCCATAGTCGACGCGAGCCGCGGCGACCTGTTCTTCACCCGGCTCGGCACCGCGGTCCTCGCCGGCATCGCCCTGCTCCAGACGCTGCTGCACCTGGTGTCCGTCCTCGCCTCCAGCAGGCTGAAGTGAGCGGCGCCATGAAGGTCGGCGCCGTCGTCATCACGATGGGCAACCGCCCCGACGAGCTGCGCGCCCTGCTCGACTCGGTCGCCAAGCAGGACGGCGACCCGGTCGAGGTCGTCGTGGTCGGCAACGGCTCGCCCGTCCCGGAGGTGCCGGACGGCGTGCGCACCGTCGAACTGCCCGAGAACCTGGGCATCCCCGGCGGCCGCAACGTCGGCATCGAGGCCTTCGGCCCGGGTGGCCAGGACGTCGACATCCTGCTCTTCCTCGACGACGACGGCCTGCTCGCCCGCACCGACACCGCCGAGCTGTGCCGGCAGGCCTTCGCGGCCGACGACCGGCTCGGCATCATCAGCTTCCGCATCGCCGACCCCGACACCGGCGAGACCCAGCGACGGCACGTCCCGCGGCTGCGCGCCTCCGACCCGATGCGCTCCTCCCGGGTGACCACGTTCCTGGGCGGCGCCAACGCCGTCCGCACCCGCGTCCTCGCCCAGGTCGGCGGTCTGCCGGACGCGTTCTTCTACGCCCACGAGGAGACCGACCTGGCCTGGCGGGCCCTGGACGCCGGCTGGATGATCGACTACCGGTCGGACATGGTGCTGAACCACCCCACGACCGCGCCCTCGCGGCACGCGGTCTACCACCGCATGGTCGCCCGCAACCGCGTCTGGCTCGCCCGCCGCAACCTCCCCGCGCTCCTCGTCCCGGTCTACCTCGGGGTGTGGCTGCTCCTCACCCTGCTGCGCCGCCCCTCGCGACCTGCGCTGAAGGCCTGGTTCGGCGGCTTCCGCGAGGGCTGGGCCACCCCCTGCGGCCCCCGCCGGCCCATGAGGTGGCGTACGGTGTGGCGGCTGACCCGGCTGGGCCGCCCTCCGGTGATCTGACAAGCTCGTACCCGAGAGCGTCCCGGCCCCTCGCGGGCCAACAGGTCCCTGCCAGGCCCGCGCGGCCGAGCATTCTCGAAGACGAAAGTTTCCCCCAGTGAGTGAGACAACGCACGACGGCACGGTCGCCATGACCAAGCCCGTGTCGCCCGACGAGGGCCTCACACCGGCCCGGCTCGCCGCCAAGTACGGGCTGTCCGTGAGCGGTGCCCGGCCGTCCCTCGCGGAGTACGTCCGTCAGCTCTGGAGCCGGCGGCACTTCATCCTCGCCTTCTCCCAGGCGAAGCTGACCGCGCAGTACAGCCAGGCCAAGCTCGGCCAGCTGTGGCAGGTGGCGACGCCGCTGCTGAACGCGCTCGTCTACTTCCTGATCTTCGGCCTGATCCTGAACGCGGGCAAGGGCATGCCGAAGGACGTCTACATCCCGTTCCTGGTGACGGGGGTGTTCGTCTTCACCTTCACCCAGTCCTCGGCGATGGCGGGCGTGCGCGCGATCTCCGGCAACCTCGGCCTGGTGCGGGCGCTGCACTTCCCCCGTGCCTCGCTCCCCATCTCGTTCGCCCTCCAGCAGCTCCAGCAGCTGCTGGCCTCGATGATCGTGATGTTCGCGGTGGTCATCGGCTTCGGCAGCTACCCCTCCCCGTCCTGGCTGCTGGTCGTGCCGGCCCTGCTCCTGCAGTTCCTCTTCAACATGGGCCTGGCGCTGATCGTGGCCCGGATGGGGGCGAAGACGCCGGACCTGGCCCAGCTCATGCCGTTCATCATGCGCACCTGGATGTACGCGTCCGGTGTCATGTTCTCCATCCCGATCATGCTGGAGGGCAAGCCGGCCTGGCTGGCCGACGTGCTCCAGTGGAACCCGGCCGCCGTCTACATGGACCTGATCCGGTTCGCGCTCATCGACGGGTACGGCTCCGAGAACCTGCCGCCGCACGTGTGGGCGGTGGCGCTCGGCTGGGCCGTGGTCCTCGCCGTGGGCGGCTTCGTGTACTTCTGGAAGGCGGAGGAGAGGTACGGCCGTGGCTGAGCAGCAGCAGGGCGAGCGGGTGCCGACGGTCATCGCGGACGACCTGCACATCGTCTACCGCGTCAACGGCGCCAGGACCGGCAAGGGCAGCGCGACCGCCGCACTGAGCCGCATGATCAAGAGGGGCGAGGAGCGGGGCGTGCGCAAGGTGCACGCCGTGCGGGGCGTGTCCTTCGTGGCCTACCGGGGCGAGGCCATCGGCCTCATCGGCTCCAACGGGTCCGGCAAGTCCACCCTCCTGCGGGCCATCGCCGGCCTGCTGCCCGCCGAGCGAGGCAAGGTCTACACCGACGGCCAGCCCTCCCTGCTAGGCGTCAACGCGGCCCTGATGAACGACCTGACCGGCGAGCGCAACGTCATCCTCGGCGGCCTGGCCATGGGCATGTCCCGCGAGGAGATCAAGGAGCGCTACCAGGACATCGTCGACTTCTCCGGGATCAACGAGAAGGGCGACTTCATCACCCTGCCGATGCGCACCTACTCCTCCGGCATGGCCGCCCGCCTGCGGTTCTCCATCGCCGCCGCCAAGGACCACGACGTCCTGATGATCGACGAGGCCCTGGCCACCGGCGACCGCAAGTTCCAGACCCGCTCCGAGGAGCGCATCCGGGAACTGAAGAAGGAGGCCGGCACGGTCTTCCTGGTCAGCCACAACAACAAGTCCATCCGCGACACCTGCAACCGGGTCCTGTGGCTGGAACGCGGCGAGCTGCGCATGGACGGCCCGACCGACGAGGTGCTCAAGGAGTACGAGAAGTTCACGGGCAAGTAGCCCGACACGCCGAGCCCCGCCGGAACTGCTCCGGCGGGGCCACGCGTCTGCAAAGGAAGCGTCAACTCCTCGTATGCACAGGAATCTTGACGTCCACCGGTGTGTTGTTGTGGTCCACGGAGGACCCCGGCAAACTTCCCTGAGTCGTACAACGTAAGCTGGAACGGTCCCGAATCGCGGCACATGGGGCGATAATGCCCGTCACCCTCGAGCGGGCCTGCCGCACGGGCGGCCGGGCGGCGTGTCCGAAATAGTGTGTATTGGGTCCGCAGTGTAGAACGGGAGATGTGACGGCAATGGCTACGGAAACTCCCCAGCTCCGCGAGGCGTGCGCCGTCCCCGCCCCGGGCAGCCCGCGATGACGGTCCCCGGCACGGCGTACGCCGGCGACCCCGAGCGCGGCACCCTCGCCAAGGCCGCCGACGAGAACTTCCCCGTCGCTCCCTTCTTCCTGCCCCGCGACTGGCGCACCGACCTCATGGCCGTGTACGGCTTCGCCCGCCTCGTCGACGACATCGGCGACGGCGACCTGGCCCCCGGCGGGGCCGACGCCCGCCTCCTCGGCGTCCCCGCGGACCGGGCCGACGACCGGCTGCTGCTGCTCGACGCCTTCGAGGACGACTTGCGCAGGGTCTTCGACGGCACCCCCCGCCACCCGCTGCTGCGCCGCCTGAGGCCGACCGTGCGCCGTCGCTCGCTGACCCCCGAGCCCTTCCTCGGCCTGATCGCCGCCAACCGCCAGGACCAGCTGGTCGCGCGCTACGAGACCTGGGACGACCTGCTCGCCTACTGCGAGCTTTCCGCCAACCCGGTCGGCCGGCTCGTCCTCGCGGTCACCGGCACCGCGACGCCCGAGCGGATCCGCCGCTCCGACGCGATCTGCACCGCCCTGCAGATCGTCGAGCACCTCCAGGACGTCGCCGAGGACCTCGGCCGCGACCGCGTCTACCTGCCGGCCGAGGACATGAAGCGCTTCCACGTCGAGGAGGCCGACCTCGCCGCCGCGAGCGCCGGGGCGTCGGTGCGCGCGCTGATCGCCTTCGAAGCGCGACGCGCCCGCGACCTCCTGGACGAGGGCACCCCCCTGGTGGGCAGCGTCCACGGCAGGCTGCGCCTGCTGCTCGCGGGGTTCGTGGCGGGCGGCAGGGCGGCCCTGGGGGCGATCGCCGCCGCCGATCACGACGTACTTCCCGGCCCGCCCAAGTCCGGCAAGGCCCGGTTGCTGCGCGAGGTGGGCCTGACCCTGCGAGGAAAGGGGTGATCGGGGCCGTGGAGTCGTCAGCGCACGCGTCGTCACCGGTACTCGCCGCCTACAGCTACTGCGAGGCCGTCACCGGGCAGCAGGCCCGCAACTTCGCCTACGGCATCCGGCTGCTGCCGACGCCCAAGCGCCGGGCGATGTCGGCGCTGTACGCCTTCTCGCGCCGGGTCGACGACATCGGCGACGGCGACCTGGCGGACGACGTCAAGGTCGCCCGTCTGGAGGAGACCCGGGCGCTGCTGGCCCGGGTGCACGAGGGCCGGGTCGACGAGGACGACACGGACCCCGTAGCCGTCGCCCTCGCCCACGCGGCCACCGTCTTCCCGATCCCGCTCGGCGGTCTCGACGAACTGATCGACGGCGTCCAGATGGACCTGCGCGGCGAGAGATACGAGACCTGGGACGACCTGAAGGTCTACTGCCGGTGCGTGGCCGGCGCCATCGGCCGGCTCTCGCTCGGCGTGTTCGGCACCGAACCGGGGGCGCGCGGCGCCGAGCGCGCGCCCGAGTACGCCGACACGCTCGGTCTCGCGCTCCAGCTCACCAACATCCTGCGGGACGTCCGCGAGGACGCCGAGGACGGGCGGACCTACCTGCCCGCCGACGACCTCGCCAAGTTCGGCTGCTCGGCCGGTTTCAGCGGGCCGACGCCACCCGAGGGCTCCGACTTCGCGGGCCTCGTGCACTTCGAAGTGCGTCGGGCCCGCGCCCTTTTCGCGGAGGGCTACCGGCTGCTGCCCCTGCTCGACCGGCGCAGCGGCGCCTGCGTGGCCGCCATGGCCGGCATCTACCGCCGCCTCCTGGACCGCATCGAGCGCGACCCCGAGGCCGTGCTGCGCGGCCGGGTCTCGCTCCCCGGACGCGAGAAGGCGTACGTCGCCGTGCGTGGTCTGTCCGGGCTGGACGCCCGCCACGTCACCCGGCGGAGCGTCAGGAGGCGCGCCTGATGGACACCTCCGGCACACTCGACACACCGGGCCCGTACGACACCCCTGGCGGTGAGCGGCGGGCAACCCTCCGGTGGCGGTCGGCGTCCCTGACTGAGACGGTCGGCCGTACGCCGTTCAAGCACCACGGCGACCGGACAGGGAAGGGCGCACCATGACCCACGGCAACGGCACGCGTGACGGCGGGCAGCTCGCGAACGTCTCCGCGCTCCGCCCCGGCTCGCACGCCGTCGTGGTCGGCGGGGGACTCGCCGGTGTCACCGCCGCCCTCACGCTCGCCGACGCCGGGGTGCGCGTCACCCTGCTCGAAGGCCGGCCGCGCCTGGGCGGGCTCGCCTTCTCCTTCCGGCGCGGCGACCTGACCGTCGACAACGGCCAGCACGTGTACCTGCGCTGCTGCACCGCCTACCGCTGGTTCCTCGACCGCATCGGCGCGGCGGCGCTCGCCCCGTTGCAGGACCGCCTCGACGTGCCCGTCGTCGACGTCACCAAGCCTGAAGGACGACGGCTCGGCAGGCTGCGGCGCGACGCGCTGCCCGTACCGCTGCACCTGGGACGCAGCCTCGCCACGTACCCGCACCTCTCGCTCGCCGAACGGGCGGCCGTCGGACGGGCCGCGCTCGCGCTCAAGGGGCTCGACCTCGCCGACCCGGCCCTGGACACCCAGGACTTCGGCAGCTGGCTGGCCCGGCACGGCCAGTCGCCGCGCGCCGTCGAGGCCCTGTGGGACCTGGTCGGCGTCGCCACCCTCAACGCGGTCGCGGGCGACGCCTCGCTCGGTCTCGCCGCGATGGTGTTCAAGACCGGCCTGCTGTCCGACCCGGGCGCCGCCGACATCGGCTGGGCCCACGTCCCGCTGGGCGACCTGCACGACCGGCTGGCCCGCGAGGAGCTCGACGCCGCGGGCGTGCGCACCGAGGTCCGCACCCGCGTCACCTCCGTCCACGCGCACGACGACGGCGGCTGGAGCGTTCAGGTGCCCGGCGAGCGGATCGACGCGGACGCCGTCGTCCTCGCCGTACCGCAGCGCGAGGCGTACGACCTGCTGCCCGCCGGGGCCCTCGACGCCCCGGACGACCTCCTGGAGATCGGCACCGCGCCGATCCTCAACATCCACGTGATCTACGACCGGAAGGTGCTCGCCACACCGTTCCTCACGGCTCTCGGCACCCCGGTGCAGTGGGTGTTCGACCGTACCGAGGCCTCCGGGCTGAAGGAGGGTCAGTACCTGGCGCTGTCGCAGTCGACCGCGCAGGACGAGATCGACGAGCCCGTGGCCGCCCTGCGCGAGCGGTACCTGCCCGAGCTGGAGCGGCTGCTGCCCCGCACCCGGGGCGCCGGGGTGAAGGACTTCTTCGTGACCAGGGAGCGCACCGCGACCTTCGCTCCCGCCCCCGGCGTCGGCCGTCTGAGGCCCGGCGCCCGTACCAAGGCACCCGGCCTCTACCTGGCCGGAGCGTGGACCGCCACCGGGTGGCCCGCGACCATGGAGAGTGCGGTTCGCAGCGGTGTCGGGGCGGCGGGCGCCGCGCTCGGCGCCCTGGGCCGGTCCCGCGGCCTCCTGCCCGACTTCTTCGAGGAGGCGGCGTGAAGGCCGATCCGCGGGGGACGGACACCCGCACTCCCGGTACCGCAACTGGAGGAAAGACTGTGCCCACTGTGCCCCCGGCCCCGAAGGCCGCTCCGAGGACCACGGTGGACGTGACCGCGCTCCTGGAGCGCGGCCGGACCCTGGCCACGCCGGTCCTGCGGGCGGCCGTCGACCGTCTGGCACCCCCCATGGACACCGTCGCCGCCTACCACTTCGGCTGGATCGACGCCCAGGGCAACCCCGCGGACGGCGACGGCGGCAAGGCCGTCCGCCCCGCGCTCGCGGTGCTCTCCGCCGAGGTCACCGGCGCGGCGCCCGAGGTCGGCGTCCCCGGCGCGGTCGCCGTGGAACTGGTGCACAACTTCTCCCTCCTGCACGACGACCTGATGGACGGTGACGAGCAGCGCCGCCACCGCGACACGGTCTGGAAGGTGCACGGCCCCGCCCAGGCCATCCTGGTCGGCGACGCGCTGTTCGCACTGGCCAACGAGGTGCTGCTGGAACTCGGGACCGTGGAGGCCGGCCGTGCCACCCGCCGCCTGACCAAGGCTTCCCGCGCCCTGATCGACGGCCAGGCACAGGACATCTCCTACGAGCACCGCGACCGCGTCAGCGTCGAGGAGTGCCTGGAGATGGAGGGCAACAAGACCGGCGCGCTGCTCGCCTCCGCCAGCTCCATCGGCGCGGTGCTCGGCGGCGCCGACGAGCACACCGCCGACACCCTGGAGAAGTACGGCTACCACCTCGGCCTCGCCTTCCAGGCCGTCGACGACCTGCTCGGCATCTGGGGCGACCCGGACGCCACCGGCAAGCAGACCTGGAGCGACCTGCGCCAGCGCAAGAAGTCCCTCCCGGTCGTCGCCGCCCTCGCGGCGGGCGGCCCCGCCTCCGAACGGCTCGGCGAGATCCTCGCCGCCGACGCCAAGACCAGCGACTTCGCGAACTTCTCCGAGGAGGAGTTCGCGGCCCGCGCCGCCCTCATCGAGGAAGCGGGCGGGCGGGAGTGGACCGCCGACGAGGCGCGCCGCCAGCACACCATCGCCATCGAAGCCCTCGACGCCGTCGACATGCCCGACCGGGTGCGGGACATGTTCGTCGCGCTCGCGGACTTCGTCGTCGTACGAAAGAGATGATCACTATCGGTCGAATAGCCCTCGCGTAGTCGCCGGCCGGTGTCGCGGGAAGGACGAGCACCGGCCGACGGCGGACCCACAGCAGAAGCACCGTATGCACACTGCACGAAGGGGAAGCCATGACAGCGACGACCGACGGAAGCACCGGGGCACCCCTGAAGCCCCTCGCAGCCGCGGCCAGCGAAAACGACATCACGATCCCCGACGCGGCGGCCGGGGTACCAGAAGCCGCCGCCCGCGCCACCCGGCGCGCCACCGACTTCCTGCTCTCCCGGCAGGACGCCCAGGGCTGGTGGAAGGGCGACCTCGAGACGAACGTCACGATGGACGCCGAGGACCTCCTACTGCGCCAGTTCCTGGGGATCCTCGACGAGGAGACCACGCGCGCCGCCGCCCTGTTCATCCGCGGCGAGCAGCGCGAGGACGGCACCTGGGCCACCTTCTACGGCGGCCCCGGCGACCTGTCCGCCACCATCGAGGCCTACGTCGCCCTCCGCCTGGCCGGCGACGCGCCCGACGCGCCGCACATGGCGCGGGCCTCGGAGTGGGTCCGGGCCCGGGGCGGGATCGCCGCCGCCCGCGTCTTCACCCGGATCTGGCTCGCCCTGTTCGGCTGGTGGAAGTGGGACGACCTGCCCGAACTCCCGCCCGAGCTGATCTACTTCCCCACCTGGGTACCGCTCAACATCTACGACTTCGGCTGCTGGGCCCGGCAGACCATCGTGCCGCTCACCATCGTCTCCGCGAAGCGCCCGGTGCGCCCGGCGCCCTTCCCGCTGGACGAGCTGCACACCGACCCGGACCTCCCCAACCCACCCCGGCCCCTGGCGCCGGCGGCGAGCTGGGACGGCGCCTTCCAGCGCCTCGACAAGGCCCTGCACGCCTACCGCAGGGTCGCCCCGCGCCGGCTGCGGCGGGCCGCGATGAACACCGCCGCCCGCTGGATCATCGAACGGCAGGAGAACGACGGCTGCTGGGGCGGCATCCAGCCCCCGGCCGTCTATTCGGTCATCGCGCTCTACCTCCTCGGCTACGACCTCGAACACCCGGTGATGCGCGCGGGCCTGGAGTCGCTGGACCGCTTCGCCGTGTGGCGCGAGGACGGCGCCCGGATGATCGAGGCCTGCCAGTCCCCGGTGTGGGACACCTGCCTGGCCGTCATCGCGCTCGCCGACGCCGGGGTGCCCGCCGACCACCCGCAGCTGGTGAAGGCGGCGGACTGGATGCTCGGCGAGCAGATCGTCCGCCCCGGTGACTGGTCGGTGAAGCGGCCCGGACTGCCGCCGGGCGGCTGGGCGTTCGAGTTCCACAACGACAACTACCCCGACATCGACGACACCGCCGAGGTGGTCCTCGCCCTGCGCCGCGTCCGGCACCACGACCCGGAGCGGGTGGAGAAGGCGATCGGCCGCGGGGTGCGCTGGAACCTCGGCATGCAGTCGAAGAACGGCGCCTGGGGCGCGTTCGACGTCGACAACACCAGCTCCTTCCCCAACCGGCTGCCGTTCTGCGACTTCGGGGAGGTTATTGACCCGCCGTCGTCGGACGTCACCGCGCACGTCGTCGAGATGCTCGCCGTGGAGGGCCTCGCCCACGACCCGCGCACCCGGCGCGGCATCCGGTGGCTCCTCGCCGAACAGGAGGCGGACGGCTCGTGGTTCGGCCGCTGGGGCGTCAACTACGTCTACGGCACCGGCTCCGTCGTCCCCGCCCTGACCGCCGCCGGGCTCCCCACCTCGCACCCCGCGATCCGCCGCGCGGTCGGCTGGCTGGAGTCCGTCCAGAACGACGACGGCGGCTGGGGCGAGGACCTGCGCTCCTACCGGTACGTCCGGGAGTGGAGCGGCCGGGGCGCCTCGACCGCCTCGCAGACCGCCTGGGCGTTGATGGCGCTGCTGGCGGCGGGGGAGCGGGAGTCCAAGGCCGTCGAACGCGGCATCGCGTGGCTCGCCGCCACCCAGCGCGAGGACGGCTCCTGGGACGAGCCCTACTTCACGGGCACCGGCTTCCCCTGGGACTTCTCCATCAACTACCACCTCTACCGGCAGGTCTTCCCGCTCACCGCGCTCGGCCGGTACGTCCACGGGGATCCCTTCGCCCACAAGCCCCGCGCGGACGGGGCCACCGCCGCGCGGCCCGCCACCGAGACGTCCGCCGCCGAGGTGAAGGGCAGCTGATGAACCCGCAGACCGGCCCGTCCCCGCTGCTGATCGCCTGCGCGCTCGGCATCGAGCACCTCGCCCTGCGCACCGGCGACCGCGGCGGCGCCGGCGGGCCGGTCACCGTCCTGCGTACGGGCATGGGACCCAGGGCCGCCGAGCGCGCGGTCACCCGGGCCCTGGCCGGTCCGGCGCTCGACGGCGCCGCGGTGCTGGCCACCGGCTTCTGCGCGGGACTGGCCCCCGGCATGCACCCCGGTGACCTGGTCGTCGCCGAGGAGACCCGGGACCCGCGCTCCACCGTCGCCTGCGCCGGCACGGACCGGCTGGTCAAGGAGATCACGCGGGCCGTGCCCGGCCGTACCGTCCACACCGGGCCGCTGACCGGCTCGGACCACGTCGTGCGCGGTCCCGAGCGCGCCGCCCTGCTCGCGACCGGCGCGATCGCCGTCGACATGGAGTCCGCGGCCACGCTCCTGAGCGCCGTCCGGACGGGCGAGCGCCCGGTTGCGGCCGTCCGGGTGGTCGTGGACGCTCCAGAACACGAACTCGTCCGGATCGGCACGGTGCGCGGTGGAATATCGGCTTTCCGCGTCCTTCGATCCGTTCTTCCCGCATTCTTCGAATGGCACCGTTCTTTGCCGCTCCCCCGGAGGTGAGCCCAGATGGCCATGCCGCTGCGCCAGTCCATCAAGGTCGCTACATACCTGGCCGAACAGAAGATCCGCCGACGGGACAAGTTCCCGCTCATCGTGGAGCTGGAGCCGCTCTTCGCCTGCAACCTCAAGTGCGAGGGATGCGGCAAGATCCAGCACCCGGCCGGCGTGCTCAAGCAGCGCATGCCGGTCGCGCAGGCCGTGGGGGCGGTGCTCGAATCGGGTGCGCCGATGGTCTCCATCGCCGGCGGCGAGCCGCTGATGCACCCTCAGATCGACGAGATCGTCCGCCAGTTGGTGGCCAAGAGGAAGTACGTCTTCCTCTGCACCAACGCCCTGCTCATGCGCAAGAAGATGGACAAGTTCAAGCCGTCGCCGTACTTCGCCTTCGCGGTGCACATCGACGGACTGCGCGAGCGGCACGACGAGTCCGTGGCGAAGGAGGGCGTGTTCGACGAGGCCGTGGAGGCCATCAAGGAGGCCAAGCGGCGCGGCTTCCGGGTGACCACCAACTCGACCTTCTTCAACACCGACACCCCGCAGACCATCGTCGAGGTCCTCAATTTCCTCAACGACGACCTCAAGGTCGACGAGATGATGATCTCGCCCGCGTACGCCTACGAGAAGGCGCCCGACCAGGAGCACTTCCTGGGGGTGGAGCAGACCCGCGAGCTGTTCAAGAAGGCGTTCTCGGGCGGCAACCGGGCCCGCTGGCGGCTCAACCACTCCCCGCTGTTCCTCGACTTCCTCGAGGGCAAGGTCGACTTCCCGTGCACCGCGTGGGCGATCCCGAACTACTCCCTCTTCGGCTGGCAGCGCCCCTGCTACCTGATGAGCGACGGGTACGTCCCGACGTACCGGGAGCTGATCGAGGACACCGACTGGGACAAGTACGGCCGCGGCAAGGACCCGCGGTGCGCCAACTGCATGGCGCACTGCGGCTACGAGCCCACCGCCGTCCTGGCCACCATGGGCTCCCTCAAGGAGTCCCTGCGCGCCATGCGCGAGACCGTCTCCTCGAACCGGGAGTGAGGGGGCCCCGAGCGTGACGATTCTGGAGAGCATCCGGGGACCACGCGACCTGAAGACGCTGACCGAGGCGGAGCTCGGCGAACTGTCCGACGAGATACGTGACTTCCTGGTGCACGCGGTCGCCCGCACCGGCGGACACCTCGGACCCAACCTGGGGGTGGTGGAACTCACCGTCGCCCTGCACCGGGTCTTCGAGTCACCGGCCGACCGCATCCTGTGGGACACCGGCCACCAGACCTACGTGCACAAACTGCTGACGGGACGCCAGGACTTCTCCAAGCTGCGCCGCAAGGGCGGGCTGTCCGGGTACCCGTCGCGCGAGGAGTCCGAGCACGACGTCATCGAGAACAGCCACGCCTCCACCGTGCTCGGATGGGCCGACGGCCTCGCCAAGGCCCGCCAGGTGCGGGGGGAGGACGGTCACGTCGTCGCCGTCATCGGCGACGGCGCGCTCACCGGCGGGATGGCCTGGGAGGCGCTGAACAACATCGCGGCCGCCGGGGAGCGGCCGCTGATCATCGTCGTCAACGACAACGAGCGCTCCTACGCCCCGACCATCGGCGGCCTCTCCAACCACCTCGCGACGCTGCGGACCACCGACGGCTACGAGCGGATGCCGGCCTGGGGCAAGGACGTCCTCCAGCGCACCCCCGTGGCCGGCACCACCGTCCACGAGGCCCTGCACGGCGCGAAGAAGGGCTTCGAGGACGCCTTCGCGCCCCAGTGCCTCTTCGAGGACCTGGGACTGAAGTACGTCGGCCCGATCGACGGGCACGACCTCGGGGCCGTCGAGTCGGCGCTGCGGCGCGCGAAGCGCTTCCACGGGCCCGTGCTGGTGCACTGCCTCACGGAGAAGGGCCGCGGCTACGAACCCGCCCTGCGCGACCAGGAGGACCACTTCCACACCGTCGGCGCCATGGACCCGCTCACCTGCGCGCCGCTCACTCCCGCCGACGCGCCGTCCTGGACCTCCGTGTTCGGCGAGGAGATCGTCCGCATCGGCGAGGAACGCGACGACGTCGTGGCGCTCACCGCGGCCATGCTGCACCCGGTCGGCCTCGCCGCCTTCGCCGAGCGGTTCCCCGACCGGGTCTGGGACGTCGGCATCGCCGAGCAGCACGCCGCCGTGTCCGCGGCCGGCCTCGCCACCGGCGGCCTCCACCCGGTCGTCGCCGTCTACGCCACCTTCCTCAACCGCGCCTTCGACCAGCTCCTCATGGACGTGGCCCTGCACCGCTGCGGCGTCACCTTCGTCCTGGACCGGGCCGGGGTCACCGGCACCGACGGACCCTCGCACAACGGCATGTGGGACATGTCCGTCCTCCAGGTCGTCCCGGGACTGCGCATCGCCGCGCGGCGCGACGCCGACCAGCTGCGCGCCCAGCTGCGGGAGGCGGTCGCCGTCGACGACGCGCCGACGCTGGTGCGCTTCCCGAAGGAGTCCGCCGGACCGGCCGTACCGGCCGTGGAGCGGGTCGGCGGCCTGGACGTCCTGCACGCCGCGGGCCGGCCCGAGGTGCTGCTCGTGGCCGTCGGTGTGATGGCACCCGTCTGCCTGCGGGCCGCCGAGCTGCTCGAAGCCCGCGGCACCGGCTGCACCGTCGTCGACCCGCGCTGGGTCAAACCCGTCGATCCGGCGCTCGCGCCCCTGGCCGCCCGGCACCGCCTGGTGGCCGTCGTCGAGGACAACAGCCGTGCGGCCGGGGTCGGTTCGGCGGTGGCGCTGGCGCTGGAGGACGCCGACGTCGACGTGCCCGTGCGCCGGTTCGGCATCCCCGAGCGGTTCCTCGCCCATGCCAAGCGCGCCGAGGTGCTCGCCGACATCGGCCTCACCCCGGTCGAGATCGCCGGCCGGATCAGCGCGAGCCTGGCCGCCACGGAACAGGCGGGGGCCGGGGAACAGGCAAGGGACGGGGAACAGGCAAGGGACGGGCGGATCGTCATGCCAGCGCAAGGAGAGAACTGAATGACCAAGGAGTTCGACCTCACCGCGCTCCTGGCCGAGCGCGGAGCCGAGCGGTACGAGCTGCACGCCAGGCACCTCAACCACCAGTTGCCGCGCATGCTGCGCACCATCGGCTTCGACAAGGTCTACGAGCGGGCCGAGGGCGCGCACTTCTGGGACGCGGACGGCAACGACTACCTGGACATGCTCGCCGGGTTCGCGGTGATGGGCCTGGGCCGCCACCACCCCGTCGTCCGCAAGGCGCTGCACGACGTCCTCGACGCCTCGCTGGCCGACCTGACCCGCTTCGACTGCCCGCCGCTGCCCGGACTGCTCGCCGAGAGGCTGCTCTCCTACAGTCCGCACCTGGACCGGGTCTTCTTCGGCAACAGCGGCACGGAGGCGGTCGAGACCGCGCTCAAGTTCGCCCGGTACGCGACCGGCAGGCCGAGGATCCTGTACTGCACGCACGCCTTCCACGGGCTGACCACGGGCTCGCTGTCCGTCAACGGCGAGGACGGTTTCCGCGAGGGCTTCGCGCCGCTGCTGCCGGACACCGCCGTCCCCCTCGGCGACCTGGACGCCCTGGCACGGGAACTGGGCAGGGGCGACGTGGCCGCGCTGATCGTGGAGCCCATCCAGGGCAAGGGCGTGCACGAGGCCCCGCCCGGCTATCTGCGCGCCGCCCAGGACCTGCTGCACCGGCACAAGGCGCTGCTGATCGCCGACGAGGTGCAGACGGGCCTCGGCCGGACCGGGAAGTTCTACGCCTTCCAGCACGAGGACGGCGTCGAACCCGACCTGGTGTGCGTGGCCAAGGCGCTGTCCGGCGGCTACGTGCCGGTGGGGGCGACGCTGGGCAAGGACTGGATCTTCCAGAAGGTGTACTCCTCGATGGACCGCGTACAGGTCCACTCGGCGAGCTTCGGGTCCAACGCGCAGGCCATGGCGGCCGGGCTCGCGGTGCTGTCGGTGATGGAGAACGAGGAGATCGTGGCCAACGCCGCCGCGGTGGGGGAGCGGCTGAAGTCCCGGCTCGCTCAGCTGGTCGACCGCTACGAGCTGCTCGCCGACGTCCGCGGCCGGGGCCTGATGATCGGGATCGAGTTCGGCCGGCCCCGGTCCCTCAAGCTGCGCAGCCGCTGGACGATGCTCCAGGCCGCGCGGAAGGGACTGTTCGCGCAGATGGTGGTGGTGCCGCTGCTGCAACGCCACCGGATCCTGACCCAGGTCTCCGGCGATCACCTCGAGGTGATCAAACTGATCCCGCCGCTGATCATCGACAGCGACGACGCGGACCGGTTCGTCGACGCCTTCACCGAGGTCATGGACGACGCGCACGAAGGGGGCGGGCTGATGTGGGACTTCGGCAAGACGCTGGTGAGGCAGGCGGTGGCCAACCGCTAGGGAGCGGCCGGGGAGGGCACGCGCCGGGCCCCCGCCTCCGCCGGTTTGCCTCTGTGGCAAAAAAATTGCCACGCAGGCAATCCTGGGGCTGAATGGAAGGCATGACCTCCCCCGAGACCGGTCCGCCCTCGCCGGACGCGGCGGCGGACGCGGTGTCCGTCGTGGCACCGCAGCTGCGTGCCCTGCGGCGCAGGGCCGCCCTCACCCTGGAGACGGCCGCCCGTGCCGCGGGGCTCTCGCCGGCCCACCTCTCCCGGCTGGAGACCGGGCAGCGCCAGCCCTCGCTGCCGATGCTGCTCTCCCTCGCCCGTGTCTACGGTACGACCGTCTCGGAACTGCTCGGCGAGACGGCCGCGGACCGGGACGCGGTGGTGCGGGCCGACGCCATGGAGCCGACCTTCGCGGGCGGCTGGACGTACTGGCAGGCGGGCGGGGCCGGCCGCGGCATGCAGGCCCTGCGCGTCCATGTGCCGCACGGCTCCCAAGGGGACATCGTGCGCGTGCACCCCGGTGAGGAGTGGCTCCACGTGCTGCGGGGCCGGCTCCGGCTGCGGCTCGGGGACACCGTGCACCGGCTGGGGCCGGGCGACAGCGCGCACTTCGACTCCCTGACCCCGCACCGGATCGCCGCCCAGGACGCCGACGGGGTCGACCTCCTCTTCGTGCACACCCTGTTGCAGAGCCCGTCGGCGGCCCTGTGCCTGGGGCCCGCCACCACGCCGGACCACCTCACCGCCGGAGAGATGCCATGAGCGCCGTCCAGGACAAGTTCCCGCGCGCCCTGTGGGTGCGACTGCTCATCTACATCGCCCTGGGGCACGTCTTCGGCGGCTTCCTCTATCTGCTGTTCGAGGTGGGGGCCAAGTAGCCCGCCCGTGAGCGGGGGAGGGCTCAGTCCAGCATGCGCTCGCGCAGCCGCTCCCGGGTCTGCGGGGTGATCCGCAGCCCCTTCTCCAGGTAGTCGTCGACACCGCCCCAGGTCTCCTCGACGGTCTCGAACGCCGCCGCCAGGTACTCGGCGCGCGCGTCGAACAGGGGGCTGAGCAGCTCCATGACCTCGGGCGAGTACGCGGAGGCGGCGGAGCTGCTGCGCCGCACCTTGTAGCGGCGGTGCGTGGCGTTCGACTTCAGGTAGTCCTCGACGATGGCGTCGCGCTCCACACCGAGGGCGAGCAGGGTGATCGCGATCGACAGGCCCGCGCGGTCCTTGCCGGCCGCGCAGTGCATCAGGGCGGGCACGCTGTCGTCGGCCAGCGCGTGCACCACCCGGGAGTGCTCGGCGGTGCGCTCCTTGATGATCGCGCGGTAGGAGTCGATCATGCGGTTGGCGCCCTTGTCGTCCGCCAGGATCTCGCGCAGCTGGTCGAGGTCGCCGTCGCGGACCATCTTCCAGAACTCGGCGCCGTCGGCCGGGTCGCTCAGCGGCAGGTTCACGTTGCGCACGCCCGGCAGCTCGACGTCCGGACCCTCGAGCTTCTGGTCGGCCGCGTTGCGGAAGTCGAAGATCGTGTGCAGGCCCAGCGAGGCCAGGAACGCGGCGTCCTCCCCGGTGGCGTGAGCCAGGTGCCCGCTGCGGAACAGCACCCCCTGCCGCACCCGCCGGCCGTCCACGGTCGGCAGCCCGCCCACGTCACGGAAGTTGCGCACCCCGGCCAGGTCGGGTTCGGTCGACGGCACCTGCTGCGTCACGGGGGCTCCTCCCACTCCGCCCCGCCGACGCCGCTCGCCGACGGGCACGAGTCGACGATACGGCACGGACCTCCGGCCAAGGCGTCGGAGACATCCGACTGCACCACATCTGGGCCTTCTGTCCGACTTGCCACCTTCCGTCCAACTGGCCCTGGAATAAGAGTGGCTGGCGGGGTGGCGCGTGAGCAGCGTCATACCCGTGACGGTGCGTTGTTGGTCATGCTCACGTAATTCGACCGGTTCTCAAGGCCGTTTGCCGGAAACGGCACTGCGTAAATCGACGGAGGGTGACCGGCCTTTCCCGTAAAGGATCAATCGGAACACCCGCCCGTGGAACCTCTCGCTTGTCGCTGCGCGTCCTGGTCCCTTACGTTCACCACCGATCCGGACGGACGCCTAATCCTGCCGCCGACCGGAGCCCGCACTCACTCACCACCCGTACACGGCAGGAGCGGGGGACCCACAGGTACGACTGCCTGTTCCGGTTCCCGGAACGGCTTGGGGTAAAGCCGCGTCTCGGCGCGGCCGGGCATCTCCAGCCCGCACCCGACAGCTCACCTCGCAGGCGCCGGAGAAGGAAAACGACATGCCCGCGAAGGGTAAGCACCGCCGTACCAGGGCCATGCGCCTGACCCGCACCATAGCCGTCGCCGGAACCGGCGGCGCCGCGCTCGCGCTCCCGCTGATGGGTGCCGCCGGCGCCCACGCCGCTCCCGCGCAGTCCGTCTCCGAGCAGGCCGTGCAGTCCGTTCCGGCGTCGGCGAAGAAGAGCGCCGCCCAGAAGAACGCGGACTCGCGGACGTACACCGTGAAGAGCGGTGACTACCTCTCGAAGATCGCCGACGACCAGGACGTCGACGGCGGCTGGAAGAAGCTGTACGCGGACAACCGCGAGGTCGTCGGCTCCGACCCGTCGCTGATCCACCCCGGCCTGAAGCTCGTGCTCGGCGGACAGGCCGCCAAGCCCTCGGCCCCGTCCTCCGCCGAGGCGGAGATGCCGGCCGCCGAGAAGCCGGCCGAGAAGCCGGCCGCCGAGAAGGCCGCGCCGGCCGAGAAGTCCTCGGACGCCTCGAAGGCCTCCTCCTCGGACAACGCCTCCAACGCGAGCACCCAGTCCGCCGGCACCGGCAGCGGCTTCACCTCGCCCGTGCCCGGCGGCAGCGTCGGCACCCCGTACCACCAGACCGGCAGCATGTGGTCCAGCGGCTACCACACCGGCACGGACTTCGTCGTCCCGACCGGCACCTCGCTGAAGGCCGTCGGCGCCGGCACGGTCGTCTCGGCCGGCTGGGGCGGCGCGTACGGCAACCAGGTCGTCATCCAGCTCGCCGACGGCCACTACGCCCAGTACGCCCACCTGTCCTCGCTCTCCGTCTCCGCCGGCCAGTCCGTGACGGCGGGTCAGCAGGTCGGCCTCTCGGGTGCCACGGGCAACGTGACCGGCCCGCACCTGCACTTCGAGATCCGCACCACCCCGGACTACGGCTCGGACGTGGACCCGATCGCGTACCTGCGCTCGCACGGCGTCTCCCTCTGACGTCCGACGCCTTGTGCCTGACGTCTGACGTCTGACGTCTGAGGCCCAGTGCCGCCGAAGGCCGGACCCCGATCCCCGGGTCCGGCCTTCGGCGTATTCCTGAATTGGTGAATACTTTAGGCGTGGTTTTTCTCACCGCCCGTCAACCCATTCCTACGGTCGCGTAGGTCACATTCCGAGGTGAATCATGGGCCGATGTGGCAGACGATTCGAAGAATGACAGCAGAGCAGTGATCGGGTCGTACGTGGCGCTGGGGGACAGCTTCACCGAGGGCGTCGGCGACCCCGGCCCCGACGGGGCGTTCGTCGGCTGGGCCGACCGGTTCGCCGTACTGCTCGCGGACCGGCGCCCCGAGGGCGACTTCACGTACACGAACCTCGCCGTGCGCGGCAGGCTGCTCGACCAGATCGTGGCGGAGCAGGTGCCGAGGGCCGTCGAACTCGCGCCGGACCTCGTCTCGTTCTGCGCGGGCGGCAACGACATCATCCGGCCCGGCACCGACCCCGACGAGGTGGCCGAGCGGTTCGAGCGGGCGGTGGCGGCGCTGACCGCAGCGGCCGGCACCGTCCTGGTGACGACCGGCTTCGACACCCGCTCGGTGCCCGTCCTCCGGCGCCTGCGCGGCAAGATCGCCACGTACAACGGGCACGTCCGGGCCGTCGCCGACCGCTACGGCTGCCCCGTGCTCGACCTCTGGTCGCTGCGGACCGTCCAGGACCGCAGGGCGTGGGACGCCGACCGGCTGCACCTGTCCCCGGAGGGCCACACGCGGGTCGCGCTGCGCGCGGGCCAGGTACTCGGTCTCCCCGTCCCGGCCGATCCGGACCAGCCCTGGCCCCCGCTGCCGCCGCGCGGCACCCTCGGTGTCCGGCGGGACGACGTGCAGTGGGCCCGCGAGTACCTGGTCCCGTGGATCGGGCGGCGGCTGCGCGGGGAGTCGTCGGGCGACCACGTGACCGCCAAGGGGGCGCTGTCGCCCAACGACATCAAGACGTGGATCTCGACGGTGGCGTGACGGCCGGGAGGGGGGAGGGAGGGCGCGGGCGGTCGTCCGTCAGCCGGGCCGTGTCGTCAACGCCTCGCGTTCCAGGCCCAGTTCCCGGGCGAGTGCCTCGTCCGTCCACTCCTGGGCCCGCGCCCGGGACACCGCGCCCGGGTACGACGTCAGCTGCACGGCCAGCCCGTCGAGCAGGGCGGTCAGCCGCAGGGCGGTGCCGTGGGGCTCGGGGCACGTGAACTCCCCGGCGGCCACGCCCTCGGCGATGACCTCCGCGAGGGCCGCCTTCCACTGGCGGTCCAGTTCCCGCGTGACGTCCCGCAGCGCCGGTTCGCGCAGGGCGACCGCCCACCCCTCGATCCACAGCCGCCAGCCCTTGGCCTGCCCGGTCGGCGCGTACCAGCGCACGGCCGCGCGCAGCCGGCGCAGCGCCGACGTACGGCGGCCGAGCAGCTTGCGCAGGTGGGCGAGATCCTCCTCGGCGGCGTACGTGAACGCCGCGGCGACCAGCTTCTCCTTCGTGGAGAAGTGGTAGAGCACCAGCGCGTTGCTGACACCGAGCGCGGCGGCCACGTCGGCGATCCGCAACGCCGCCACGCCCCGCGCCGATATCTGCTCGATCGCCGCGCGCAGCAGCTCCTCGCGCCGCTCGGCGACGCTCAACCGGACTCTCACCACGCCCGTCACCCTATACAGGCGCCGTCCTCAGTCCGTCGTGGCCGGCACCGCTCCCGTCGGTCCGGCGGCGGGCAGGTCGCAGGAGTCCTTGAAACCCTGACTGGTCAGGTCGAGCGCCGCGTTGATGCGGGACCGCAGGTTCTCGACGGCGACCATGGCCGTCAGCTCCACGAACGCGGGCTCGCCCAGCCGGGCCCGCAGCCGCTCGGCGAGGTCGTCGCCGACGGTGGGCGGCGTCGCCGTCACCGCCTCGGCGTACTCCATGACGTCCCGCTCCAGCGGCGTGTAGACGTCGCTCTCCCGCCACACCGGGACGTCGTGGAGCTTGCGCCGGTCCATGCCGCGCTCGGCGTTCTCCCAGTAGCCGAAGTCCATGCACCAGGAGCAGCCGATGGAGGCCGCCGAGGCCATCACGGCGAGCGCCTTGAGATCGGAGTCGAGCCTGTTCCACTTGGCCACGGACTGCTCGAAGCGCAGGTCGCCCCAGAGCACGCGCGGGTTGTGGGCGAGCGCCTTGCCGGGGTCGAGGACCTTGCCGTAGGCGCGCCGGGAGTACCACTCCATGGCGCGGACGAGGAGTGTCCGGGGCGGGGTGAGGGATACGCGGGCCATGGGGGCCACCTTCCTGTCCGTCGGTCGTGTCGTCGTGTTCGTGTGCGTCCGGGGCGCTGGTGCGGGCGCCCTCACCGGTACGACGGACGGAGGGAACACTGATGTGACATCGGTCGTTCGAGCTGACGTCGGGACGAGACGACAATGTGAGCCTGACCTACTCCACCTGGAGGTACCGTGGCCGGTTTCCGTTCCCCGAACCCGGGGCTCCGTGTGCCGCGGCCCGCGGCCTTCGGCGCGGACCCGAGCGGCGAGCGCATGGCGCGCATCCGCAGATCGCCGCACTTCCGTGACGGCGTCTTCCAGAATCCCGGCGGCACCGCCCGGACCCGGCCCTCCGGGTCGGCGACGGAATTCGCCAAGATCTACTTCGACCGTGAGGCGCGGTCGCGCCGGGCCCCGCGAGGGCCCGTCCCGGTGCACGCCACCACGCTCGCCGACCTCGCCCGGCCGCCCGCCGGCGGGCTGCGGCTGACCTGGATGGGCCACTCCAGCGTGCTCGCCGAGATCGACGGGCAGCGGGTGCTCTTCGACCCCGTGTGGGGCGAGCGCTGCTCCCCGGTCCCCTTCGCCGGCCCCAAGCGGCTGCACCCGGTCCCGGTGCCCCTGGCGGCCCTCGGCCCGGTCGACGTCGTCGTGATCTCCCACGACCACTACGACCACCTGGACATGCCCACGATCAAGGCGCTGGCCGGCACCGACACCCTGTTCGCCGTGCCGCTCGGCGTCGGCGCCCACCTCGAACGCTGGGGCGTGTCCGCCGACCGGCTGCGCGAGCTGGACTGGCACGAGTCGACGCGCGTCGGCGGCCTCACCCTGACCGCCACCCCGGCCCGGCACTTCTGCGGACGCGGGCTGCGCAACACCCAGCACACCCTCTGGGCCTCCTGGGTCGTCGCCGGGGAGGAGCACCGCGTCTACCACAGCGGGGACACCGGCTACTTCGACGGCTTCCGGGACATCGGCGCCGCACACGGCCCGTTCGACGCCACGATGATCCAGCTGGGGGCGTACGCGGAGTTCTGGCCCGACATCCACATGACCCCCGAGGAGGGCGTACGCGCCCACCTCGACCTGCGCGGCGGCACTCCGGGCGGCGTGATGCTGCCGATCCACTGGGGGAGCTTCAACCTGGCGCCGCACCCGTGGGCGGAGCCGGCGGAGTGGACGAAGGACGCGGCCGAGGAGGCCGGCCAGGCGGTGGCGTTCCCGCGGCCGGGCGAGCCGTTCGAGCCGACGGGGAAGCTGCCGGTGGACCCGTGGTGGCGGGCGGTATCGGGTCCGATCGCGCGTCCTTGGCGCCGTCTTCGGAGTGCTGAGGGCGTGGCGGGGACGGGCAGGGGTGATCTCGACCTGGCGGGGGAGCGGTGACCGCGCCCGGGATGCGGCGGACTGCCGCGTCAAGACTTCGTTCGGCGCCGTAGGGGGTGCCGCCCACGGTTGGGCCGCCACCGTCACTCGCGGTGACCGAACTTGATCGGGTCGGACCGGTCTCCGGCGCTTGTGGAACGAAAGCTTCACCGGCTTATCGGGCTGTCGTACGAAGCCTCATACCAGAGCGGGACGTTGTCCGAGGGACTTTGGCAACTGCCCACCGCACATGATGCGCGGACGACTACTGTCAGTGTCCGTCGGGCGACGTAGACCGGATCCCCGGTCCGCTCGGTCGACACCGCGACGACGCGTGCCCGCGTGGCGTCGCGTGTCCGCGTGGCATCCGCCACCACGCGCGAACCAGGGCCCGATCCGGGCCCGACGGACCAACGGACCAGTACGAGGACCCCGATGTCTCACCTCCGCGCCCCGGCCGCGCGAGCAGACCGCCGTGAGGGCGGGCGGCACGGCCGGCCGTCCTCACCCACCGCCCCCGCGCTGCCCGAGACCCACATACGGCCCCACCTCCTGCGTCTGGCCGTGCTGCCGCCCGTCGCGGTCGCCCTCAGCGCCTCGGCGGTCGTCCTGTTCACCGTCCGGTCCACCGGCGTCCGGCCCGGCCTCGTCCTGTGGGGCATGCTCGCCGGAGCGGTCTCGGTGACCCTCGCGGCCGTGGCCATCGCCGCCGTCGCGGCCGACCGCGCCGCGCGGTCCGTGCACGAGCGCGTCGGCGCCCTGCGCCGCGCCACCGCGCGTCAGGAGGGCGATCTGCGCGCCGTGGTCGAGGCGTTGCGACGCGGAGAGACGCCGCCCCCGCGCAAGCCGCGCGGCGGACCCCCGGACGACGCGGACGACTTCGAACTGCTCGCCGCCGACCTCTCCCGCGCCCACGACGGTGCCGTCACCGCCGTCGTCCGGGCCGCCCAGCTCTCCAGCCAGGCCGGCAGCGAACAGAAGCTGGAGGTCTTCGTCAACCTCGCCCGGCGCCTGCAGTCCCTGGTGCACCGCGAGATCTCCATCCTGGACGAGCTGGAGAACGAGATCGAGGACCCCGACCTCCTCAAGGGCCTCTTCCACGTCGACCACCTCGCCACCCGCATCCGGCGCCACGCCGAGAACCTCGCCGTCCTCGGCGGCGCCGTCTCCCGCCGGCAGTGGAGCCACCCGGTCGACATGACCGAGGTGCTCCGCTCCGCCATCGCCGAGGTCGAGCAGTACTCCCGGGTCCGGCTGGTCCCCCCGATCGACGGCACCCTGCGCGGCCACGCCGTCGCCGACGTCATCCACCTGCTGGCCGAACTCGTCGAGAACGCCACCCTGTTCTCCGCCCCGCAGACCCAGGTGCTGATGCGGGCCAACCTCGTCACCTCGGGCCTCGCCGTCGAGGTCGAGGACCGCGGACTCGGCATGCCCGTCGCCGAGCAGAGCCGCATGAACGCCCTGCTCGCCGACCCCGACCAGGTCAACGTGGCCCGCCTGCTCGCGGACGGCCGCATCGGACTGTACGTCGTCTCCCAGCTCGCCAAGCGGCACGGCATCACCGTCCGCCTGCAGACCAACATCTACGGCGGTGTCCAGGCCGTACTGGTCGTGCCGCAGGCCCTGCTGGGCGCCGAGCCGGGCGCCCTCCCCGGCGCCGAGGGCCGCCCGGCGGAACCCACCGGAGGCGCCGAGCCGGTGCCCGTACCGGCCTCCGCACCGACGGCCTCCGTACCGATGGCCCCTGTACCGATGGCCCCTGTACCGATGGCCCCCGTACCGGCGGCCCCCGTACCGGCGGCCCCCGTACCGCCGCCCCGGCCCGCGGCCACCGCGACCCCGCCGGCAACCACCGCACCCGCGGCCGCCGCGACCGCCCAGGCCGCCCCCGACGCCCCCACGTCGGTCCCGGCCCGAAGCGCCGACCGCGGCGCGCCCGTACCGCTGCCCGTGCGCGGCGCCCGCGGGGAGCGGCCCACGCCGGCCGACGCCGTGCCCGGTGTCCGGGCCGAGGACCGGGGCGTGCTCGCCGAACACGCGGCCACCCCGCCGGTACCGCGCCACAGTGCCGTACGCGGCACGATGGGCAGGCCCGGGCTGCCCCGCCGCCGCGCCCAGGAACACATCGCCCCCCAGCTCCGGGGCGGCCCCGCACCGCGCCAGGATCCCGAGCAGTACGCCGGTCACGACCCCGGTCTCATGGCGGCCTTCCAGCGCGGCATCGGTCTCGCCGAGGCCCAGCAGCACCGGGAGCCGGCCCCCGCGGAGCCGACGTCACCGCCCAGGGAACCGACCCACGGGGACCCGGCCGGATGATCCGCCCCGCGACCACCCCCCGCTCCCCGCGCACCCCCACCACCACGACCAGCGCTCCCCCAGACCTTCGTACCCCAAGGAGTCGATCCACCATGGCCAGCGAAGCCCCCACCGGCCACGTATCCGACCTCGACTGGCTGATGAGCGGCCTCGTGCAGCGCGTGCCGCACACCACCAGCGCGGTGCTCCTGTCCTGCGACGGCCTGGTCAAGTCCGTCCACGGCCTCGACCCGGACAGCGCCGACCACATGGCGGCCCTGGCCTCCGGCCTGTACTCCCTCGGCCGCAGCGCCGGCGTCCGCTTCGGCGACGGCGGTGACGTCCGGCAGGTCGTCGTCGAACTCGACTCGACCCTGCTGTTCGTCACCACCGCCGGCTCCGGCACCTGCCTCGCCGTGCTGGCCGGCCGCGAGGCCGACGCGGCCGTCCTCGGCTACGAGATGGCGATGCTGGTCAAGAGCGTCCGCCCCTACCTCGTCACCGCCCCCCGGCAGTACGCCGTCGAACCCCCGGCGATGAGGCCTTGAGGGTGGCCGCGGCCGGCGACGGGCCCTGGCTCGACGACGCGGCCGGCCGGCTGGTGCGCCCCTTCACCGTGAGCAACGGCCGTACCCGGCCCACCGTCGCGCTCGACCTGATGTCCCAGGTGATGGCCACGGGGGCGACCCCCCTCGGTTACCTCGGACCCGAGCACGCACAGGCACTCGAACTGTGCCGGGCGCCCCTCCCGGTCGCCGAGCTCGCCGCTCATCTGAGGCTTCCGGTGGCGGTCACCAAGGTGCTGCTGTCGGACCTCGTCGACTGCGGCGCGCTGACCACCAAACCCCCCGCCTCGTTCCACCACGACCCCACGGACCGGGCCCTTCTGGAGGCAGTGCTCGATGGACTACGACGACAGCTCTGACTACGGCCACGGCCACGGCGACAGCGCCGACCCCTTCCCCACCGCGCTGAAGATCCTGGTGGCGGGCGGATTCGGAGTGGGCAAGACGACCTTCGTCGGCGCGGTCAGCGAGATCGCGCCGCTGAGCACGGAGGAACTGCTCACCACGGTCAGCGCCGCGACCGACGACCTCGACGGAATCGAGAACAAACTAGAGACGACCGTGGCCATGGACTTCGGCCGCATCACCCTCGATCCCGAACACGTGCTCTACCTGTTCGGCACGCCGGGCCAGGAACGGTTCTGGTTCATGTGGGACGAGCTGTGCGAGGGCGCGCTCGGTGCCGTGATCATCGCCGACACCCGGCGGCTCGAGGAGTCCTTCGCGGCCGTCGACTTCTTCGAGGAGCGCGGACTCGGCTTCATCGTCGCCGTCAACGAGTTCGACGGCGCGTACCGCTACGACCCCGAGGAGGTGCGCACCGCCATGGACCTCCACCCCGAGATCCCCATCGTGCGCTGCGACGCCCGGATCTCCAGTTCGGGCGTGCAGACCCTGCTCACCCTCGTACGCCACCTCATCGCCCACACACCGGCCGCCACGAGCGGATTCGGTGCCCACAGGTGATGCCCAGGTGACCCCCGCACCCACCGCCACGGAGCCGCAGATGACGCACGTCCACAGCGACGGAGCCCGCCCATGAGCTACGACCCGCCGCGCCCGGTCGGACGCCTGCTGCTCACCCCCGAGGACCGGGAGGCCCCCGCCCGGGTGCGACGGCTGCGCCGGCTCGGTCTGGCGGAACGCCCTGACCCGGTCCTGGACGTCTTCGCGGCCCATCTCGCCCATCTCGCCCAGGCGCCGTACGCGATGGTCAACTTCCTGGTCGAGGGCGGGCAGTTCTTCGCGGGCCTCAGGGTGCCCGACATCCCGCCGGTGACCCGCGGGGACGGCACCGTCCCGGAGTTCGCCCGGCTCCAGCCCCGCGACCACGGCTTCTGTCCGCACGTGGTGGTCCGGCGCAAGGCCCTGGTCCTGGAGGACGTGCGCGACTACCCGCGCTTCGCGGGCAACCCGGTCGTGGACGGCTTCGGCATCCGCTCCTACCTCGGCGCCCCCCTCATCGACAGCACGGGGACGGTGCTGGGCACGGTGTCGGCGTCCGACGTGCGGCCCCGGGCCTGGGGGAAGACGGGCCTGGCGACGATCAAGTCGGCGGCGGCCGACCTCGTACGGCGCATCGAGCGCAGCGCGGAGGACGGGCTGCCGCTGTGAACCGCCGGACCGGCCCCGGCGGCGTGAAGGAAAGCTGCGGCCGGGCTTAAGAAAGGCTCGATGGACCGGGGGCGGTGTCGTACGGCAGATTGCTGTGCGATTCCCCTCCCTTCCCCGGACGCGGGCTGCTTCGGCATGCCCGGCGCCGGGACCTCACCGTCAGGAGCCGTAGCGTTGAAGGCGCTGGTCAAGGAGAAGGCGGAGCCCGGGCTGTGGCTCGCGGACGTCCCCGAGCCCGTCATCGGACCCGGTGACGTCCTCATCAAGGTGCTGCGCACCGGCATCTGCGGCACCGACCTGCACATCCGGGCGTGGGACGGCTGGGCGCGGCAGGCCATCCGCACCCCGCTCGTCGCCGGGCACGAGTTCGTCGGCGAGGTCGTCGACACCGGGCGGGACGTCACCGAGATCAAGGTCGGCGACCGGGTCAGCGGCGAGGGCCACCTGGTCTGCGGCAAGTGCCGCAACTGCCTGGCCGGACGGCGCCACCTGTGCCGGGCCACGGTCGGCCTCGGCGTCGGCCGGGACGGCGCGTTCGCCGAGTACGTCGCGCTGCCCGCCGGCAACGTCTGGGTGCACCGCGTCCCCGTCGACCTCGACGTGGCCGCGATCTTCGACCCGTTCGGCAACGCCGTGCACACCGCTCTGTCCTTTCCGCTGGTCGGCGAGGACGTCCTCATCACCGGCGCCGGACCGATCGGCCTGATGGCCGCCGCCGTCGCCCGGCACGCGGGCGCCCGCAACGTCGTGATCACCGACGTGAGCGAGGAGCGGCTGGAACTCGCCCTCAAGGTCGGCGTCAGCCTCGCCCTGAACGTCTCGAACGCGACCATCGCCGACGGACAGCGCGAACTGGACCTGCGCGAGGGCTTCGACATCGGCCTGGAGATGTCCGGCCGTCCCGAGGCCATGCGCGACATGATCGCCAACATGACGCACGGCGGCCGGATCGCGATGCTCGGCCTGCCCTCCGAGGAGTTCCCCGTCGACTGGGCCCGGATCGTCACCTCCATGATCACGATCAAGGGCATCTACGGCCGCGAGATGTTCGAGACCTGGTACGCCATGTCGGTGCTGCTCGAAGGCGGCCTGGACCTCGCCCCCGTCATCACCGGCCGCTACAGCCACCTCGACCACGAGGCCGCGTTCGCCGACGCCGCCGCGGGCAAGGGCGGCAAGGTCATCCTCGACTGGACCGCGTAGGACCACCGCGTAGGACCACCGTGTAGGACCACCGCGTAAGACGACCGCGTAAGACGTCTGCGTAAGACGTACGTACTCCTAGGAGCTTCACGATGTTCGACTCCGTGCGCGACGACCTGCGCGCCACCCTCGACGAGATCCGCGCCGCCGGCCTGCACAAGCCCGAGCGCGTGATCGGCACCCCGCAGTCCGCGACCGTCGACGTCACCGCCGGCGGCCGCCCCGGCGAGGTCCTCAACTTCTGCGCCAACAACTACCTCGGCCTCGCCGACCACCCCGAGGTCGTCGCCGCCGCCCACGAGGCGCTGGACCGCTGGGGCTACGGCATGGCCTCCGTGCGCTTCATCTGCGGCACCCAGGAGGTCCACAAGGAACTGGAGGCCCGGCTCTCCGCGTTCCTCGGCCAGGAGGACACGATCCTCTACTCCTCCTGCTTCGACGCCAACGGCGGCGTCTTCGAGACCCTCCTCGGCCCCGAGGACGCGGTGATCTCCGACGCCCTCAACCACGCCTCGATCATCGACGGCATCCGCCTGTCCAAGGCCAAGCGCCTGCGCTACGCCAACCGCGACATGGCCGACCTGGAGGCGCAGCTGAAGGCCGCCGGCGACGCCCGCCGCAAGCTGATCGTCACCGACGGCGTCTTCTCCATGGACGGCTACGTCGCCCCGCTCGCCGAGATCTGCGACCTGGCCGACCGCTACGACGCGATGGTCATGGTCGACGACTCGCACGCCGTCGGCTTCGTCGGCCCCGGCGGACGCGGCACCCCCGAACTGCACGGCGTCATGGACCGCGTCGACATCATCACCGGCACCCTCGGCAAGGCCCTCGGCGGCGCCTCCGGCGGCTACGTCGCGGCCCGCGCCGAGATCGTCGCCCTGCTGCGCCAGCGTTCGCGGCCGTACCTCTTCTCCAACACCCTGGCCCCGGTGATCGCCGCCGCCTCCCTCAAGGTCCTCGACCTGCTGGAGTCGGCCGACGACCTGCGGGTGCGGCTGGCCGAGAACACCGCCCTGTTCCGCCGCCGGATGACGGAGGAGGGCTTCGACATCCTGCCCGGCGACCACGCCATCGCGCCGGTGATGATCGGCGACGCGTCGCAGGCGGGCCGCATGGCGGAGCTGCTCCTGGAGCGCGGCGTCTACGTGATCGGCTTCTCCTACCCGGTCGTGCCGCAGGGCCAGGCCCGCATCCGCGTCCAGCTGTCCGCCGCCCACTCCACCGAGAACGTGCACCGCGCGGTGGACGCCTTCGTGGCGGCACGGGCGGAACTGGACGCCTGAGGCGGGCGTGACCTGCGCGTCCGGGTGAGAGAATCGATCCCGTGATCGAAGCGCGGCGGCTGCACATCCTCCGAGCGGTGGCGGACCACCGCACCGTGACGGCGGCTGCCGCCGCGCTGTACCTCACGCCGTCGGCGGTCTCCCAGCAGCTCGCCGCCCTGGAGCAGGAGACCGGCCACCGCCTGGTCGAGCGCGGCGCCAAGGGCGTACGGCTCACCCCGGCCGGCGAGATCCTGCTCAGCCACACCAACGCCGTCCTCGCCCAGCTGGAGCGCGCCGAGGCCGAACTCGCGGCGTACAGCTCGGGCGAGGCCGGGACGGTCACGGTCGCCTCCTTCGCGACCGGCATCGCCCTGGTCGTCGCGCCCGCCCTGACCCGCCTCGCCGCCACGGCGCCCGGCATCCGCATCCGCGTGCGGGACGCGGAGGGCGACGCCAGTCTGCCGATGGTCCTGGACCGGCAGGTGGACGTGGCCGTCGCCGTGGAGTACCGCGGGGCGCCGCCCGCCGACGACCCGCGTCTGACCCACGTGCCCCTGTACGCCGAGCCCTTCGACGCGGTCGTGCCGGTCGGCCACCGCCTCGCCGACGCGGACGAGGTGCCGCTCGCGGAGCTGTCCAAGGACGCCTGGATCGGCCCCTACCCGGGCAATCCCTGCCACGACGTGGTGGTCCTGGCCTGCGAGAACGCCGGTTTCCAGCCGCGCATGGAGCACTCCTCGGACGACTTCCGGGCCGTCGTGTCTCTTGCCGCGGCCGACGCGGGCGTGGCCCTCGTCCCGCGCTCCGCCCTGCACGGTACGGACCTCACGGGCGTCGTCGTCCGTCCGGTCGACGGCATCGCGCCCACCCGCCGCGTCTTCGCGGCCGTACGCCGGGGGGCCGAGGAGCACCCGCTGATCCGCCCGGTCCTGGACGCACTCGACGAGGCGGCGCGGGCGTGAGGTTCCGGTAACCCGCCTGTCTCATATTCGGGATAGCCTCCCGAATATGAGACAGGATGCAGGCGCTCCCGATCCCGTGGACATCCGCCTCGCCGCCCGGCTGGCCGAGCTGCGGGCCGAACGCGGCTGGTCCCTGGACGAGCTGGCGGAACGCAGCTCAGTGAGCCGGTCGACGCTGTCCCGGGCCGAGCGGGCCGAGACCAGCCCCACCGCCTCCGTCCTCAACCGCCTCTGCGCGGTCTACGGACGGACCATGTCGCGCCTGCTCGGCGAGGTCGAGGGGGAGCCGGCGCCGCTGGTGCGGGTCGCGGAACAGCCGCTGTGGGAGGACCGGTCCGCCGGGTTCGTCCGCCGCTCGGTGTCCCCGCCGCACACCGCGCTGCGCGCCGAACTCGTCGAGGGACGGCTGGCCGCCGGCGCCGACATCGCCTACGACCGGCCTCCCGTGCCGGGCCTGGAACAGCACCTCTGGGTGCTGGAAGGGTCCCTGGAGGTGACGGCCCAGGACGTCGCGCACCACCTCGATACCGGGGACTGCCTGCGGATGCGGGTGTGGGGGCCGACCAGGTTCCGGTGCGCCGGGCCCGAGGGCGTCCGCTACGTGCTGGCGGTGGTGCCGTGATCGTGGGCCGCGTCGACGAACACCGGCTGAACGCCCTGGTGGAGGAGCTGGCCGGCCTCCTCGCCGACACCGTCGGGGGCGGCGCCTCCGTCGGCTTCCTCGCCCCGCTCGGCCACGCCGAGGCCGCCGCCTGGTGGCGGGGGCGCGTGGCCGCCGTGGCCGCCGGGCGGCTCGCCGTCTGGGTGGCGTACGAGGGGGAGCGGGTGGCCGGGACGGTGAGTCTCGCCCTGCCGGACAAGCCCAACAGCCGCCATCGCGCCGAGCTGGTCAAGCTCATGGTGGCCCGCCGGGCGCGGGGCCGGGGCCTGGGCCGCCGCCTCCTGGCCGCCGTCGAGGAGGCGGCCGCGGCGGCCGGCGTCACCCTGCTCCACCTGGACACCGAGACGGACAGCCCCGCCGAGCACCTCTACCGCTCGGCCGGATGGACGCGGGCCGGGACCATCCCCGACTACGCGGCGGACCCGGGCGGGCGGCTGCGGTCGACGACGCTGTACTACAAGCGGATCGGCGCCCCGGCCGCCGCCGGGTGATTGTCAGTGGCGGCGGCTACGGTGCCTGACATGCCGGACGCAGAAAACGTACGCCGTATCGCCCTGTCCCTGCCGGACACGACGGAGAAGACCGCCTGGAACATGCCCACCTTCCGGGTCGCGGGCAAGATGTTCGCCACGCTGCCGGAGGACGAGACCTCCCTCGCGGTGCGCTGCCCCAAGGAGGAGCGCGACGAACTCGTGCTGGCCGAGCCGGAGAAGTTCTGGATCGCCGGCCACGAGGCGCAGTTCGCCTGGGTCCGGGCCCGCCTCGCCGCCCTGGAGGGCGAGGACGAGCTGCGCGACATCCTCGCCGACTCCTGGCGCCAGGCGGCCCCGCCCCGCCTGCTGGAGGCCCACCCCCGGCTGGGACTGCCCGCCGGCGGCTGAAATCCCTCCGGGCCGCGCGGCGCGGACCGGGCCGGAAAGCGGTGCGCGACCACCGGCCCGAGTGCGGTATGGTTTTCCTGCGCGTACGGCCGGGGAAACCCCCAGGTCAGACGGGCAACGGGACGTGGCGCAGCTTGGTAGCGCACTTGACTGGGGGTCAAGGGGTCGCAGGTTCAAATCCTGTCGTCCCGACTGGAGACAGTCGCTGATCGAGGGGCGGTTTCGGAGAGATCCGAAACCGCCCCTCGATTGTCTTTCCTGCGGCGTGCCTGGGCGATCAGGCGAGATGCCCGATATATCACTGTCAGGTGTCCGCACTCATCCTCTGCCACTTCGCGCTCGCGCTGTGCGCCGGGCCGCTGGTGAAGTGGTGCGGAACCCGCGCCTTCCTCGTGCTGGCCCTGCCCCCCGCGGCGGCGGCCGTCTGGGCGGCCACCCGGTGGACCACCACGGCCGAGGGCGGCGCGGACACCACGGTGTGGGCCTGGCTGCCGGCCTACCACGTGGACTGGGCGCTGCGGCTGGACGCCCTCGCCGAACTCATGGTGCTGCTCGCCGCGGGCGTCGGCACCCTCGTCCTCGTCTACTGCGCCTCGTACTTCGACGACCGCTCCCGGCAACTGGGCCGGTTCGCCGGCAGTCTCCTCGCCTTCGCCGGCGCGATGCTCGGCCTGGTCCTCGCCGACGACCTGGTCCTGCTCTACATCTTCTGGGAGCTGACCACGGTCTTCTCCTACCTGCTGATCGGCCAGACCAGCGACCACAAGCGCAACCGGCGCAGCGCCCTGCAAGCCCTCACGGTCACCACGCTCGGCGGACTGACCATGCTCGTCGGCTTCCTGATTCTCGGTCACCAGGCGGGCACCTACCGGATCTCCGCGATCCTCGCCGACCCGCCGCCCGCGTCGGCGGCCCTGTCCACGGCGATCACGCTGATCCTCGTCGGCGCCCTGTCCAAGTCCGCGATCTGGCCCTTCAGCCTGTGGCTGCCCAACGCCATGGCCGCCCCCACCCCGGTCAGCGCCTACCTGCACGCCGCCGCGATGGTCAAGGCCGGTGTCTACCTCATCGCCCGGCTCGCCCCTGCCTTCGCGGAGGTCACACCCTGGCGACCGCTCCTGCTGGTCCTGGGCTCCGCGACGATGCTGCTGGGCGGCTGGCGGGCGCTGCGCCTGAACGACCTGAAACTCGTCCTCGCCCACGGCACCGTCAGCCAGCTCGGCTTCCTCACCGTCCTCACCGGCGCGGGCCGCCACGACACCGGCCTCGCCGCCACCGCCATGATCCTCGGCCACGCCCTGTTCAAGGCCCCGCTCTTCCTCGTCACGGGGATCATCGACCACGCCACCGGCACCCGTGACCTGCGCGGACTCTCCGGACTCGGACGGCGGCTGCCCGCCGTGTGCGCGGTCGCCGTGACCGCCGGCCTGTCCATGGCCGCCGTACCGCCGCTGCTCGGCTTCGCCGCCAAGGAGGCCGCCTTCCAGTCCCTCCTGGACGGGACCACCGCCGACCGCTGGGCGCTCGCCGCGACCGTCGTCGGCTCGGCCCTGACCACCGCCTACACCCTGCGCTACCTGTGGGGCGCCTTCGCCCGCAAACCCGGCCTCCCGGACACCGACGCGCACGCCGTCCGCCCGGCCTTCCTCGCACCGCCCGCCGTACTGGCCCTGGCCTGCCTCGTCCTCGGACCCGGCACGGCCTGGCTGCAAGGGCTCCTCGGCACCTACGCCGGGCAGTTCCCCGCACCCGCCCACCCGTACCACCTCGCGCTGTGGCACGGCGCCGGCCTCGCCCTCGGCCTGTCCTGCGCGGCCTGGGCGGGCGGCGTCCTGCTGTTCCTCGCCGCGAGCCCCGTACAGCGGGTGGGGCAGGCCCTCGCCTGGCGCTCCGCCGACCGGATCTTCGGGCGGTCGCTGCTCGCCCTGGAGCGGACCGCCCTGCAGTGCACCGGGTTCGTGCAGCGCGGCTCGCTGTCGGTGTACCTGGTGACGACCATGAGCGTGGTCCTCGCCGGGCAGATCGCCGTCCTGGTCGCCGACGAACCCTGGACCTCGGTGCCCGCGCCGCGGCTGTGGGACCACCCGGCCCAGGGCGGTGTGGCGCTGCTGACCTGCGCCGCCGCCCTGCTGTGCCTGGGGGTGCGGCGCCGGATGAAGGCCGTCGTGCTGGCCGGCCTCACCGGGTACGGCACCGCGCTGCTCTTCGTCGCCCAGGGCGCGCCCGACCTCGCGCTGACCCAGTTCTGCGTGGAGACGGTCTCGATGATCGTCTTCGTGCTCGTGCTGCGCCGGATGCCGGTGCACTTCGAGGAGAGCTACAGCCGCTCGCGGCGCGTCCTGCGGATGCCGGTGGCGCTCGCCGGGGGAGCCGCCGTCGCCGTCGTCGTCTGGATCATGGCCGGGCACCGACGGGCCGAGAGCGCCGGAGCGGCCATGGTCGAGGAGACCGCCCACCACGGGCTCAAGGACGTCGTCGCCACCATCCTCGTCGACCTGCGGGCCTGGGACACCATGGGGGAGTCCGCGGTGCTCGCCGCCGCCGCGATCGGCGTGACCAGCCTCATCTACCTGCACCGCCGCACCGACGACGCCGAACAGCCCGTACTGCCGCTGCCCGGGGACCACCCGCACGCCGGCCTGCGCACCGCCTGGCGGGCCGGCTCGTACGAGTCGGCGGGCCTGCCCAGCGGCGACGAGGGCGCGCCGGAACGCACCTGGCTCGCCGCCAGTTCCACCCTCGCCCCCGAACGGCGCTCCCTCGTACTCGAAGTGGTCGCGCGCCTCATCTTCCACCCCATCCTCGTCCTCTCCGTCTACCTGCTGATGTGCGCGGAGAACCTGCCGGGCGGCGGCTTCGTCGCCGGTCTGACCGCCGGCGTCGCCTTCATCGCCCGCTATCTCGCGGGCGGACGGCACGAACTCGCCGACGCCGTGCCCTTCAAACCGGGCCTGTTCACCGGCCTCGGCCTGTTCCTGTCCACCGGGGTCGCGCTGGGCGGCCTCGCCGAGGGCACCGTGCTGCACGGCTGGACCTGGCACGGCCACCTGCCCGTGTGGGGCGACGCCCACCTGTCCACCGCCGTCCTCTTCGACTGCGGCGTCTACCTCCTCGTCCTCGGCGTGGTCCTCGACATCGTGCGGGCCCTCGGCGCCCGCATCGACCGCCAGATCGAACGGGCCGCCGGCCGGCGCGCCCGGGGACCGGAGGCGGGCACCGCATGACCGTGAGCCTCGCCCTCCTGGTGGCCGCCGCCGTCCTCAGCGCCGTCGGCACCAGCCTGCTGCTGACCCGGTCCCTGACCCGGATCCTGCTCGGCGCGGTCGTCCTCGGCAACGGCGTCAACCTGCTCGTCCTCGCCTCCACCGGCAGCGCGGGCGCCGCGCCGCTGCTCTACCCGTACGTCATCCGCAACCGCGTCACCGATCCGCTGCCGCAGGCCATCGCCCTCACCGCGATCGTCATCACCCTCGCCACCACCGCGTTCCTGCTCGCCATGGCCTACCGCAGCCACCAGGTCACCGGCTCCGACGAGATCAGCGACGACACCGAGGACCGGCTGGTCGCCCTGCGCGCCGAGTTCCTCCACCGGCGCGGCGAACTGCGCGACCGCTACCGCGAGGCACGCGCCGAACCCGGCACCGACCCCGAACTGGACGCCCGCTACCGCGCCGCCCGCAAACGGCTGCGCCGCCGGGTCCGCGAGGAGCGTGCCTACCAGGCCCGCGCCACCGACGTCTCCGGGAACCTGTGGAACGACATCCTCGGCGCCGACCCCGAGGACTACCGCGAGGGGCGGGAGCGGGGCTCCACCGACGCGGCGGGCCGGCCCGGCCCGGCACCGGCACGCGTCGCCGGGCCCTCCAACGACCCCGAGGAGACCGGCCGCGAGCCCGACTCCCGTCCCGGCGAGGACTCCTGCCACCCGCCGCCCGACCAGCCCGACGACCCAGAGGGCGCCGGCACGGAAGGAACCAGGTGAACGCCCTCGTCCCCCTCCCCGTCCTGCTGCCCCTGTGCGTCACGGGCCTGAAGCTGGCCATCGGCCCCCGCCTCCAGCGGTTCCAGCGCTTCATCAGCCTCGCCGTGCTCGGCGCGGTCCTGGTGCTCTCCGTGGTCCTCATGGTGGCCGCCGACCGCGACGGTCCGCTCGTCGTGCACCTCGGCGACTTCGCGCCGCCGGTCGGCATCACCCTCGTCGCCGACCGGCTCGCGGGCCTGATGCTCACCGTGTCCAGCGCCGTCACCCTGCTCGTCCACCTGTACTCGCTGGGCCAGGGCATGGCCGACCGCGACGACCAGACCCCGGTCGGCGTCTTCCACCCCGCCTACCTCATCCTCGTGGCCGGCGTCTCCTGCACCTTCCTGGCCGGAGACCTCGTCAACCTGTACGTCGGCTTCGAGATCATGCTCGTCGCGAGCTTCGTCCTGCTCACCATCGGCGGCACCGCGACCCGCATCCGGGCCGGAGCGACGTACGTGATCATCTCGCTGTTCTCCTCCGTGCTCTTCCTCGTCGCCATCGCCATGACCTACTCGGTCGCCGGGACCGTGAACTTCGCCCAGCTCGCGGGACGGCTCCAGGAGGTCCCGGTCGGCGCGCGCACCCTGCTGGAGGCCATGCTGCTGACGGTCTTCGCCATCAAGGCCGCGGTGTTCCCGCTCGCCGCCTGGCTGCCCGACTCCTACCCGACCGCGCCCGCACCGGTCACCGCCGTCTTCGCCGGACTGCTCACCAAGGTCGGCGTCTACTCGATGCTGCGCACCCAGACCCTGCTCTTCCCCGGCCACCGCCTCGGCGACCTGCTGATGCTCGCCGCGCTCGCCTCCATGGTGATCGGCATCCTCGGCGCGGTCGCCCAGACCGACCTGAAACGCGTGCTGTCCTTCACCCTCATCAGCCACATCGGCTACATGGTCTTCGGCATCGCGCTCGCCGGACGCGGCTCGATCAGCGGGGCGATCGTGTACGTGGCCCACCACATCACCGTGCAGACCACCCTCTTCCTCGTCGCCGGCCTCATCGAGCGGCGCGGCGGCACCACGGAACTCACCCGCCTCGGGGGCCTGGCGGAGACCGCGCCGCTGCTCGCCGTGCTGTTCTTCGTGCCCGCCATGAACCTCGCCGGCATCCCCCCGCTGTCCGGGTTCATCGGCAAGCTGGGCCTGATGCGGGCGGGCGTCGACAACGGCGGCGGCTGGGCGTGGGCGCTGGTCGCCGGGTCCGCCGCCACCAGCCTGCTCACCCTGTACGTCATGGCGAAGGTCTGGAACCTCGCGTTCTGGCGCGACGCGCCACCCGGGTACGACGGCGAGGGCAGGGTGCTGGAGTCCGCCGAGGACGAGCCGGGCGACGACGAGGACGACAAGGCCGGCCGGGCGGGGGCCGGGAGCGGCGCCGGGAGCGGCCTGCCGGAACCGGCGGGTGCCGTGGTCCCGGCGGGCTTTCTGGGCCAGACCATCATCACCACCAAGCGGCTGCCCTGGCCGATGCTGGTGGCGACCGGCGCCGCCGTCGCCCTCGGCCTGACGTACACCGTGCTCGGCGGCCCCCTCACCACCTTCACCGAGGCCGCCGCCGGTGAACTCCTCGCCCGTACCCCCTACGTCGAGGCGGTGCTCGGCCGGTGAGCGACCTCTTCCGTGACCGCTCCCCCTACAGCTGGTCCTTCCGCGTCGGCCGCGGCAGGCGCATCCTCGACCTGCCGCTCATCGCCTGGCTCACCGTCATCTGGGTCCTGCTGTGGGGCACCCTGTCCTGGGCCAACCTCGTCAACGGCGTCGTCGTCGCGGTGTGCCTGTGCCTCGCCTTCCCGCTGCCGGCCGTCGACCTCGGCCTCAGGCTGCGCCCGCTGGGCATCCTGCGGCTCGCGGCCTACCTGCTGTACGACATGTTCTCCTCCAGCGTCGAGGTCACGCGGCAGATCTTCGCGAAGGGCACCTACCACGCCGCGGTCGTCGCCGTCCCGCTGCGGGTGCGCAGCGACCTGATGCTCACGGCCACCGCCGTCGCCGTCTCCAACGTCCCCGGCGGTTCGGTGATCGAGGTGCGCCGCTCGACGGCCACCCTGTTCCTGCACGTCCTGGACGCCGACGACCCCGGCGAGATCGAGAGCGCCCAGCGGTCGGTGTGGCGCATGGAGGAACTCGTCGCCCGCGCCTTCGGCACCGCCGAGGACGTCGCCCACGTCGCCCGCCCCGCACCGGAAGGGGACCCCTCGCCGTGACCACCCTGCACGCCGTCGAGGAGGCCATGCTGGTCGCCTCGCTCGTGATGATCCTCGTCGCCGGGGCGCTGCTGCTGTACCGCGTCTGGTACGGGCCCTCGATGCTGGACCGCGCGGTCGCCCTGGACGTGGCCGCGGCCCTCATCATCGCCGGCATCGCCGTCAAGTCCGCCCACGACGGCGACGCCTTCTACTTCCCGGTGATGCTGGTGCTCGCCTTCCTCGGCTTCACCGGGTCGGTGGGCATCGCCCGCTTCATCGCCGTACGCGACCGGCCCTCGCTGCGGGCGGACGGCACGGAGGACCACCGGTGAGCGCCTGGGCCGAGGCCGCCGACCTGGCCGGGGCGGTGCTGCTGTTCCTCGGCTGCCTGCAGTGCCTGCTCGGCGTGATCGGGATGCTCCGCTTCCCCGACGTGCTCTCCCGCAGCCACGCCGCCACCAAACCGCAGACCCTCGGGACGCTCCTCGTCCTGGTCGGCGTGGCGCTGCGGCTGCGCCACGGCATCGACATGGGCACGCTCGCGCTCATCGTCTTCTTCCAGTTCCTCACCGGACCGGTCGCCTCCCACCTGGTGGCCCGCTCCGCCTACCGCACCGGGCAGACGGGGTCCCGGGGCCTGCTCCGGGACGACCTGGACCCGCAGCTGAGCGACGGGGAGCGGCCGGGGGAGTAGGGGCCGGGGCGGCCGGCGGAACAAGGGCGGGGAACGGTCAGATCACGCAGCCCACGTGGGCCAGCGCCTGCTTCAGCAGCACCCCGTGCCCGCCCGGCATCTCGCTCTGCACCGCCTCGGACAGGGCCTCCCGCGGGTCGAACCAGACCAGGTCCAGCGCGTCCTGCCGGGGCCGGCAGTCACCGGCCACCGGCACGACGTAGGCGAGGGAGACCGCGTGCTGCCGGGGATCGTGGTACGGCGTGACACCGTGGGTGGGGAAGTACTCGGCCACCGTGAACGGCTGCAGCGAGGACGGCACCCGCGGCAGCGCCACCGGGCCGAGGTCCTTCTCCAGATGCCGCAGCAGGGCGTCCCGGACCCGCTCGTGGTGCAGCACCCGGCCGGAGACCAGCGTCCGGCTGACCGTCCCGTCCGGTCCGATGCGCAGGAGCAGGCCGACGCTGGTCACTTCTCCGCTGTCGTCGACGCGCACGGGTACGGCCTCGACGTACAGGATCGGCATGCGCGCGCGTGCCATCTCCAGTTCGTCGGTCGACAGCCAGCCCGGCGTGGTCTCGGTCATGTCAGACATCGCTTGATCATACTTTCAGCCGTTCCCGCTTCCCGGGCGGCGCTCCGGGACTGTGACCGGTGCCACGCCGCTCGGCGTCGTCCGCCGCTCCATTGTGCCGACCGGTGATCACACTGTCCGGGTTTCGCGTGAAACGCGGGCCGGGGCAGGGCGGCGGGGGCCCGGTCGACGGGTGGCCTCGCGTGCGCGTCAGTCCAGGTCGGTGGGTTGCGGCGAGGGAGTCCCGCCGTCCAGGACGGTCTTCAGGCGCTCGGTGCCCTGGCGGACCGCCTGCTCGACGGAGGCCGCCTCGTCGCCGTCCAGGCCGCCGCCGGTGACGGTGAGGGCGGCGGTCCCGACGCGGATGGCGACGACGTCCAGCGAGAGGGTGGCCGGGTTGTCCGCGGCGGTGCCCCGCACGGTCACGTGCAGGCCCTCGCGGGCGTCGCCCACCTCGGGCACCGAGGCCTCGGTCACCTCGACCGTCCGCTCCTCACCCGCGTCGTCGGTCGCGGTGAACCGGTCGCACGTCTGCGGCAGGGAGTCGAGCCACTCGAAACGGTCGTCCAGCCCGGCGCGGTCGTAGCCGGCGACCTGCTCCAGCAGGCGTGAGTCGCCCTGCTCGAACCCGGTGAGCGCCGACGGGCCGGACGGCTCGCCCAGCAGGTCGTCGCGGTAGAGGGCGTCGAGCAGTTCCTGGCACTCGGCCGCGTCGGCCTTGGCGGTGAGGAAGTCGGAGACGTCGACCTCGCCGACCAGGAGCCGGTCGCGCCACTTGTCCGCGTCCTGGACCTGGTTCCAGTCGCCCTCCAGGTCGGCCTCGGTGAGCAGGGCCGCCTTCGCGCCGGACTCGGTGAGGGCCGAAGGGGAGGCGGTGGGCGACCCGGCGGGGGAGTCCGTCGGCACCGTCGTGGGGGAGCCCGTGGGCTGCCTCTTCGCCGCGTCCCGCTCCGCGGCCCGGGCCTGGGCGGCGGTGTCCGAGGCGGCCTTCTGCCCGCCGTCGTCCGAGCAGGCCGCTGTGGTCAGCAGCGCGCCCGCCGCCAGGGCGGAGGCCACGAGACGGACGGGGTGGGACGGACGACGGCTCATCGCGGGATGCCTCCTGGGACGGGAAACGGTGTCCTCAGCGCACCACCGCACCCGCGGGCCCACCAGCCGCACGGGGTTGTTCGGGTGAGGGGCCCCGGCCGCGCTCACCCCGCGCGGCCGAGGGTGTCCCGCACGACCTCCTCGTCCACCGCCGCGCGCACCAGCGCCGCCGCCAGGACGGCCGGTTCCGCGCCGTCGGCCAGGTCCAGGAGCCGGTCCGGGTCCTCCGGCAGGCCGAGGCGCCCGGCGCCCTGGAGGGCCTTGCGGTCCAGGAAGGGAGCCGCCTCGGTCCACACGCGCTGGGCCTCGCGCAGGAAGATGTCCGCGCCGGTCGGACCGACCCCGGGGAACTCCTGGAGCAGCCGCCGTACGTCCGTGACCCGGCCGTCCGCCTCATCGCGCAGCCGGCGCAGGTCTGCGCCCCACCGCTCGGTCAGCAGGCGGGCCGCGTCACCGAGCTGGGTGGCGGTGCGCTCGTCGTAGCGGCGGTAGCCGCCCCGGCCGAGCGCGTCCACCCGCTCCTGCCGGTCGGCGCCGGCCATGCGGCGCGGGTCGCGCAGCCCCGCCTCGTACAGGGCGCGGGCGGTGGCCACGGCGACCGAGCCGCGGATACGGGCGCTGAGCAGATGGGCGAGGACCAGCAGTCGGTACAGCGGCTGCGGGGTGTCCTCGAGCCGGATACCCGCTTCCTCGGCGTACGTCCGCCCGTGCGCGTCGACGAGTGTGCTGACGATCCGCCGCTGGTCACGGCTCACGGCTGGGGTTTCAGCGGGTCGTGACCGACCGTCATCAGCCGGTGCCGCAGCCGGGTGTCCCCGGCCCGCGGTTCGTTCTCCAGGTCGGCCTGCGACGTCACGAGGTCCACCACCTCGCGCATCGCGCGGAGGTCGTCCCCGGTCAGGTCGGTGCGCCGCTTCTGCAGGATCGCGAGGACGTGCTGTCCGAGCGGCGGGCCCGCGTCGTCCGGCAGGGGTTCCGTCGACTGGCCCGCGTCGCGGACCCGGAGCCAGTCCGCCAGCTCCGCGGAGGTCATGTTCACCACGCGGTGGAAGTCCTCCCACAGCGCGTCGAGTTCCAGGGCGTCGGCCATGAGGTGCCCCACTTCTCGTCGTGTTCCGTCGTGCGGATGTGCGTACTGCGGTCGTACGGAGCAGGGCGACGCGCTCCTCCTCGCGGGGTCCCGAGGGCTGCGCGGCGCGACCACTCCGTGCGGGCGCGGGTGCCCGGGGCACGCCGGGGCAAACGCCCCGCCGAGGCCACCCGAAGGGCGGGTCCGGCGGCCCGTCAGCGGGCCAGTACGCGGTCCAGGAAACCCGTGACGTCCGCGAACACCTCGGCCCGGTTCGTCTCGTTGAAGAGCTCGTGCCGGGCGCCCGGGTAGATCCGCTCGGTGAGAGCGTCGCCGGCGAGCCGCTCCACGCCGACGCGGCTGCCGGGCAGCGGCACCAGCCGGTCGTCGTCGCCGTGCACCCACAGCAGAGGGAGCCCGCCGACGTCGCCGCCCTCGGCCACGGTCTCCAGGGTCCGTACGAACGCCTGGGCCGTCGGGCGCTTCATCGGGCCGTGCCACACCAGCGGGTCCGCCGCGTAGGCCGCGCCGACCGCCGGGTCACGGGAGAGCGCGGCCGGACTGATCGGGGTGTCCGGGATCTCCTCCAGGGCGAGCAGCCGGCGGGGCAGCTCCCAGTCGCCGATGACGGGCCCGGAGAGCACCAGCGCGGTCAGTACGCCCGGGTGGCGCTGGGCGTAGCGGGAGGCGATCAGGCCGCCCATCGAGTGCCCGATCATGACCACCGGCAGCTCCGGGTGCCGGCCGCGGGCCCACCCGGCCACGGTGTGCACGTCGGTGACGACGTCCTCGAAGTCCTCGATCAGCACCCGTTCGCCGTCCGACCGGCCGTGCCCGGTGTGGTCGGCGCCGTACACGGCCGCCCCGTGCCGCGTCAGGACGCCGGCCAGCTCCTCGTAGCGGCCGACGTGCTCGCCGTAGCCGTGCACCAGCAGCGCCACGTACGACGGCCGCTCGGCGGGCCACGCGCGGGCGGCGAGCCGTCCCCGGGTTCCGGTCAGGGCGTGTTCGCGGGCCTCGGTCATGTCTCCTCCGGCTGCGTCGGTGAAGGTCACCGGAGGATCTTCCCAGGGAGCCGCCCGGCGGTCTATAGTCCGAAACTAGCAGTGCTAATTAAAGTGCCCGGCCCGGCGCCGCTCGCCCGGCCGCCGAGCGTCGACGGTCAGGAGTCCCCTCGTGCGTCCCGTCCACTTCGCGGCCGCCCGCCGCACCCCGATCGGCAAGCTCCGCGGCGCCCTGTCCACCGTGCGGCCCGACGACCTCGCCGCCGCCGTGATCCGGGGCCTGATCGCCGACGTACCCGCGCTCGACCCGGCCCGCGTCGACGACGTGTACTGGGGCGCCGCCAACCAGGCGGGCGAGGACAACCGCAACGTCGCCCGCATGGCCGCCATGCTCGCGGGCCTGCCCGAGACCGTGCCCGGCGCCACCGTGAACCGGCTGTGCGCCTCCGGCCTCGAGGCCGTCACCACCGCCGCCCGCACCATCGCCGCGGGCGAGGCCGACATCGTGCTCGCGGGCGGTTCGGAGTCGATGAGCCGCGCCCCCTTCGTCCTGCCCCGCCCCGACGAGGCCCTGCCGCACCGCGTCGAGACCGCCGACACCCGGCTCGGCTGGCGCCTGGTCAACCCGGCGATGAAGGACCTGCACGGCCTGCTGGCCATGGGCGAGACCGCCGAGGAGGTCGCCGAGCGGTACGGCATCGGGCGCGAACGCCAGGACGCGTTCGCCCTGCGCAGCCACCGCCTCGCCGCCGAGGCCCGCAAGAACGGCCACTTCGACGACGAACTCCTTCCCGTCACCCGCGCCGACGGCGTGGTCGTCGACGCCGACGAGTGCGTCCGCGAGGACACCTCCGCCGAGAAGCTGGGCCGCCTGAAGCCGGTCTTCCGCCCCGGCGGCACGGTCACCGCGGGCAACGCCTCCCCGATGAACGACGGCGCCGCCGGCCTCCTCCTGGTCAGCGAGGAGGCCCTGAACGACCTCGGTCTGGAGTCGCTCGGCCGCTACGTGGCCGGCGGATCGGCCGGCGTCCACCCGGATGTCATGGGCATCGGCCCGGTCCCCGCCACCCGCAAGGTCCTCGCCCGCGCCGGCTGGAGCGTCGACGACCTCGCCGAGGCCGAGTTCAACGAGGCGTTCGCCGCCCAGGCCCTGGCCTGCGTCGACCAGCTGGGCATCGATCCCGGCCTGGTCAACCCATCCGGCGGCGCCATCGCGCTGGGCCACCCGCTCGGCTGCTCCGGCGCCCGCCTCCTCACCACCCTGCTCCACCGCATGCGCCGCACGGGAGCGGCCCGCGGGCTCGCCACGATGTGCGTCGGCGTGGGGCAGGGCAGCGCGGTGCTCGTCGAGCGGCACTAGCCGGCCGTACGCCGTCCCCCCGACCCCTCTGCAGAGCCGCAGCAAGGAACGGAGCAACACCCATGGCAACCCTGTCCGTCGCCGCCATCCTCGCCGAGAACGCCCGGCGCCGCCCCGACAAGGAGGCCCTGGTCGAGGGCGACCTGCGGCTGACCTTCGCCGAGGTGTGGCGACGGGCCCGGGCCCAGGCCGGCGCCCTCACCGGCCTGGGCGTCGGGCCGGGCGACCGGGTCGCGCTGATGGCACCGAACACCGCCGACTTCCCGCAGGCGTACTACGCGATCGCCGCGGCCGGCGGCGTGGTCGTCCCGGTCCACCTGCTGCTGTCGCCCGGCGAGGTCGAGCACGTCCTGCGCGACAGCGGCGCCACGCTGCTGCTGTGCCACCCGGCGCAGGCGGAGACCGGAGCGGCCGCCGCGCGGGAGACGGGCGTACGGATGATCACCCTGGGCGACGAACTGGACAAGCTGGCGGCCGACGCCGAGCCGCTGCCCTCGTACGTCACCCGGAACGCCGACGACCCGGCCGTCGTCTTCTACACCAGCGGCACCACCGGCGTCCCCAAGGGCGCCGTGCTCAGCCACTTCAACCTGGTGATGAACGCGACCGTCAACGCCTTCGACGCCAACGACATCCGGCCCGACGACATCGCGCTCGGCGCGCTGCCCCTGTTCCACGCCTTCGGCCAGACCGTCTCCCTGAACTCCACCTGGCGCGCCGGAGCCACCCTCGTCCTGCTGCCCCGTTTCGACGCGGCCCGCGCGATCGAGCTGATGGTGAAGGAGAAGGTCAACACCTTCCACGGGGTACCGACCATGTTCGTCGCCCTCGCCGCCGCGGCTGCCGGAGCCGAGGCCCTGCCCGGCCTGCGGGTGTGCGTCTCCGGCGGCGCCTCGCTGCCCGTGGCCGTGCTGGAGCGGTTCGAGGAGGCGTTCGGCGCGCGGATCTACGAGGGGTACGGGCTGTCGGAGACCTCCCCGGCGGCGGCCGTCAACCAGCCCGTGTTCGGCGCCAGGGCCGGCACCATCGGCCACCCCCTGTGGGGCGTCGACGTGGAGATCGCCCGCGCGGAGAACGAGAGCGCCGTCGAACTGCTGCCGCCCGGCGAGCTGGGCGAGGTCGTCGTGCGCGGCCACAACGTCTTCAGCGGCTACCTCGGCCGTCCCGAGGCCACCGCCGAGGCGCTCGTCGACGGCTGGTTCCGTACCGGGGACCTCGGCACCAAGGACGACGAGGGGTTCCTCAGGATCGTCGACCGCAAGAAGGACGTCATCATCCGCGGCGGCTACAACGTCTATCCGCGCGAGGTCGAGGAGGTGCTGGCGCGCCACCCCGGCGTCGCCCAGGTCGCCGTCATCGGCCTCCCGGACGACCTGCACGGCGAGGAGGTGTGCGCCGTCGTCGTCCCCGCCCCGGGCGCCGCGCCGGACGCCGCCGGGATCACCGAGTGGTCCAAGCAGTACCTCGGCAGGTACAAGTACCCGCGCCGTGTGCTGTTCGCCGACGAACTGCCCCTGGGGCCCAGCATGAAGGTGCTGAAGCGGGAGCTGCGGGCGCGGTACGCCGGGCGCTAGGGATCATCCGGCGGGACGGTCCTCACGGCCCCGGGCGGGGTGCGCATAGCATCGGTGTCCGCAATGGACACGATGACCCTGTGGCACCTCACCCCCTGGCAGTTCGCCGCCCTCGCCTTCGCGGCCCTACTCGTCGGCTTCTCCAAGACCGCCGTGAGCGGGGCCAACACCGTCAGCCTGGCGATCTTCGCGGCGGTCCTGCCCGCCCGCGCCTCCACCGGCATCCTGCTGCCGGTCCTCATCGCCGGCGACATCCTGGCCGTCCTCACCTACCGGCGCCACGCGCACTGGCCCACGCTGTGGCGGCTGTTCCCGGCGGTGGCGGTCGGCGTGGTCGCGGGCACCCTGTTCCTGGTGTGGGCCGACGACGCGATCGTCCGGACGTCGATCGGCGTGATCCTGCTGTTCATGGCCGGGGTGACGGTGTGGCGCCGGCGGCAGGCCGACACGGACGGGCGGCCCGAGGAGATCGCCTCCCGGGCCGGACGCGTGAAGGCCCGCTCGTACGGCGTCCTCGGCGGTTTCACCACGATGGTCGCCAACGCGGGCGGCCCGGTGATGTCGATGTACCTGCTCTCCGCGGGCTTCCGCAAGCTCGGTTTCCTGGGGACGTCGGCCTTCTTCTTCCTGATCGTCAACGTCTCCAAGGTGCCCTTCAGCGCCGGGCTCGGGCTGATCGACGGCCGCTCGCTGCTGCTCGACGCCGCGCTCGTGGTGTTCGTGGTGCCCGGCGCGCTGCTCGGCAAGTGGGCCGTGCACCACATCGACCAGCGCCTGTTCGAGCAACTGGTGATCGCGGCGACGGTGGTGGGGGGCCTCCAGCTGCTGGTCCACTGACGGCCCGTACGCTCGACGCCATGTCCCGCCCCCACCCGGCCGGCGAGCCCGCGCCCCGGCACGTGCTGATCCTCGGCGGCACCACCGAGGCCCGCCGCCTGGCCGCCGAGCTGGCCGAGCGGCCCTGCGTCCGCGTCACCACCTCCCTCGCCGGACGCGTGACCCGGCCGGGCTCCCTCGCCGGGGAGGTGCGGACCGGTGGCTTCGGCGGAGCCGAGGGGCTGGCCGCCTGGCTGCGCGGGCGGCACGTGGACGCCCTCGTCGACGCGACCCACCCCTTCGCGGGGACGATCACGGCGAACGCGGTCCGCGCCGCGGCGGCCACCGGCACGCCCGCGGTGATCCTGCGCCGCCCGGGCTGGCAGGCCGGGCCCGGCGACCTGTGGCATCCGGTCGCCTCCCTCGCCGAGGCGGCCGACGCGCTCCCGGCCCTCGGCCGCCGCGTGTTCCTGACCACCGGCCGCCTGGGCCTGGCCGCCTTCGCCCACCTCTCCGGCCTGCACTTCGTCGCCCGCTCCGTGGAACCTCCCGAACCGCCGCTTCCGCCGGACACCCGCGTCCTGCTGGCCCGCGGACCGTTCACGCCGGCCGGCGAGCGGGACCTCCTGCGCGCGCACCGCGTCGACGTACTGGTGACCAAGGACAGCGGGGGAGCGGCCACCGCCGCCAAGCTCACGGCGGCGCGGCAGCTGGCCCTCCCGGTGGTGGTCGTCCGCAGGCCCCCGCTGCCCGAGGACGCGGACGCCGTGGCCCACGTGGTGGCCGACGTGCCGGCGGTGCTGGAGTGGCTGGGCCGGCGGGAGCGGCCGAGGCTCAGCGGGCGGTGACCGGCTGACGCGCGCGGTCCGGCAGACCGCTGTTCAGGTCCTCGACCAGCAGTCGCTTGGCGATGGCGTCGACCGCGGCGCGCAGGTCCGTGTCCGAGGGGCGCCCGATGTCCTGCTCCACCCGGTCCTCCAGCCACGTGGACCAGGCCCGCCCGATCACCAGCGCCTCCCGGGCACCCGCGTCGGTGTGCGAGAGCAGCGAGCCGTGGCGGGTCAGGAACCCCTCCTCGACCATGCGGTCGAAGACCGGGAGCAGCACCTCCGGCGGCAGCCGGCGGCGGGCGGCGATCAGCCCGAGGCTGGCGTGCCCGACCAGCCGTGTGAACAGCTCGACCTGCATCACGGCCCAGGCACCGGCGACATCGAGCCGGGTGTCGCTGTCCGCGATGATCCGGCGGGCGGTGTCCAGCTCCGTACCGCCGATGATCTTCCCCACGGTGGCCTCCAGCACGCGCCTGCTGTCCGCGTCGTGCGGTGAGGCGAAGCCCTCGCCCATGTCCGTGGAGCCCGCGCGGGCGCTGTCACGCAGTTGGACCTGCTTGAGGAACAGGGCGACCAGGAAACCGAGCGCCGCGACCGGCACCGTCCACAGGAACACGGTCTGGATGGTGTCGGCGTACGCGCCCACGATCGGCGCCGAGGCGTCCGGGGGCAGCCGGTGGACGCCTTCCGGACTGGTCGCCGCCGTGCCGAGGGTGTCCGGGTCGGCGGCGCCGGTCCGCGCGGCTTCGGAGACACCGTCGCGCAGGTTGGGTCCGAGGGCGTTGGCGTAGATGGTGCCGAACACGGCGGTGCCGAAGGAACTGCCCAGCGTACGGAAGAAGGTGACGCCGGAGGTCGCGGTGCCGAGGTCGGAGTAGTCGACGGTGTTCTGCACGGCGATGGTCAGCACCTGCATGGACAGGCCGATGCCGGCGCCCAGCACGAACATGTACAGCGACTCCAGCCAGGCTCCCGTGGACGTGTCCATCAGGGACATCAGATACAGGCCGACGCCCATCACCAGCGTGCCCACGATCGGGAACAGCCGGTACCGCCCCGTCCTGCTGACCACGCTGCCGCTGAAGACGGAGAAGACCAGCAGCCCCGCCACCATCGGCAGCGTCCGCACGCCCGAGACGGTGGCCGAGTCGCCGTCGACGTACTGGAGGTAGGTCGGCAGGTACGTCAGGGCGCCGAGCATCGCGAAGCCGACGATGAAGCTGAGGATCGAGCAGACCGTGAACACCGGGTTGGAGAACAGCCGCATCGGCAGCATCGGCTGCGCCGCCCGGCTCTCCACCCGGCAGAACAGGGCCAGCGCGACCAGCCCGCCCGCGAACAGGCCGAGGATGACCCCCGAGCCCCACGCGTACTCGTTGCCTCCCCAGCTCGTCGCGAGGATGAGCGCGCTCGCCCCCACCGCCACCAGTGCGATGCCCAGGTAGTCGATGACGGGCCGGACGGCCGACTTCACCACCGGGATGGTGCGGGCGGCGGCGATGACGACGACGACCGCGATGGGCACGTTGACGTAGAACGCCCAGCGCCAGGACAGGTGGTCGGTGAACAGCCCGCCCAGCAGCGGCCCGATGACCGTCGCCACGCCGAACACCGCGCCGATCGCGCCCTGGTACTTGCCGCGTTCCCGCAGCGGGATGACGTCGGCGATCAGCGCCATCGACGTGACCATCAGACCGCCCGCGCCGACGCCCTGCATCGCCCGCCAGACGATCAGCAGGGGCATGCTCGTGGCCAGCCCGCACAGGAACGAGCCCGTGATGAACACGACCGCCGAGACCTGGAAGACGACCTTGCGGCCGAACATGTCGCCGAACTTGCCGACCAGGACCGTCGCCACGGTCTCCGCGAGCAGGTAGGAGGTCACCACCCACGACATGTGCTCGCCGCCGCCGAGGTCCGACACGATCGTGGGCAGCGCGGTGCCGACGATCGTCTGGTCCAGGGCCGCGAGCAGCATGCCCAGCATGATCGTGACGAAGACGACGTTGCGGCGGCGCCGGTCCAGCACCGGCGGCTGGGCGGCTGCGGTCCGTGGCGTTCCCTCGGCGACTGTCACACGGTCACGATCACACCCGTGCACCGGCCACGCATGCGGGGACGGTCCGCCCGGGTGCGGTCACCGGCCGAGCGGCGCCCCGTCCCGGTCAGCCGTCGCCGGGGTTGCGCCGCAGCAGGTACGTGTCCATGATCCAGCCCTTGCGCTCCCGGGCCTCGGCGCGCAGCCGCTCGATGCGGGGCGCGGCCTCGGCTATCGGGCCGGAGGCGAGGATCTCGTCCGGGGTGCCCAGGTAGGCGCCCCAGTAGATGTGGATGTCCTGGTCCGCGTACCGCCGGAAGGCCTGGTGGGCGTCCAGCATCACCACGACGTCGTCCACGCCGTCGGGAAAGCCCTCCGCGAGCCGCCGCCCGGTGGTGATCTGCACCGGCCGCGCCACCCGGTTCAGCCCGGTCCGGTGCCTGGCCACCAGCGAGGAGACGCTGCTGATGCCCGGCACCACGTCGTACTCGAACGCCACCCCGCCGCGCTCGAGGATCTCCTCCAGGATGCCCAGCGTGCTGTCGTACAGCGCCGGGTCGCCCCACACCAGGAAGGCACCGCTCTCGTCCTCGCCCAGCTCCTCGGCGATCAGCCGCTCGTAGATACCGGCGCGGGCGCTGCGCCAGTCGCCGACGGCGGGGGAGTACGCCGCGCCGCCCGCGCTCCGGTCCCGCTCGGGGTCGCGCGCCTCGACGATCCGGTACGCGCCCTCGGGTATGTGCGTCTCCAGCATGTCCCGGCGCAGCCGCACCAGGTCGGACTTCACCTCGCCCTTGTCCAGGACGAAGAACACGTCCGTGCTCCGCAGCGCCCTGACCGCTTGCAGGGTCAGCTGGTCCGGGTCGCCCGCGCCGATACCGATCACATGAATCTTCCGCACGCCACGAGTCTGCCGTACCCCACTGACAAGGCCCCGGCCGGGCCGCCCCGTCCGCACTCCGGCGGCGGGACGGGGCCTCAGCCCCGCAGCCGGGGCGCCCGCGCCCCCGCGTCCACGGACACGCCGTCCGCCACGTCGGACGCCAGCTCCCGCGCCCACCCGGCGACCCGGGCCAGGTCCATCCCGTACGGCCGCCCCCGCCCCGGCGCCGAGGCCGCCCACTCCGTCACCGCCCCGGCCCCGCGCCGCAGCAGCCTGGCCCCGCCGGTGGCGTTGCCCCGGGCCGCGTGGGTGAGCCCCACGGCCAGCTGGGCCAGGCCCCGCCACAGCTCGCGCTCCTGACCGGGGCCCGACTTCCAGGCGTCCTCGAAGACCTCGTGCGCGTGGAACGGCCGGCCCGCGTCCAGCAGCCGCTGCGCCTCGGCGACCGTCTCCTCGGGCGCCCGTACGACGCCCTCCGGCTGGCGTGGGACGCCCGGGGAGCCGTACGGCAGCGGGCGGCCGAGTCCGTCCCGGGGCCGGGCGTTGCGCGCCCGGCCCTCCTCATCCCGGTCCCGCGCGTCGTCCACCGGCCGGTCGGTGAGGGTGCCGTCCTCGGTGCCGTCCGCAGTGCTGTCCTCGGTGCTCTCGGCAGGGCTGTCCATGGACCGATTGTCCCTCGCCGGTGCCCGCTTAGGCGCGGCCCGGAGTGTGCGGTAAAGTGCTGTCGCGTGATCGCGCGGTTCGCCGTGTGCGAGAACAGCGGGACGTGGCGCAGCTTGGTAGCGCACTTGACTGGGGGTCAAGGGGTCGCAGGTTCAAATCCTGTCGTCCCGACTCGAGAGAGTCGCAGGCCGGAGGCCGTTTCGGAAGAGATTCCGAAACGGCCTCCGGTGTTTCCCCGGTCGCCGGTCCCCGGTCACCTCACCGCGGGTGCCGCCGGCAGGACGTGGTCGCCGACCTGGTCGGTGCTCAGGCACAGGGAGCAGACCACCGCGTCGTGCGTCAGGCAGGCGGCCACGTCCGGGCGCTCGAACTCCTGCCGGCACACGTGGCACGTGTACACCACGGCGCTCGGATTGCCGTCCGCGTCCAGCAGCGGCTCGTCGATGCCGTCGTCGGTCCGCCGCAGGTAGTACCTGCCCTTGGTCGCCAAGGCCATCAGCGGCGTCAGGACGAAGGCGAGGACGACGGCGGCCACCGGGGAGTACGGCTGGAGCGTGTCGCCCAGGGCGTGGAAGTACATGGCGATGGACAGGGCGGAGGCGGCGACGAAGGCCACGACGCCGACCGGGTTGACGGCGTAGAGCATGCCCCGGCGGAACTCGGGGGCGTGCGGGGAGAGTTTGAGCAGGTACTTGTTGACCATGATGTCGGTGGCCACGGTGACCACCCAGGCGATCGCGCAGTTCGCGTAGAAGCCCAGGATGCTGTTGAGGAAGCTGAACATGTCGGCCTCCATCAGGGCCAGCGCGAAGCCCAGGTTGACCAGGACGAACACCATGCGTCCCGGGTAGCGCCCGGTGACGCGGGTGAAGGAGTTGGTCCAGGCGAGGGAGCCGGAGTACGCGTTCGTCACGTTGATCTTGATCTGGCTGATGACGACGAGGACCACGGCCAGCGGGATCACGAGCCAGGACGGCAGCATGGCGTCGAAGGCGCTCTTGAACTGCTGGATCGGCTCCGGCGCCGCGTCCGGGCCGACCTCGGCCAGGATGTAGACCGCGAGGAAGACGCCGATGGCCTGCTTCAGCGCGCCCAGGACCACCCAGCCGGGTCCGGCCATGACCACCGCGGCCCACCAGGCGCGCTTGTTGGCCTCGGTCTTGGGCGGCATGAAGCGCAGGTAGTCGATCTGCTCGCCGATCTGTGCGATCAGCGACAGGCACACGCCAGCGCCGAGCAGCACGGACGCGGTGCTCAGACCGCCGTCCCCGTCGGTGCCCGCGTACGCCAGGAACCGGTCCACGCTGCCGGGGTCGGCGGCGACCAGGTAGACCAGCGGGCCGACCATCAGCAGCAGCCAGATCGGCGTCGTCCACACCTGGAGCTTGCTCAGCGCCTTCATCCCGTAGATCACCAGCGGGATCACCATGAGCGTGGAGACCAGGTAGCCGAGCCACAGCGGCAGCCCGAAGCCCAGCTCCAGGCCCTGCGCCATGATCGAGCCCTCTAGGGCGAAGAAGATGAAGGTGAAGCTGGCGAAGATGACGCTGGTGAGGACCGAACCGAAGTAGCCGAAGCCCGAGCCGCGGGTGATCAGGTCCAGGTCGATGTTGTAGCGGGCCGCGTAGTACGCCAGCGGGAAGCCGGTGACGAAGATGACGACCGCGGCGACGGCGATCGCGAGCAGGGCGTTCCCGGTGCCGTGGGCCAGGCCGATCCCGGCGCCGATGGAGAAGTCGGCCATGTAGGCGATGCCGCCGAGCGCGGTCGTCGCCACCACCATCGGGGACCAGCGCCGGTAACTGCGGGGCGCGAAGCGCAGGGTGTAGTCCTCCAGCGTCTCCCGCGCGGCCTGGTCTTCCGGGGCCGGCGCCGCCTTCCGCCCGGGTTCCGGGTCCCTCAGTCGTTGCTCGGTGCTCATGCCACGCCTCCTTGCTGCGGTTCGGGGACCGACGCGGCGGGGATCCGGCCGCGGGGCGCCCCGCCGGGCACGGGCCGGCGCCGCGGTTCAGCGCGCACGGCGGCCCGGGCGTGCCCGGACGGCGCGACGGATACGCGTGAACGTCGTGTCCATGAACGTCGTGTCCATGACCAGTGACGCTAAGGAGGAGCCGTTAACCCCGCGCACATCCCGTGTGAAGCAGGTGTTTCCGGAGGCTCTCGCCGGATGCCCGGGGCAGGTGAGGTGGGCGGTCCGAAGTCATCGCCCAGGGCGTGCGCCCGCGGCGGCGAGCAGCTCCATGGTCTCGGGGTGCGGGCCCCTGGCCGCCCAGTCCAGCGGTGCCAGGCCCGTGCCGTGGTCCTCGCGGAGGTTCGGGTCGGCGCCGTGCTCCAGGAGCGCGCGCACCGCGTCGGTGTGACCCCAGCAGGCCGCTCCGCACAGCGGCGTGCCCTCCGAGCCGATCCCGCTCTCCGTGTCGGGCGAGGCGCCGGCCGCCAGCAGCAGGCGGACGATGCCGGCGGCCCCGTGCACGGCGGCCTGGTACAGCGGCGTGGAGCCCGCGGTGTCGGCCGTCTCGGCCGGCGCACCGGCGCGCAGTGCCGCTCTCACCCGCGCGATGTCGCCGACCAGCGCGGCGTCGACGAGACGCCGGGACAGCTTCTTGTGCCGTCGCCGGTTCACGGCGCCGCCACGACCGGTGGCTCGCCGCGCGCCGCGGTCAGGGCGGCGCGCAGCGCGGCGGCCTCCGCGACGCCGATGCGTTCGGCCAGGACGCCCTCGATGACGGCGAGGGTGGCCTGGGCGCGCCGGTGGACGCGGGCGCCCTCCGGGGTGATGCGGATCAGGCGGTTGCGCGCCGAGGAGGGGTCCGGGACCTGCTCCAGCAGGTCCAGTCCCACCAGTGCGTGCACGGCCTGGTGGGCGGTCTGGCGGGTGACGCCGAGGCGGCGGGCCAGCTCGGCGACCGTGGTGCCCTCCGGGTCCAGCAGGGCGAAGACCTGGCCCTGGGCGCTGCTCAGCGGCTGCTCGCCGGCCGCCCGCATGCTCGCCGTCAGCGCGTCGTCGAACCAGCGCTTGGCCCCGGCCAGCAGCAGGGGCAGGTTCTGCGCGGTCTCACCTGACGCGGCGTTCTCGGCGTTCTCGGCTTGTGTCATGACTCCTCGGGCTCCTCGGCCATGAGCATACAGGCGGGGAGGCGGACGGCTGCGGCCGCCGACGGGACGGGGGTGTCGCCCGAGATGCATGTCAGGTAGCCTGACGCATCGAATGGATGTCAGGCTGCCTGACATCAGGTCCTGTACCAAGCCGGAGGCTTCCGTGACCATCGAATTCGCCAGGCGCTCCCACTCCCTCATCCCCGCCGAGCCGGGCAAGCCGTACTTCATCGAGAAGGGCATGGGCGACCGCGCCCACCTGTTCAACGACGTGTTCACGATCTACGCCGGCGGCCCGCAGACCGAGAACACCTTCAACTTCTTCACCTGCGACGGCCCCAAGGGCGACATCATCCCGGCGCACTCCCACCCCGACACCTACGAGGTCTTCTTCGTCACGCAGGGCGCCGTCCGCCTGTTCGTGGAGGACCTGGAGGGCGAGCAGCACGAGAAACTGCTCACCGTCGGCGACTTCGGCTTCGTCCCGAAGAACTGCCCGCACGCCTACCGCATCGAGCGCCACCACAGCCAGATCGTCGGCGTCGCCGCCGGTCCCGGCGGCACCTTCGAGCGGTTCTTCGAGACCCTCGGCACCGACACCGACGAACTGGGCCTGCCGCGACGCCCGTACGTGCCCGAGCCGCACAGGTTCGGCACCGTGCCGCGGCGGTACGACGTGACCTTCCTGCCCGACCACGAGTGGCGCACGGGGAGCTGAACCGCGATGGCGTACCTCCAGGCGCTGCTCGCCGGGGCCTTCGTCGGCGGGCTGTACGCCGTCCTGAGGGTCAGGTCCCCGGCGCCTCCGCCGGTGGCCCTGTTCGGCCTGCTGGGCATGCTCGCCGGCCAGGCCCTGCTGGAGGCGCTGTGAGGACCGGTGCGAGGGCCGCCCTCGGCCGTGCGCGCGGCGCCGGCGTCAGCCTCGCGGCCGGACTCCTGATGGGGGCCGTCTACTGGGCCCTCGACCTCACCTCGCCCGCCCCGCCCCTGATCGGCCTGACCGGGCTGCTCGGCATCGTGCTCGGCGAGCGCACCGTCACCTGGGCGCGCGACCGCGTCGCGGCGTCGAGAAACCACACCCCGAGCGCGCCGAACGAGCCGAACGAGCCGAACGAGCCGAACGAGCCGAACGCTCCGAACATCCCGAGGGAAGACACCCATGACCGACCCCGCTGACCGGACCGGACTCGTCGACGTCCACGCCCACTTCGTCACCGACTCCTACGTGCGGCAGGCCAGGGCCGCGGGCCACGAACTGCCCGACGGCGTGCCCGCCTGGCCGGCCTGGTCCGCCGCCGCCCATCTGGAGCTGATGGACCGCAACGGCATCCGCACCTCGTTCCTGTCCGTGTCGTCCCCCGGCGTCCACTTCGGTGACGACACGGCCGCCCGCCGCCTCGCCCGCGAGATGAACGAGGACGCCGCCCGCGTCGCCGCCGAACACCCCGGCCGCTTCGGCCTCTTCGCCTCCCTCCCGCTGCCCGACGTGGACGGCGCCCTCGCGGAGACCGCGTACGCCTTCGACGAACTCGGCGCGGACGGCGTCGTACTGGAGACCAACACCCACGGCGTCTACCTGGGCGACCCGCGCCTGGAGCCCCTCTTCGCCGAACTCGGCCGCCGACGCGCGGTCGTCTTCCTGCACCCGACCTCACCCGTGTGCTGGGAGCGGTCGGCGCTCGGACGGCCGCGCCCCATGGTCGAGTTCGTCTTCGACACCGCCCGCACCGTCACCGACCTGCTCATGGCCGGCACCCTGGAACGCCACCCCGGCCTGGAGGTGATCGTCCCGCACTGCGGCGGCGCGCTGCCCGTCCTCGCCGACCGGATCAACGGCTTCATGAAGCTCTTCCTGCCGCCCGCCGAGACCGGCACCCCCGACGCCGTGGACCAGCTCCGCCGCCTGCACTACGACATGGCCGGCCCCGCCTTCCCGCGCCAGGTCCCCGCACTGCTCGGCCTCGCCGAACCCGACCGGCTGCTCTACGGCAGCGACTACTGCTGGACCCCGGCGCACGGCGTGGACGCCCACGTCGCCTCCGTGGACGCGGCTCCGGCGCCGTCGGGGGCGGCCGACTGGCGGTCCCTGACGACGGCCAACGCCCGCCGGCTGCTGCCCCGCCTCGCCCCCGCAGGTCCCGTACGCCCGAGGAGTGAGGCGTGAACCCCGAACTCGCCCCGTTCCTCGCCCCGCCCGACCCCGCGACCCTGCCCCTGCCGCCCGCCGCGCACCCCGCCGACGGCGTACGGCTCCTGCGCGCCGTCCCGTACGCCGCCCGTGACGGCAGCCGCCCCCTGGAACTCGACCTCTGGCTCCCCGAGGAGCCGGCCGCCGGCCCGCCGCCCGTGGTCGTCTTCGTGCACGGCGGCGCCTGGCGCACCGGGCTGCGCGACGACCTCGGCCCGCGCTTCGGCGCCTGGCGGCCCGGCCCCTTCGCCCGCCTCGCCCGCGCCGGACTCGCCGTCGCCTGCCCCGACTACCGGCTCAGCGGAGAAGCACCCTTCCCGGCCGCGCTGGACGACCTGACCGAGGCGCTGGCCTGGCTGCGCACCCGGGCCGCCGACCTCGGCGTCGACGCCGGACGGACGGTCGCCTGGGGAGAGTCCGCGGGCGGTCACCTCGCCGCGCTCCTCGCCCTCACGGCCGGCCCGGCGGCCCCGCGCGGCTGCGTCGTCTGGTACGCCCCCACCGACCTCACCGCCGCCCCGCCGCACACCCCCGAGGCGGCCCTCCTCGGCGCCCCCGCCGCCGAGGTCCCGGACCTCGCCCACGCCGCGAGCCCGTGCGCCAGGGCCGCCCCGGGCGCCCCACCGTTCCTGATCCTGCACGGCGACGGGGACACGGTCGTCCCCGTCGCCCAGGGGGAGGCCCTCGCCTCGGCGCTGCGCGCGGTGGGCACGGAGGCGGACTTCCGGGCCGTCCCGGGCGCCGACCACCTCTGGATCGGGGCGTCGGAGCGGCAGGTGGCCGAGTGCTTCTCCGCCTCCCTCGACTTCGTGCGCGACCGGACGCGACCGGACGCGAGGACAGAAACGGGCATGACCGACTCGCCCCGCCCCGCACCTCAGGACGACCGCCGATGACCTTCCTGGCGTGGGCGACGAGCCGTCAGAGGTGGCGGCGACGGTCGGCGACCGCGCGTTCGTACCGCGCGCGGGCGTCGGTGGCGGCCTCGCGGCCGGACACCTCGGCCACCGGCACGTCCCACCAGGCCTCGGCCGGCGGAGCGGTCGGCGTGGGGTCGGTCTCGACGTAGACGCAGGTCGGGCGGGTCGCCGCGCGCGCCGCGACCAGGGCCTCGCGCAGTTCGCCCACCGTCTTGGCGCGCCGGACGTCCATGCCGAGGCTGGCCGCGTTGGCGGCGAGGTCGACGGGGAGCGGGGCGCCGGTGAAGGCGCCGTCGGCGGCGCGATGGCGGTAGGCGGTGCCGAACCGCTCGGCGCCCACCGACTCGGACAGGCCGCCGATGGAGGCGTAGCCGTGGTTCTGGACCAGGACCAGTTTCACCGGCAGGTTCTCCTGCACCGCGGTGACGATCTCCGTCGGGTTCATCAGGTACGTGCCGTCGCCCACCAGGGCCCACACGGGCGTGCCCGGCGCGGCCTGCTGGACACCGAGCGCGGCCGGGATCTCGTAGCCCATGCAGGAGTAGCCGTACTCCAGGTGGTACTGGCGCGGGGAGCGGGCCCGCCACAGCTTGTGCAGGTCCCCGGGGAGCGAACCGGCCGCGTTGATCACCACGTCCTCGTCGCCGACGACCGCGTCCAGCGCGCCCAGCACCTGCGTCTGGGTCGGCACGGCGCTGTCGTCGTCGGCGCGGAGGGCCGCCGCCACCGTCTCGTCCCAGCGGGCCTTGCCGGCGCGGTAGTCGGACTCGTACGACGCGTCCACCCGGTGGCCGGACAGCGCCTCCGTCAGCGCCGTGAGCCCGGCGCGGGCGTCGCAGACCAGGGTGCGGGCGGCGAGCTTGTGGGCGTCGAAGGCGGTGATGTTGAGGTTGAGGAAGCGCACCCCCGGGTGCTGGAAGAGGGTGCCGGAGGCCGTGGTGAAGTCCGAGTAGCGGGTGCCGACGCCGATCACCAGGTCCGCGGTGCGGGCGAGGGAGTCGGCGACGGCGGTGCCGGTGTGGCCGATGCCGCCGAGGTCGGCCGGGTGGTCGTGGCGCAGCGCGCCCTTGCCGGCCTGGGTGGCGGCGACGGGGATGCCGGTGGCGTCCACCAGCGCCTTCAGCGCCTGTTCGGCCTCGCTGTGGTGGACTCCGCCGCCCGCGACGATCAGCGGTCGCCCGGCGGCCCGGATCGCCCGTACCGCCTCGGCCAGTTCCACCGGGTCGGGGGCGGGGCGCCGTACGCGCCACACGCGGTCGGCGAAGAACGCCTCGGGCCAGTCGTACGCCTCCGCCTGCACGTCCTGCGGGAGCGCGAGGGTGACCGCGCCGGTGTCGGCCGGGTCGGCGAGGACGCGCATCGCGTGGAGCGCGGAGGGGATCAGGGCCTCGGGCCGGGTGATCCGGTCGAAGTAGCGGGAGACGGGGCGCAGGGTGTCGTTGACCGACACGTCCGCCTCGATGGGGTGCTCCAGCTGCTGGAGGAGCGGGTCGGCGGCGTGCGAGGCGAAGTAGTCACCGGGCAGGAGCAGGACCGGCAGGCGGTTGATCGTGGCGAGCGCGGCGCCCGTGACGAGGTTGGTGGCGCCGGGGCCGATGGACGTCGTCACCGCCTGCGCGGACAGGCGGTTCAGGTGCCGGGCGTGGCCCACGGCCGCGTGCACCATGGCCTGTTCGTTGCGGCCCTGGTGGTACGGCATGACGTCCGCGTACTCGACGAGCGCCTGGCCGAGGCCGGCCACGTTGCCGTGGCCGAAGACGCCCCAGGTGCCGCTGATCAGGCGGCGCCGTACGCCGTCGCGTTCGGTGTACTGGGCGGCCAGGAAGCGCACCAGGGCCTGGGCGGTGGTCAGTCGGCGGGTGGCGGCGGCACTCATGCGGACCTCTCCGGTGCGGTGTAGAGGGGGAGCCGGGGATCGACCGGCTGCTCGGGCCAGGTGTCGCGGATCCAGGCGTGCGCGGGATGGTCGCGGATCAGCCAGGCGCGTTCGGCCTCCGGTCCCGCCATCACGTTGAGGTAGTACATGTGGTGGCCGGGGACGGCCATGGACGGCCCGTGCCAGCCGTCGGGGATGAGGACCACGTCGCCGTCGCGCACCTCGGCCAGCACGTCCGTGCCCTGCCCCTGCCCGGAGGGGGAGACGCGCTGGTAGCCGAGGCCGGGGGTGCCGTCGTGGCCGGTGAACTCGAAGTAGTAGATCTCCTCCAGCACCGACTCCTCGCCGGGGCGGTGCTCGTCGTGCTTGTGCGGCGGGAAGGAGGACCAGTTGCCGCCGGGGGTGACGACCTCGACCGCGATGAGCCTGTCGCACTCGAAGACGCCCGCCGCGCCGAAGTTGTTGACCTGCCGCGAGCAGTTCCCCGTGCCCCGCAGTTCCACGGGCACCGACGACGCCGGGCCGTAGCGGGCCGGCAGGCGGCGGGTGCAGCGGGCGCCGGTGAGGGCGAAGCGGCCGCCGCCGTGGGAGGTCACGGTGGTGCGGGCGTCGCGCGGCACGTACGCGAAGTCGCTGACGCCGTCGAACACGCTCGTCCGGCCGGCGAGTTCGAAGGTGTTCTGTCCGAAGTCGTCGGCCGTGGCGACCGCGCAGCCGCCGCCGAGCGGGAGGACGATCCACTCGCTGTCACCACTGTCGAAGGTGTGGCTGCCGCCGGGCGGCAGGTTCAGCACGCGCAGACCCGAGTGCCCCCAGCCGGCCTTCTCGGGCGTCACGTCCACGGCGTACGCGCCGCTCGCCGCCTCGCCCGCCGGAAGGTGGTACGTCATCTCCTCGTCCCCTCTCGTCGTCCCGCCCGGGTCGTACTCCTCGTTCCCACGTGGGGCACGCGCGTCGCCCCCGCGTGGGTCACAGCAGTCCGACGGCCGTGTCCACCGCCTGTTCCACACTGCCCTCGGCCGGGTAGAGCAGCGACCTGCCGACGACCATGCCCTGCACGGTGGGCAGCCTCAGCGCCTTGCGCCAGCGCTCGTAGGCCAGGGCCTGGTCCGCGGGGGAGCCCCCTATGTCACCGCCGAGCAGGACGGCGGGGAGCGTGGAGGTCTCCAGGACTTCGCCCATGTCGTCCGGGTCGTCGGTGACGGGCAGCTTCAGCCAGGTGTAGGCGGAGGTGCCGCCGAGGCCCGAGGCGATGGCGACGGACCGGGTGACGGCCTCGGCGGACAGGTCGTTGCGGACCCGGCCCCCGACCCGGCGGGAGATGAACGGCTCGACGAAGACGGGCAGTTCCCGCGCGGCCATGGCGTCGACCGCGCGGGCGGTGGACTCCAGCGTGGCCAGCGAGCCGGGGTCGTCGTAGTCGAGGCGCAGCAGCAGCTTCCCCGCGTCGAAGCGCAGGCGCGCGATGTCCTCGGCGCGGTGGCCGGTGAAGCGGTCGTCCATCTCGAAGGCGGCGCCCGCGAGACCCCCGCGGTTCATCGAGCCCATGACGACCTTGTTCTCCAGTGCCCCGAGCAGCAGCAGGTCCTCCAGCACGTCGGCGGTGGCGAGCACCCCGTCCACGCCGGGCCGGGACAGCGCGGTGCACACGCGTTCCAGCAGGTCGGACCGGTTGGCCATGGCGAGCCGGCGGTCACCGACGGCGAGCGCGCCCCGCGCCGGATGGTCGGCGGCCACGATCAGCAGGCGGCCGGAGTCGCCGATCAGCGGACGGCGTGTCCGGCGGGCCGCCGCCTCGGCGATGGCCTCGGGGTGCCGGGCTCTGACCGCGGTGAGGTCGGGGATGCTGAGGGACAAGGCGTTGCTCCGTTCAGGGAGTGGCTCGCGCGAGGAGGTCGTCGACCTCCGCCCCGGTGGGCATCGCGGAGGAGCAGGCGAGACGGGAGGCGACGAGGGCGCCGGCGGCGTTGGCGTACCGCATGGTCCGCTCCAGTTCCCAGCCCGAGAGCAGGCCGTGGCAGAGCGATCCGCCGAACGCGTCACCCGCGCCCAGGCCGTTGACCACCTCGACCCGCACCGGCTCCACCTCGGCCCTGCGGCCGTCGCGGTGCACGGCGAGGACGCCCTTCGGGCCCTGCTTGACGACGGCCAGTTCCACACCGGCGGCCAGCAGCGCCTCGGCACAGGCGCGCGGTTCGCGCACGCCCGTCGCGACCTCGCACTCGTCGAGGTTGCCGACCGCGACGGTCGCGTGCCGCAGCGCCTCGGCGTAGTACGGGCGGGCCTGGTCGGGGTCGGCCCAGAACATCGGCCGCCAGTCCAGGTCGAAGACCGTGGTGCCGGACCGGGCGCGGTGGGCGAGGGCGGCCAGGGTCGCCGTACGGCTCGGCTCCTCGCTCAGTCCGGTGCCGGTGATCCAGAAGACGCGGGCCGCGCGGATCGCGTCGAGGTCCAGCTCCTCCGGACGGATCTCCAGGTCGGGGGCCTTGGGACGACGGTAGAAGTACAGCGGGAAGTCGTCCGGCGGGAAGACCTCGCAGAACGTGACGGGGGTCGGGTACGCGGCGACCGGGGTCACCCAGCGGTCGTCGACGCCGAACTCCTTCAGCGCCCGGTGCAGGTAGCCGCCGAACGGGTCGTCTCCCGTGCGGGTGACGACGGCCGTGGCGTGGCCCAGGCGCGCCGCGGCGACGGCCACGTTGGCGGCCGAACCGCCGAGGAACTTCCCGAAGGTCTCGACGTCCGCCAGCGGTACGCCCGTCTGCAGGGGATAGAGATCGACCCCGATGCGGCCCATCGTGATCAGATCGAAACGCGGGACTGACTCGGCCATGTGCGACGCTCCTCGGGCTGGGCGGGGGGCCTGCCGCCTCTCAGGTGTATGACTCCGCGGCGACCGTGTCAATAGTTTGTACTTACATTCGGACCTGCTCGTGAAATGATGTCTTGACAAAGTATTGACAGCGGGCGTCCCAAGGACTTGTATCCGGTCCCAGCGCACACAGCCCCTCTTCTCCGGCTCGGCACACGGCTTCTCCGTCGCTCAGTTCGCTCAGTTCGCACAGTGAGGTGCAGGAAAGATGGACCGCTCTTCGCACGCCCGCTCCCGTGGATTCGCCTCCGCCGTGGCCCTCGCCGCCGCCGCTGCCCTGACCCTCGCCGGCTGCTCCAGCGGTTCCGGGGGGAAGAAGGCCGACGAGGAGGGGGACTCGGGCGGCTCCGCGGGCAAGGCGGACACGCCCCGGATGACCGTCGCCCTGGTCACCCACCAGGCACCGGGCGACACCTTCTGGGACATCGTCCGCAAGGGCGCGGAGGCGGCCGCCGCCAAGGACAACATCAAGCTCGTCTACTCCGCCGACCCCAACGCCGGCAACCAGGCCAACCTGGTGCAGAACGCGATCGACCAGAAGGTCGACGGCATCGCGGTCACCCTCGCCAAGCCGGACGCCCTCAGAAGTGTCATCGGCAAGGCGGAGCAGGCCGGCATACCCGTCGTCGGCCTCAACTCCGGCCTCGCGGACTGGAAGAAGCTCGGCCTGATGTCGTTCTTCGGCCAGGACGAGACCGTGGCAGGCGAGGCGCTCGGCAAGCGGCTGAACGAGGACGGCGCGAAGAAGGCCGTCTGCGTGATCCACGAGCAGGGCAACGTCGGCCTGACCCAGCGCTGCGACGGCGTGAAGAAGACCTTCGAGGGTTCGATCGAGAACCTCTACGTCAACGGCACCGACATGCCCTCGGTGAAGTCGACCATCACCGCCAAGCTCAAGCAGGACGGCGACATCGACCACCTGGTCACCCTCGGCGCCCCGTTCGCCATGACCGCGGTGCAGTCCGTGGACGAGGGCGGCGGCGAGGCGAAGGTCGCCACCTTCGACCTCAACAAGGAGCTGACCGGCGCCATCGAGAAGGGCGACATCGAGTTCGCCGTCGACCAGCAGCCCTACCTCCAGGGCTACCTGGCCGTCGACGGCCTGTGGCTCTACCAGAACAACGGCAACTACAGCGGCGGCGGCGAGCAGCCGGTGCTGACCGGCCCCGCCTTCGTGGACAGCAGCAACGTGAAGGCCGTCGCCGAGTTCGCGTCGAAGGGCACCCGGTGATGGGCGCCGCCCCACCGACCGGGCCGGCGGTGACCACTCCGCCGGACCCCGGCCCCGGGCGGACCGACGGGCGGAACGCAGGGCAGGCCGACGGGCAGGCCGACGGGCGGACCCGGCGGCGCCCGGTGGCGCTGCGGCTGCTCGCCCGGCCCGAGGTCGGCGTCTTCCTGGGCGCCGTCGCCGTGGCCGTCTTCTTCCTGATCGCCGCCCCCTCCGTCCGCGAGGGCGGCTCCATGGCGACGGTCCTGTACCAGTCGTCCACCATCGGCATCATGGCGCTGCCGGTGGCCCTGCTGATGATCGGCGGCGAGTTCGACCTGTCGGCCGGTGTCGCCGTCGTCACCTCCGCGCTCACCGCGAGCATGCTCAGCTACCAGCTGACCATGAACGTCTGGATGGGCGTGCTCGCCGCCCTCGTGGTCTCCCTCGCGGTCGGGGCCTTCAACGGCTGGGTCCTGATGAGGACCGGCCTGCCGAGCTTCCTGGTGACGCTCGGCACGTTCCTGATCCTCCAGGGCGTGAACCTCGCGTTCACCAAGCTGGTCACCGGCAACGTCGCCACCGACGACATCAGCGACATGGACGGCTTCGACCAGGCCAAGGCCCTGTTCGCCTCGTCCTTCGACGTCGGCGGCGTCCAGGTGAAGATCACGGTCGTGTGGTGGCTGGTCTTCGCCGCCCTCGCCACCTGGGTGCTGCTGCGCACCAAGTACGGCAACTGGGTCTTCGCGGTGGGCGGCAGCCGGGAATCCGCCCGCGCGGTCGGCGTCCCCGTCACCTTCACCAAGATCACCCTGTTCATGCTGGTCGGCTTCGGCGCCTGGTTCGTCGGCATGCACCAGCTCTTCTCCTTCAACACCGTGCAGTCCGGCGAGGGCGTCGGCCAGGAGCTGATCTACATCGCCGCGGCCGTCATCGGCGGCTGCCTGCTCACCGGCGGCTACGGCTCCGCCATCGGCCCGGTCTTCGGCGCCTTCATGTTCGGCATGGTGAACCAGGGCATCGTCTACGCCGGCTGGAACCCCGACTGGTTCAAGGCGTTCCTCGGCGTGATGCTGCTCGGAGCGGTGCTCATCAACCTGTACGTCCGCCGCGCGGCGACCCGGAGGTGACCGGAATGACCAGCAAGAGCCCGGGTACGCGCGGAGCCGTCCTCGCCGGCCCCGGACCCGGCCCCGCCCCCGAGTCCGGCCGGCCGGTCGTGGAACTGCGCGGCGCCGGCAAGGCCTACGGCAACATCCGCGCCCTGCACGGCGTCGACCTCGCCGTCTACCCCGGACGGGTGACCTGCGTGCTCGGCGACAACGGCGCCGGCAAGTCCACCCTCATCAAGATCATCTCCGGGCTGCACCAGCACACCGAGGGAGAGTTCCTCGTCGACGGCGAGGCCGTGCGCTTCACCACCCCCCGCGACGCGCTCGCCCGGGGCATCGCCACCGTCTACCAGGACCTCGCCACCGTGCCCCTGATGCCGGTGTGGCGCAACTTCTTCCTCGGCTCCGAGCTGACCAAGGGCCCCTGGCCCGTGCGCCGCCTCGACATCGCCCGGATGAAGGAGACCGCCGACCGGGAACTGCGCACCATGGGCATCGTCCTGGACGACCTGGAGCAGCCCGTCGGCACCCTCTCCGGCGGCCAGCGCCAGTGCGTCGCCATCGCCCGCGCCGTCCACTTCGGGGCCCGCGTCCTCATCCTCGACGAGCCCACCGCCGCCCTCGGCGTCAAGCAGTCCGGCGTGGTCCTCAAGTACATCGCCGCCGCCCGCGAACGCGGTCTCGGCGTCGTCTTCGTCACCCACAACCCCCACCACGCCTACCTGGTCGGCGACCACTTCAGCGTGCTGCGCCTGGGCACCCTGGAACTCGGCGCCGCCCGCGCCGACATCACCCTCGAGGCACTCACCCACCACATGGCGGGCGGCGCCGAACTCGCCGCCCTCAAGCACGAACTGGCGCAGGCCGACGGGGTCGACGTGGAGGCACTCCCGGACCCGGACCAGCCGGAACGGGCCGCGCCGGAAGCCCCCGGGGCCGACCCCGGTCCGGCGGTCCCCGCGTCCCGCACCGCCGATTCCGGCCCCGCCGCCTCCGACCCGGTCGCCTCCGACCCCGCCGAAGGGAAGCCCTGACATGCCCGCTGCCCTCGACCGCATCCGCGTCGGCTCGGCCCCCGACTCCTGGGGCGTCTGGTTCCCCGACGACCCGCGCCAGGTGCCCTGGGAGCGCTTCCTGGACGAGGTCGCCGAGGCCGGCTACGAGTGGATCGAGCTGGGCCCCTACGGCTACCTCCCCACCGACCCGGCCCGGCTCGCCGACGAGGTGGCCCGGCGCGGGCTCAAGGTCTCGGCGGGCACCATCTTCTGCGGGCTGCACCGCGGCCCCTCGGAGTGGGACGGCACCTGGGAGCAGGTCAGCCGCGTCGCCGCCCTCACCCGGGCGATGGACGCCAAGCACCTCGTCGTCATCCCGTCCTTCTGGCGCGACGACAAGACCGCCGAGATCCTGGAGCCGCCGGAGCTGACCGGCGAGCAGTGGGCCCACCTGACCGAGGGCATGGAACGCCTCGGCCGCGAGGTCAGGGAGACGTACGGCCTCGACATCGTCGTCCACCCGCACGCCGACACCCACATCGACACCGAGGAGCACGTCGAGCGCTTCCTCGACGCCACCGACTCCGGCCTGGTCAACCTCTGCCTGGACACCGGCCACTACGCCTACTGCGGCGGGGACAGCGTCAAGCTCATCGAGACCTACGGCGAGCGCGTCGGCTACCTCCACCTCAAGCAGGTCGACCCAGAGATCCTCGCCGACGTGCGCGCGAACGGGGTGCCCTTCGGGCCGGCGGTGCGGCGCGGGGTGATGTGCGAACCGCCCTCCGGCGTGCCCGAGCTGGGACCGGTGCTTACCGCGGCGCAGAAGCTGGGCGTGGACCTGTTCGCCATCGTCGAGCAGGACATGTACCCCTGCGAGCCGGACCGGCCCCTGCCCATCGCCGACCGCACCCGCAGGTTCCTGCGCTCCTGCGGCGCCTGAGACGTCCGGTACGCCTGCCTGAGACGCCCGGTCCCGCCGGCGCGCCACTCGGCGGGCCGTAGTCGGTGGTGCGCGCTAGCGTGCACACCACTGGCACTTCGTCCCGTTCCGGGAGGCAGTCATGACCTCGCGTCTCAATCCCTATCTCAGCTTCGACGGCGACGCCCGACAGGCGATGGAGTTCTACGAGCAGGTGTTCGGCGGCACGCTGGCGCTGAACACCTTCGGCGCGGCCGGCCTGCCCGACGCCGCCTACACCGACAAGATCATGCACGCCATGCTGGAGACGCCGAGCGGCTTCACCCTGATGGGCGCCGACATGCCGCCCGGGGAGGAGCACAGCCCCGGGAACACCTTCTCGGTGAGTCTCAGCGGCGACGACGCGTCCGAGCTGCGCGGCTACTGGGAGAAGCTGAGCGCCGGCGGCACCGTCGTGGTCCCCCTGGAGAAGCAGATGTGGGGCGACGTCTTCGGCATGTGCACGGACCGGTTCGGCGTGCCCTGGATGGTGAACATCAGCGAGCCGGAGAGCTGACCGCACGGCCCGCCGCTCCGCCCTCGCCTCACCCCCGGCGTACCTCCGCCACCGTCACGGGGCGGTGCTCGCGCAGGGACAGCGTGCACGCCTCCGCGATCCAGCCCGCCTCCAGGGCGTCCTCGATCGTGCACGGCGAGGGGCGGGTGCCGGCGACGACCTCGGTGAACGCGGTGAGCTCGGCACGGTAGGCGGCGGCGAAGCGGTCCATGAAGAAGTCGTGCGGCGTGCCCGCCGGGAAGGTCGTGCCGGGCTCCACCGACCGCAGCGGCAGCCTGTCCTCCAGACCGACGGCGATGGAGTCCGCGAAACCGTGGATCTCCATGCGGACGTCGTGACCGCGCGCGTTGTGGCGGCTGTTGGAGACCACGGCGATCGTGCCGTCGTCCAGGGTGAGGACCGCGCCGGTGGTGTCCGCGTCGCCCGCGTCCTTGATGAAGTCCGCGCCGCGGTTGCCGCCGACGGCGTACACCTCGGTCACCTCGCGGCCGGTGACCCAGCGGATCATGTCGAAGTCGTGCACGGAGCAGTCGCGGAAGATGCCGCCGGAAGCGGCGATGTACGGGGCGGGCGGCGGCGCCGGGTCCAGCGTGGTCGACCGCACGGTGTGCAGCGCGCCCAGCTCACCGCCGCGCACGGCCGCCCGCGCGGCCACGAACCCGGCGTCGAAGCGGCGGTTGTAACCGATCTGGACCGGCACGTCGTGCCCAGCCACCGCCTTGAGCACCTCGACGCCCTCCGCCATGGTGCGGGCGACGGGCTTCTCGCAGAAGACGGGGACGCCGGCCTGAACGGCGGCCAGGATCAGACCCGGGTGCGCGTCGGTCGCCGCCGCGATCACCACCCCGTCCACGCCGGCGGCCAGCACCGCCTCGGGCGAGTTGGCCACCTCGGCGCCGTACCGCTCGGCGGCGGCCCTCGCGGCGTCCGCGAACGGGTCGGCGACGACGAGTGAGCCGACGGCGCCGAGCCCGCTGAGGGTCTCGGCGTGGAAGGCCCCGATGCGGCCGAGGCCGAGGATTCCCATACGCATACGTGTGCTCCTTGATGAGTCGAGTCGCTCGAAGAGCGCGCGGAACGTGGTGGGCCGACCGGTGGGCGAGTGGCCGCGCCGCGGCCACCGGGCCTCACCCCCGCGGTCGCACCTCGACCCGGGCGCCGCGCTCGGCCGACCGCGCCATGGCGTCCAGTACGGCCGCGCTGTGCACCGCGTCCGCGGGCGTGGCGCCGTACGGGGTGCCCTCGGCGATCGAGCGCAGGAAGCGGTACGCCTCCACCACCTTCAGGTCGTCGTAGCCCATGGCGTTCGCGGCGCCCGGCTGGAAGGCGGCGAACTCGCCGTGCCCCGGACCGACGTGGACCGTGCTGACCGGCTGGTCCTGGTACGCGGTGCCGCGGCTGACGCCCAGTTCGTTCATGCGGCGGAAGTCCCAGAACACCGCGCCGGTGGTGCCGTGCACCTCGAAGCCGTAGTTGTTCTGCTCGCCGACCGAGACCCGGCAGGCCTCCAGGACGCCACGGGCGCCGGAGGCGAAGCGCAGCAGACAGCTGACGTAGTCCTCGTTCTCGACCGGGCCCAGCTCACCGCCCACGGCCCGGGAGTGACCGGCCGTGGCGGCGGTCGGCCGGGCCCGCTCGGGCAGGAAGACGGCCGTGTCGGCGGTCAGCGACGCGATGTCGCCGAGCAGGAACCGGGCCAGGTCCGCGCCGTGCGAGGCCAGGTCCCCGAGCACCCCGCTGCCGCCGCGCTCCCGTTCGTAGCGCCAGGTCAAAGCGGATTCGGGATGGGCCGCGTAGTCGCTGAAGAGGCGGATGCGGGCGTGCGTGACGGTGCCGATCTCCCCGCCGGCGATCAGGTCGCGGGCGGCCTCCACGGCCGGCGCGTTGCGGTAGTTGAAGCCGACGGCGCCCTGCACACCGGCCTTGGCGACCGCGTCGGCCACCGCCCGGGCGTCGTCCGAGGACAGGCCCACCGGCTTCTCGATCCAGACGTGCTTGCCCGCCTCGGCCATCGCGACGGCGATCTCGCGGTGCAGGAAGTTCGGGGCGGTGATGCTGACCGCCCCGATCCGCGGGTCGGCGGCCACCTCGCGCCAGTCGCGGGTCGCCGAGACGAAGCCGAACTGCGCCGCCGCCTCCTCCGCCCGCCCCGGCACCTCCTCGGCGACCGTCACCAGCTCGGGGCGCAGGGGGAGCAGCGGGTAGTGGTGCCGGACCCGCGCGTACGCCCGCGTGTGCACCCGGCCCATCCAGCCGAACCCGACGACGGCGACACCGAGCGCTTCCACCATGTGAGCCCTTCCGCGGACCGGTCCCAGCTCTGTCCCGCCCACCCTGGGCGCAGGGTCGGCATCATGTCAACCTTTTGACAGGACAAAGCCGGGTGTCGCGCGCCTGCCGGAGGTCGGTCGCCGCGCGCCTACCGGAGGTTGATCGCGTACGCCTTGCGCAGCGTCTCGTGCACCGTCCACGTCGTACGGTCGCCCTCGCGCAGCACGGCCAGGTCGCCCGGCCCCACCGTCAGCGTCGGGCCGCCCGCCACCTCGACGGTGGCCGAGCCGCTGAGCACGACGAACATCTCGTCCGCCTCGGTGTCGGTGACGACGCCCGGGGTGATCTGCCAGACGCCGCGCGCCTGGCGGCCGTCCTCCGACTCCCAGACCACCTTGCCGGTCACCTCGGGGGTGCCGGACACGATCTGCTCGGGGGAGAGGGGCTCGGGTTCGAGCTCGGCGTCGGGGACGTGGACAACGAAGCTGTGGGTCATGCCGTGACGCTAGCCGTGGCGGACGGCGGGCCGGGGGCGACAGGGTGTGGGGTATCCGGCCGGATCCGCGGACACTTCGTCGCACTCCGCGGGCCTTGGCCGGACGAGAACGCCGACGACGGGCCGGTAGCGTGGCGATCATGGTGGAGTGGGAGATCCGGCCGGCGTCGGTGTCGGACGTGGAGGCCGTCGCCGAGCTGCGGGCCGTGGTGCTGCGGGCGGATCTGGAGCGGCTCGGCCGGTACGACGAGCGGCGGGTGCGGCAGCGGCTGCGGGACGGTTTCGACAGCGAGCACAGCTGGGTGATCGAGGTGGACGGCGCGTTCGCCGGCTGCGTGGCGCTGCGGCCGGCCGAGGGCGTCCGGTGGCTGGAGCACTTCTACCTCGCGCCGCGCCTCCAGGGGGCGGGCATCGGCTCGGCCGTGCTCCGCGCGCTGCTGGCGCGGTGCGACCGCGCCGGCGACCTCGTCCGCCTGAACGTGCTGCGGGGCAGCGCGGCCCGCCGGCTGTACGAGCGGCACGGGTTCACCGTGGAGTCCGAGGACTCGGTGGACGTGTTCATGGTGCGCCGGCCGGCGGTCCCGGCCTGACCGCCCTCCGGCGCGCACCCCGACGCGTGCGCCGTCCGCCGCGCGCCGTCAGGTCCGTGCCGTCGGGCCCGTGCCGTCGGGCCCGCGGAGCACCCGCCCGTGCCGCCCCCGGCCGCCGGCGGCACACCGGCCCCCGGCTCACCGCCCCCGGCGTGAGAGCCACGCGGCGGTCACCGCGCCGGAGACGTTGTGCCAGACGGAGAAGACGGCGGCCGGCAGGGCCGCCAGGGGGCTGAAGTGGGCGGTGGCTAGGGAGGCCGCGAGGCCGGAGTTCTGCATGCCGACCTCGAAGGCCATGGCACGGCTCGCCGGTTCGCCGAGCCGTGCGACGCGTCCCGCCCCGTAACCGAGCGCCAGCCCGAGGCCGTTGTGCAGCACCACGGCGACGAACACCAGCCCCGCGGCCGACTTGATGGCGTCGGCGCTGCCCGCCACCACCACCGCCACGATTACCGAGATCGTCAGGGCGGACAGCCAGGGCAGCGCGGGCAGCGCCCGCTCCACGTACCGTCCGGCCAGCAGCCGCACGGCCAGGCCCGCGAGGACCGGCAGCAGCACCGTCTTGAGGATGTCGGTGACCATGGACCCGGCGTCCACCGGGAGGTACTCGCCGGCCAGCAGGAGCGTCAGCGGCGGCGTGACCAGCGGGGCGACGAGCGTCGAGACGGTCGCGACCGACACGGACAGGGCCACGTCACCGCGCGCCAGGTACGTCACCACGTTGGAGGCGGTGCCGCTGGGCGCGCAGCCGACGAGGATCACGCCCGCGGCGAGCTGCGGGGGCAGGTCGAGCAGGTGGGCGATGGCCCAGCCGAGCCCCGGCATGATGACGTAGTGCGCGACCAGGCCGAGGGCCACCGCCCAGGGGCGCCTGGCGACCCCCCGGAAGTCCTCGGGGGTCATGGTGATGCCCATGCAGAACATCACCACGCCCAGCAGGTACGGCACCGACTCGCTCCACCCGGTGAAGCCGCCGGGGAGCAGCAGGCCGAGGGCGCCGGCCAGGAGGACGAGAACCGGGAAGACGGTCACGGCGCGCCGCGCGGAGCGGTCGCCGGTGGTGTCGGGGGCGTTGCCGAGGTGTTCGGGTCGTTCTGTTCGCACCGGTCGTTCCTTTCGCACCGTGCGAGGTAACGCCCGCCGACGGGCGTGACGCAAAGCCGTCTCGCGATGTGATCATCGGACGGCTCCCGCGCGGGACGGCCCTCCCGGGTGGATGGGGTAGGCTTGACCAGCGCGATCACCCACGACGTGGGCCGCGCACCGGGACGTGGCGCAGCTTGGTAGCGCACTTGACTGGGGGTCAAGGGGTCGCAGGTTCAAATCCTGTCGTCCCGACTCGCGAGACAGCGGGTCGAGGGGTCGTTCGAGAACATCGGACGGCCCCTCCTCGCTGTCCGAGGGCTCCGGCGCCTCGCGTCGGCCATCGTCCGGTTCGCTGCCCCGCCGTGTCCGTCGACCCCCGTACGACGGACACGGCGGGGCGAGGGCACGTCACGCTCCCCCAAGGTGACGTGCCCTCATCGGCCCCCGGCGCCGGACTGTGGCCGCGGCGCCCGGGTGTTCGCGGACCGTGCGGTCACCAGCACATGACCGCGGTCTCGCCCGCACCCCACGAGGAGTACAGGCGCACCCGGACGACATAGCGGCGGCCCTGGACGAAACGGGCCCGGACCGTGGCGTTGCGGGGGCTCCCGCCGTCGTCCTGACCGGCGAGGTAGCGGGGCCTGCCGTCCCGCACCTCGAAGACCACGACGACGGCGTCGCTGTCGCCGAAGGTGCCCACGGTGTACGCGCGGGTCTCCGGCGGGTCGAGACGGAAGTCGGCCTGCTCGCCCGGTCCGAGACCGAGCGGCACCGAGCGGAACGGCACCAGCGGTCCCGGCCGGCTCACGGGCGGGTACCAGCGCAGGGCGAACTCCTTGTCGGCGGCCGAGAGGGTGCCGGGCGGCTGCAGGCCCGAGCGGTAGTGCTCCGGCTCCAGTATCAGCCCCGACGGGAAGGGATACTCCATGATCGACTGGGGGTCCCAGACCGGGCCGTTGGCCTCGTCGCCGTCGAGCTTGCGCAGGATGTTGTGGAACGTCCGCTCCCGGCTCCAGTGGTTCGGCGGGCCCGCCAGCTCGGCGTAGACGGCCTCGTCGTCCCAGAGGATCCCGGCGTACGGGCTCTGGTGCTCGTGCAGCATGCCGAGCGCGTGCCCGATCTGGTGCAGGGCCGTCGCCCGCTCACCGGGGGCGGTGAGGTCCCAGCCGAAGTTCATCGTCCGGTCGTTCAGACCGACCCGGAGCGCGTCCTTGCCCACCGCCGACCAGGATCCGTCGCCGGGCTCGAAGCCGATGCGCAGCTCGGCCTCCGAGCGGTCGCCGACCTCGGTGAGGACGAGTCCGATGCCGAGGTCCTGCCACTCCCGGAAGCAGTCGCGCACCACGTCCCGCTGCTCCTCGGTACCGGCCCACGACCCGCGCCGCGGCCGGCCGGTGCCCCGCATGGGAACGACCGAGGAGTCGGTGTCGCCGCCGAGGAAGCAGTAGTGCAGCACCGTCCCGTTGACCCACATCCGCTGCCCGCCCACGAGCGCGGCGAGGCGCTCGGCGGCCAGCCCCGGCGCGAACGCGGGGGCAGGCTGCTGCGCGAGCGAGCAGTAGCGTGCGGTCATGGCCCCCAGCCTGCCGTCCGGCCGGGCGCGGGCACTTGAGTCGAGGGCTACTCAAGTCCCCCTGTATCAGGGCTGAGTATGCCGGCTCATGTTCCCGTGACGACTTCTCTGCGGGACGCGAAGACGACGCTGCGGACGCCCTGGCCGTTCACCGGGCGCGCGGACGAACTCGAGCTGGTGCGCCGGTCCGTGACCGCCGGACACCACGGCATCGTGGTGACGGGACCGGCGGGACGCGGCAAGACCAGGCTCGTGACGGAGGCCGTCCGCGGCACGGAGTACGCCAGGGCCGCCGGAACACCCCGCGCCCAGCAGGTCCCCTTCGCCGCCTTCGCGCACCTGCTGCCCGAGACCGTCACCCTGCACCGCGCGGTGCGCCTACTGTCCGGCGTACGGCTGCTGCTGGTCGACGACGCGCACCTGCTGGACGACGCCTCCGCCGCCCTGGTTCACCAGCTCGCCGTGCACGGACGCACCCGCCTCCTGGTGGTCGCCGCGGAGGGCGTCCCCGTGCCGGGCGCGGTGTCCAGGCTGTGGTCGGGGGAACTGCTGCCGCGCCTCGCCCTGGAACCGCTGCCCCGCGAGGAGACCGCCGAACTGCTCGCCGCGGGCGCGGAGGGCGCCCTGGAGCCGCTCACCGTCGACCGGCTGCACCGCCTGTCCCAGGGCGACCTGCGGCTGCTGCGCGACCTGCTGGCCGCGGTGCGCGAGCGGGGCGTGCTCACCCCCGTCCCGGGCACCGGCCAGCGCGCGTGGCGAGGACCGGTGCCGGTCACCGCGGCCGTCCGGGAGCGCGCCGCCCAGGTCCTCGACCGCGCCTGCCCGCGCCAGCGCGAGACCCTCGAACGCCTCGCCTTCGCCGAGCCGTCGGCCCTCGGCCTGGACGACCTCGACGTACGGGTCCTGGAGCAGCTGGAGGCCGACGGGCTGGTCACCGTCGACGACCACGGCGCCACCCGCCTCGCCCACCCCCTGCACGGCCCGGTGCTGCGCGCGGTCGCGGGCCGGCTGCGCGCCCGGCGCCTGGCCGGAACGCCGGACCGGTACGGCCCCGCCCTCGCGGCGGAGCGGGACGCCCTCGCCCGTGCCCTCGCGCGGGACGACGTACGGGATCCGGCGGCACCCGTGGGGGAGTGGCTGGCGGCCGAGGGAGTGCCGCTCCCGGCCGGGTACGCGGCCCTGCGCGCCCGGTTCGCGCGGCTGCGCGGCCGGCTGCGGGAGGCGGCGGCCTGGGCCCGGGAGGGCCTGCGGTCGACCCCCGGTGACGCGGCCTGCCGCGCCGAACTCGCCCTGGCCGCAGCCCAGTCGGGCGACGCCACGCAGGCCGGCGGCGGCCCGGCCGGGGCCTGGGAGGCCGCCGCGCGCGGCGACCTAGACGAGGCGGTCCGGCTGGCCGCCGCCTCAGACCCGTACGACGCCGTCCGGCTCGGCGCGCCCGAGCGGGCGGCCGGCCGCCTGACCGGCGTCTTCGCCGCCCACGCCGACGCGCTCGCCCGGGGCGACGGGCCGGCGCTCGACGAGGCGGCCGGGGAACTGGAACGGCGCGGATTCCTCCTGTACGCGGCCGAGGCGCGCGCCCAGGCGGTACGCGCCCACCGCGACCCCGCCGCCGCCCGCGGGTCCCGCACCCGCGCCGTCGCCCTCGCCCGGCGCTGCGAGGGCGCCCGCACCCCGGCCCTGTCCGGGCTGGTGCTCGGCGAACTCACCGCACGCCAGCGCCAGATCGTCACGCTCGCCGCCGCGGGCCTGAGCAACCGTCAGATCGCGGAGCGACTCACCCTGTCCGTGCGCACTGTCGGCAACCACCTCTACGGCGCCTACACCCGCCTCGGCGCCGGTGACCGCGGCGCGCTGCCCTGGCTGATGGAGCTGCCCGAGTCCCAGCCGGCCTGACGGCGCGGGAGCGCCCGTCGCCGCTCAGGCCGCCCCGAACGCGGAGAACGCCCACCCGGTCGCCTGGTGCACCGCGTCGTCGGGCAGCGCGGCCCGCGCGTCGCGCAACGCCTCCGCCAGGGACAGCCCCGCGTCCAGCCCCTTGTGCAGCGCGAGCATCAGCGGCACCACCGCGGCGTCGTTGACCGGCGCGCTGCACGCCACCACGCCGGCGGTGCCCAGCGGCAGCAGCGCGGTGACCAGCCCCAGCAGTTCGTCCGCGCCGACCGACGCGAACCGGGCGGTGTCGCAGCAGGACAGGATGATCCGGTACGGGCTGCGGTCCAGCCGCTCGAAGTCGTGCACGATGAGTGGCCCGTCCGCCATCCGCAGCGACGAGAACAGGGGGCTGTCCGCGCGGAAGGTGCCGTGCGCAGCGATGTGCGCCAGCGCCGCCCCGTCCAGCTCCCGCAGCACCCGTGGCACCCGCGCCTCGTCCTCCCCCAGCACGGTGAGCGCCGCACGCCGGTCGGGGCCGCCCGGCTCGTGGGCCCGGCCCGGCGGTCCGCCGTAGCGGTCGGCGAGGACCGGTACCTCCGCGCCGCCGCTCGCCAGCCCCGGACCGCGCACCAGCACCTGGCCGCCGCCCGGCGGGGGAGCGGTGTCCCGCGCGCGCAGCCAGCTGCCCGCCGACGGGGAGACGCTCAGCACCCGTTCGCGCAGCGCGGGCAGCAGGGCCCAGGGCACGCGGTGCAGGCGGCCCGGCGGGACCACGACCACGGGACCGGCGCCGAGGTGGGCGGCGGCCGGGCCGAGCAGCAGCTCCTGGAGGCGGGCGCCCGCCGCCTCCACCAGCGGCAGCCGGGCCTCCGCGCCCGGGTGGGCCAGCCGCCGCAGCCCCGCCTGCACGTGCTCGGCCTCCCGTTCCGCCTCGGCCAGCATCCCCGCCTCGAACCGCCGCACCCGGCCCTGCCCGCACAGCAGCACGTGCACGCGCCCGTCGAGCACGGCCAGCTCCACCAGACGCACGTCGTCACCGAGCCGGTCCAGCAGCCGCCCCACGTCGAAGCGGGCGTCGTCGTCCGGGGCCTCACCCCTCATGTGCAGGGTGCGGGAACGGATCTCCCGCTCCAGGCGGCGCTGTTCGCGCTCCAGCGCGGCCACGGGCCGGCCGCCGCCCGTGCGGGCCTCCTCCGCGCGGGCGGCCAGTTCCCGGAACGCCGTCATGGCGCTCAGCAGCACCGGATCGGCCGGCGGCCGGGTCGGCGGGGCGGACAGCACCGTGGCCCGCCACCGCTCGCTCCACACCAGCAGCCGCCGCGGTCCGCCCGAGGCGAGGCTCGCCCGCTGCGCCAGTGCCGCCAGCTCCGTGCCCTGCGCGGTGGCCCTGGCCCGCAGCTCCGAGGCGCCCAGCGTCATCCGGTGGTCGTCGAGGACGTCCAGTCCGCGCCGGCAGGCCTCCAGCACGCCCCGCGTCGAACCGGCCGCCCGCGCGCGCAGCGCCTGCGCCGCCCAGCCCGTCATCCGCGCCAGCGGCGGCCCGATGTGCCGGCTGCGCGCGGCCACCGCCAGGTGCCGTTCCGCGTCGGCCGTCCAGCCCAGCCCGAGGGCGATCCGGCCCGCGAGCAGCGACGCCTCGGGCGCGGCCGGGGCGCCGAAGGCGGCCAGCCGCTCCGCCACCGCCGCCGCGTCCGCGACCAGCCGTCCCGAGGCGCGGCCCGTGGCGACCCGCGCCTCGATCAGCACCAGCCGGGCGTGCGTCTCGTACCAGGTGCGCCGCTGCCCGGCGAACAGCCGCACCGCGACGGCCGCGCGGGCCAGCGCGGTCCGCGGCTCGCCGGCCAGCCGGGCCGCCCGCGCGGCGACCAGCAGCAGTTCCGCCTTGCGGGTGGACTGCCCGCCGATCCCGTCCAGCGCCGCGATCGCCCCGTCCGCCTCCGCCAGCGCCTCCGTGGCGAGCCCCGCCGCCATGAGCACCTCGCAGCGCCGGATGGTGAGCATGAACGTCGGCGTGCCGAGCTTCGCGTACCGCTCCTCCGCCTCGTCCAGCAGCCTGAGCGCCGCCGGCACGTCGCCCGAGCGGAACGCCGCGAGCCCCCGGCTCTCCACCGCGTCGGCCTTGTCGTGCTCCTGGCCGGTGGTGTCCCACAGTGCCTCCGCCGCCGTGAAGTCGGCGTCCGCCCGCTCCACCGAGCCGAGCGCCAGGTGCACGGTGGCCCGCAGGGTCAGCGCCCGCGCCGTCCAGATCACGTCGTCCGCCTGCCGCAGCACCGGAATGGCCCGGCGCACGTCCACCAGCGCCTCCCCGTGGCGGCCCAGCACCCACCACACGTACGCCCTGCGGTACAGCACCCGCGCTCTGGTGTGCCCGGTGCCGCGCGCCACGCCCCGCTCGAACGCGGCCAGCCCCTCCCGGGTGCGGCCGGCGTGCACCAGCGCCACCCCGAGCGTGGCCAGCACGTCCGCCTCCCGCTCGGCCGAGTCCGCGCGGGCCGCCAGCTCGCGGGCGCGCCGCAGATGCGCCAGCGCCCGCCTGGTGTCCCCGAAGTCCCGCTGCCAGATGCCGATGACCTGATGGGCGACCGAGGCGTGCAGCGGTGAGGGATCGGCCCCGAGCAGCTCCTGGGCCCGTTCGAGTGCCTCGCCCGGGGCGGCGAACACCATCGGCAGCAGTTCGAGGACCGAGTCGTTTCCCGCCGTCACCCCACGGATGGTAGTGCTCCGGAACCACGCCCCACAGGTTCGAGTCTGTATCAATCAGCCGCCCCGGGACTCTGATTGACGACCGTCGTACCGGCCGGCGTCCCGACCGCGGGCACGACCGCCGTCACGACCGTCGCCACCACCACCGCCTCAGTGGAGGACATGCCATGGCACCACAGCGATTCCGCGAGCAGTTCGACCAGATCCAGCGCTCGATGCCGGACGTGCCGCTGGCCATGGGGCCGGACGACTCCGCCGAGTTCCTCTACGAGAAGGGCGTCGTCCTCGCCCGCGACGGCGAGGAGGCCCGCCTCGTCGAGGACACCGTGCGCGACCACTTCACCACCATGGCCGGCCTCACCCCGGACCACGTGCGCCGGGCGAGCCCGGAGACCAACCGCACCGGCATCACCCGCATCCGGGTCGCCGACCCCGGCGAGGGCGACGGCGGCGGCGACCCCACCGTCGCCCACGCCCTGCGCTCCCTGCGGACGATGGAGGGACGCGCGGGCCGCCGGTTGATCAGCCGCAACCACGTCGTCTCCATCGCCGTCAACGCCTGCCCCGGCGACGAGCCGGTGCCCGTCCCGGTGAGCGAGCCGCCCAACCCGTTCCCCGCCGACACGCCGTACGACGCGGGGACCGCCGTCGGCGTCCTGGTCATCGACACCGGCCTCATGCACGACTACCGCTCCAGCCCGCTGCTGGCCCACACCGAGGGCGACGCCCAGATCCGGGAGTGCGACGACGCCGGCGTCCTGCTGCAGTACGTCGGCCACGGCACCTTCATCGCCGGACTCGTCGCCGCCGTCGCCCCGAACACCGACGTGACCGTCCTGGGCACCCTCAACGACGCCGGCGCCATCCTGGAGTCCGAGCTGGGCGAGAAGCTCTTCGAGGCCGTCGACCGCAGCGGCTGGCCCGAGGTGCTGAGCCTGTCCGCCGGCACCCCCAACGGCCGCACCGACGGCCTGCTCGGCGTCCACGCCTTCATGGAGGAACTGCGCGACCAGCGCACCCTGCTGGTCGCCGCAGCCGGCAACAACGGCAGCGCCACCCCCTTCTGGCCCGCCGCCTACGCCGACCTGCCTGGCTGGGAGCGCTCCGTGCTGTCGGTCGGCGCGCTGCGCGGCGACGGCGAGTACGGCGCCTGCTTCAGCAACCACGGCGGCTGGGTCAAGGTCTACGCCCCCGGCGAGCGCCTCACCAGCGCCCTCACCGGCTTCGCGACGCCGGTGCCGTACGTCTACCAGCACTCCACCTACGACGCCTGCCGGTACGGCTTCGGCTACGCCTGCACCTGCCAGTACCCCCGGCACAGCGGGGTGCTGAGCGAGCCGGGGCAGGCGCCCGCCAAGCCGGACCAGGTGATGTTCGAGGGGCACGCGCAGTGGAGCGGCACCTCCTTCGCCACCCCGGTGGTCGCGGGTCTGGTCGCCTCCTACATGACGGCGCACAAGGAGCGGGACCCGCGCGCGGCCCGCAAGCAACTGCTCGCGGCCAACACCGAGTTCGCGGAGGTGCGCGGCGCGCACGTGCCGGCGCTGCTGCCGCCCACCTGGCGCCCGGTCTCCGTCGACCCGCCGGCGGACGGGGCGTGAGGGGGCGATGCCGGGCGGAACGACGTGCTCCACGGCGTACGATGGCGTGTCGTACACGAGGGGTGGGACCGTGGACCGTGCAGATGTCGGGGTGCTCGTCCAGTTGGCCGCCGACGGGGACGCGGCGGCCTGGAAGTCGCTGGTGGACGGGCTCGGCCCGCTGGTGTGGTCCGTCGTGCGGGCCCACGGGCTGTCCGACGCCGACGCGCACGAGGTGTACCAGACCGCCTGGTTCCGGTTCGCCCAGAACCTGGGCCGGATCCGTGAGCCGGAGAAGACCGGTTCCTGGCTGGCGAGCACGGCACGGCACGAGTGCCTGAAGCTGCTGAGGGCGTCGAAGCGGTGGACGCCGACCGACGACCCGCAGCTGCTCGACCGGCCGAGCGAGGACCGTACGCCGGAGGAGTCGGTGCTCGACTCCGAGGAAGCCGCCGCGCAGACCGAGCGCGTACGGCGGCTGTGGCAGGAGTTCGAGGAACTGGGCGAGCGGTGCCGCCAGTTGCTGCGGGTGCTGATCTCCTCGCCACCGCCCAGTTATCAGGAGGTGTCCGCCGCGCTGGGAATCGCGGTGGGCAGCATCGGGCCGATGCGCCAGCGCTGTCTGCGCCGGCTGCGGGCCCGGCTGGAGGCACGGGGGACGACGACATGAGCGACCTGCACGACGACTTCGGGGACGAACGGTCCGAGGACGCCTTCGCGGACGACGAACTCGACACCGGTCTGCTGGAGGAGGAGCTGCGGCAGGCCGCGGCGATCCTGGACCCGGTCCCGGCCGAGCTGCGCCGGATCGCCGTCGACGCCTTCGCGCTGCACGACCTGGACGCGCGCGTCGCCGAGCTGACCTTCGACTCGCTGGTCGACGCCATCCCGGTCAGAGGAGAGACGGACCCGCCGCGGATGCTGACCTTCCGCGCGGACGACGTCATCCTCGACGTCGAGGTGACGGCGGACGGACTGATCGGCCAGGTGCTGCCGCCGGGGCCGGCCCGGATCGAGGTGCTGAGCGGCCCGCTGGCCCACGCCCGGCTGACGGCGGACGACATGGGCCGGTTCACCGGCGAGGCCCCGCCCACCGGCCCGTTCGCGCTGCGGCTGCGGACCGGCGGGGATGTGGTCGTCACCCAGTGGCTGCGCGCCTGAGCGGTGGGTCCGCCGGATCGCCGTGGCCGGCCGGTCCGCGGGTCAGCCGGACACGGCGTCGACGAGGGACGCCAGTGATGCCGCGAGGCGGGACAGTCCGGGGCCGGCCGGGCCGCCCGGCTCGGTCATGTAGGTGTCCCGGCGGATCTCCACCATCAGCGCGCCGACCTCACGCCGCTTCCCGTAGAAGTCCAGCGGTACGTACGTCCCGCTGAACGGGCTGTCCAGCCCCGTCTCCCCGCACGGGGCGAACGCCTCCCGCGCGGCGGCCAGCAGCTCGTCGGACGTGTGGAACGCGTCGGTCCCCAGGCACACCGGCGGGCGCGGGCCCTCGCCGTGCAGCTCGTACGGCAGGGGCTCGGCCGGGTAGGAGTGCACGTCGACGACCACGGCCCGCCCGGTGGCCGCGAGCCGGTCGGCGACCGCCCGCGTCATCGCCCGCGCGTACGGCCAGAAGTACCGCTCGATCAGCGGTTCCGGGTCGGTGCCGTCGGGCCGCAGCACCTCACGGTGGCTGGTCCGGGTGTACACGGCGCCCATGCCGACGGCCGTCATCTCCTCCCGCTCGTCGGGGAACCGCTCCGGGTCGACGACCAGTCGCGAGGCGCGGTTGACGAACCGCCAGGGCAGCAGACCGGCCAGCGCGGCCGCGGCCTCGGCGATCTCGTCCGTGTACGCGTCGGTGATGTGGTCCAGCTCGCGTTCCAGCGCCGCGTCGTCCAGGACGATGCCGGGACGGACGTCGGCGGGTACGCGCCGTGAGGAGTGCGGCACATGGAGGATCACGGGCGACGCGGGGTCGCCGGGGACGAGCTCGAAGGAGGGCATGGGGCTGCTCCGCGGGGACGAGGGACGAGGACGGGGCGCTCGGAGGGCTCCGACCCCGTGGCCGGAAGCCGGGACAGACGGGCACCCCGCCTCCGCCGGGGGCGGGGACGGGGTGCCGTGTGCCGTGGGGCCGGGTGAGGATCAGGCGAGGGACGCCAGCGCCTCGTTCCACGTGGCCGACGGGCGCATGACCTCGGCGGCCTTGGCCGGGTCGGGCTGGTAGTAGCCGCCGATCTCGGCGGGCTTGCCCTGGACGGCGTTCAGCTCGTCGACGATCTTCTGCTCGTCGGCCGCGAGCGTCTCGGCGAACGCGGCGAAGGCCTTGGCCAGGTCCGCGTCGTCGGTCTGCCCGGCCAGCTCCTGCGCCCAGTACAGGGACAGGTAGAAGTGGCTGCCGCGGTTGTCGATGCCGCCGACGCGCCGGGTCGGGGACTTGTCCTCGTTGAGGAAGGTCGCCGTGGCGCGGTCGAGGGCGTCGGCCAGGACCTTGGCCCGGGCGTTGCCGGTGACCTCGGCGTACTGCTCCAGGGACGGCACCAGGGCGAAGAACTCGCCGAGGGAGTCCCAGCGCAGGTAGTTCTCCTTGACCAGCTGCTGCACGTGCTTGGGCGCGGAGCCGCCGGCGCCGGTCTCGAAGAGGCCGCCGCCCGCCATCAGCGGGACGACCGACAGCATCTTGGCGCTGGTGCCCAGCTCCAGGATCGGGAAGAGGTCGGTCAGGTAGTCGCGCAGCACGTTGCCGGTGACGGAGATGGTGTTCTCGCCGCGGCGGATGCGCTCGACCGACAGCTTGGTCGCCTCGACCGGGGAAAGGATCTTGATGTCCAGGCCCTCGGTGTCGTGCTCCGGCAGGTACGCCTTGACCTTGGCGATCAGGTTGGCGTCGTGGGCGCGGCCCTCGTCCAGCCAGAAGACCGCCGGGTCGCCGGTGGCGCGGGCGCGGGTGACGGCCAGCTTCACCCAGTCGCGGATCGGGGCGTCCTTGGTCTGGCAGGCGCGGAAGATGTCACCGGCGGACACGGCCTGCTCGATGAGGGCGGTGCCGTTCTGGTCGACCAGGCGGACCGTGCCCGTGGTGGGGATCTCGAAGGTCTTGTCGTGGCTGCCGTACTCCTCGGCCTTCTGCGCCATGAGGCCGACGTTCGGCACCGAGCCCATGGTGGAGGGGTCGTAGGCGCCGTTGGCGCGGCAGTCGTCGATGACGGCCTGGTACACGCCGGCGTAGGAGGAGTCCGGGATCACGGCGAGGGCGTCGTGCTCCTGGCCGTCCGCGCCCCACATGTGGCCGGAGGTGCGGATCATGGCCGGCATGGAGGCGTCGATGATGACGTCCGAGGGCACGTGCAGGTTGGTGATGCCCTTGTCGGAGTCGACCATGGCCAGCTCCGGGCCCTCGGCCAGCTCGGCGTCGAAGGACGCCTTGATCTCGGCGCCCTCGGGCAGGGACTCCAGGCCCTTGTAGATGCCGCCGAGGCCGTCGTTCGGGGTGAGGCCGGCCTTGGCGAGCGCCTCGCCGTACCGCGCGAAGGTCTTCGGGAAGAAGGCGCGGACCACGTGGCCGAAGATGATCGGGTCGGAGACCTTCATCATCGTGGCCTTCAGGTGCACCGAGTACAGGATGCCCTCGGCCTTGGCGCGGGCGACCTGGGCCGTGAGGAACTCGCGCAGCGCGGCGACGCGCAGCACGGAGGCGTCCACGACCTCGTCCTTCTTCACCGGTACCGACTCGCGCAGCACCGTGGTGGTGCCGTCGTCGCCGACCAGCTCGATCCGCAGCGCGCCGTCCTCGGCGATCACCACGGACTTCTCGGTGGAGCGGAAGTCGTTCTCGCCCATGGTCGCGACGTTCGTCTTCGACTCGCCGGTCCAGGCGCCCATGCGGTGCGGGTGGTTCTTGGCGTAGTTCTTCACCGAGGCCGGGGCGCGACGGTCGGAGTTGCCCTCGCGCAGGACCGGGTTGACCGCGGAGCCCTTGACCTTGTCGTAGCGGGCGCGGATGTCGCGCTCCTCGTCGGTCTTCGGGTCGTCCGGGTAGGCCGGCAGCGCGTAGCCCTGCTCCTGCAGCTCGGCGATCGCGGCCTTGAGCTGCGGGATGGAGGCCGAGATGTTCGGCAGCTTGATGATGTTGGCGGCGGGCGTCTTGGCCAGCTCGCCGAGCTCGGCGAGGGCGTCCGGGATGCGCTGGTCCTCGGTCAGGTACTCCGGGAACAGGGCGATGATGCGGCCGGCCAGCGAGATGTCGCGGGTCTCGACGGCGACACCCGCCTGCGAGGCGTACGCCCGGATCACCGGCAGGAACGAATACGTCGCCAGGGCCGGGGCCTCGTCAGTGTGCGTATAGATGATGGTCGAGTCAGTCACCGGGTGCTCCGCTCCACGTCTGCAACATTGCTCGACATCAAGATATCTCGTGATCGACCGGGACTCGACAGGGGTCGCGCGGAGATTCCGGACAACCGGCCGCGCGACCCCTGTCGAACACATGGCCGATCAGCTCAGGGGGACGGCGTCCTCGTCGCCCGTGCGCTGCTGCGGGAACACCACGGCCCCCTGCTGGAGCGCCACCGTCCGGGCGGGCGCCGGAATGCGGATGCCCTCCTCGCGGTAGCGCCGGTGCAGGCGCTTGATGAACTCGTGCTTGATCCGGTACTGGTCGCTGAACTCGCCGACCCCCAGGATCACCGTGAAGCCGATCCGCGAGTCGCCGAAGGTGTGGAACCGCACCGCCGGCTCGTGCTCCGGCACCGCGCCGGCGATCTCGGTCATCACCTCGGCGACCACCTCGGTCGTCACCCGCTCCACGTGCTCCAGGTCGCTGTCGTAGGAGACGCCGGCCTGGACCATGATGGTCAGCTGCTGCTCGGGCCGCATGAAGTTGGTCATGTTCGACTGAGCGAGCTTGCCGTTCGGGATCACGACCAGGTTGTTGGACAGGTCGCGGACGGTGGTCTGCCGCCAGTTGATGTCCTCCACATAGCCGTCCTCGCCGCTGCTGAGCTGGATGTAGTCACCCGGCTGCACGGTCTTCGAGGCCAGGATGTGGATGCCCGCGAAGAGGTTGGCCAGCGTGTCCTGGAGGGCCAGCGCGACCGCCAGACCGCCGACGCCCAGGGCGGTGAGCATCGGCGCTATGGACACGCCCAGCGTCTGGAGCATCACCAGGAAGCCGATGGCCAGCACCAGGACCCGGGTGATGTTCACGAAGATCGTGGCCGACCCGGCGACACCGGAGCGGGACACGGTCACCGTCCGCACCAGCCCGGCGATCACCCGCGCCGCGGACACCGTCGCCACGAAGATCAACAGGACCGTCAGGCCCTGGTTGACGTTGTGCTGCACGGTCCGGGTCAGCGGCAGCGCCGCCGCCGCGCCCGCCGCACCGGCCGCGGCCGCCACCCAGGGCGCCACCGTGCGCAGCGCGGCCACGATCACGTCGTCGCCGCTCCAGCGGGTGCGGCCGGCGTGTCCCGCCAGCCAGCGCAGCAGCACCCGCAGCAGGAACGCTCCCAGGAGGCCCGCCGCCAGTGCGATGCCGGCGGGCACCAGGTGGTCCATGGTCAGGTCGTCCGTCACCGGGCACCTCCCGAGGGCGCGGTCGCGGCGAAGTCCCTCGCCGACGGCCGGATGTGAAGTCTCGTCACGTCGTCACCTGCTCGATACCTGCGGGGTTACGGGATGCGCGCTCGCACCGGCCCGCAAGGCAGTTCGACCGGTGCGAGCGTTCATCCTGCCGCATGCCGCGCGGTGTTCCGTACCGCGCCGGGGGACCGGGCCGGCTCCCGGACGCCGCGCCAGGCCGGCCGAGCCCACTCGCGGTCGTCGCCGTACGCCCCGGCCGGGGGCGTCCCGTACCGGCGGCGGGCGAGGAACCACCACGCCGTGCCCCCTGCCCGTACGACGATCAGCGCGACCGCCGCGTGCCGCGCCGGGCCGACCGCCGCCGGCGCCGGCCGGCGGAGGCGGCCCGGCACGGTGACGAACGCCACCCGCGCCACCGCCGTCCAACCCGCGCACCGTCCCCTCAGATCACCTTCATCCGGACCAGCGCCGCCAGCGTCAGCGCACCCGGCAGCAACGGCAGCCAGACCGTGAGGAGCCGGAACGCGAGGACCACCGCCGTGGCGACCGCCGCCGGGCCGCCCGCCGCCACCAGCGCCACCACCAGGGCCGCCTCGACCGAACCGATACCGCCCGGCGTGGGCACCAGCGCCACCGCGACGGTCGCCGCCAGATACGCCACCGCCATGTGCATGGTCGGCACCGGCAGCGCCAGCGCGTGTCCCACCAGGACCAGCGCCGCCGTCTGGAGCGCGGGGAAGGCGAGCGCGCCGCCCCACAGTGCCAGCGCCCGCGCCGGACGGGCGTGCACCGAGCGGGCCTCGCCGAGCGCCGTCCGCAGGAACGACTCCACCGCCCCGCGCAGCCGCGGCGCCAGCACCAGTACGCCCGCCGCCACCACCGGCACCGCCCCCGCGACGGCCAGCAGCGGTCCCACGGCCCCGTCGGGCAGCAGCGTGCCCAGCCGCAGCGCGCCGGGGAACGCCACGAGCAGGGCACCCAGGAGCGCGAGGCGGCCGACGCTCTCCGCCAGCAGGTACAGGGCGAGCGCGGCCGACGAACGGGCCAGCGGCAGCCCGCACACCGCCATGAACCGCAGGTTGACCGCGCTCGCGCCCAGCCCCGTCGGCAGCAGGTGGTTGGCCGCGCCCGCCGCGAACTGCGTGGCGAGCAGCCGCCGCCGGGGCAGCCGCTCCACCACCGCGCCCTGCCGGGTGCAGGCCGCGGCGACCCAGGTCAGACAGGTCGCGCAGGCGGCGGCCAGCAACCAGGGCCACCGGGCCGTGGCGAGATGGCCGAACCCCTCGGCCAGCACGGACCGGTGCCGCACCGCGACCACGGTGACCAGCAGCAGCGGGAGCACGCAGAAGATCCGCCGGACCAGCCGGGCACGGCCGTCGCGGCGGACGGGGAGGGGGCCGCGCAAGCGGCCGGACACGGGCTGCTCGGGGAGTTCTACCGCTGTCACACCACAAGAGATTCCCCGAGCCGCGCCAACTACGGATGGCCGACGCGCGGACGAGGGCTTACGGACCGCGGGCGGCGGGTGCCGCGCGTCCGCACCCGCACGCTTGACCTCAAGGAAGATTGAGGTTCTACCGTCACTCGCATGAGCATGGAGACCACAGCCTGGACCCAGCTGCACAGCGTCATGAACGCCGAGCGGGAGCGCCGGCCCCTGGCCCGCGCGACGCTGCGCCGCATCGGCGCGTTCGCCCGCCCGCACCGCCGCCGCATCGTCCGTTTCGTCCTGCTCGGGGTGGCGACCGCGCTGCTGGCCGTCGCCACCCCCGTCCTGGCCGGACGGGTCGTGAACGCGATCGTGTCGGGGGACGACGAGGGCACGGTCGTCCGGCTCGCCCTGCTGATCGCACTGATCGCGGTCGCGGAGGCGGGCCTCGGCATCCTCTCCCGGAGGCTGTCGGCGAGGCTCGGGGAGGGACTCATCCTCGATCTGCGCACGGCTGTGTTCGATCATGTGCAGCGCATGCCGGTCGCGTTCTTCACACGTACCCGTACGGGAGCGCTGGTCTCCCGTCTCAACAACGACGTCATCGGCGCCCAGCGCGCCTTCAGCAACACCCTCTCCGGCGTGGTGAGCAACCTGGTCACCCTGGTCCTCACCCTCGCCGTCATGCTCACCCTGTCCTGGCAGATCACCCTGCTCGCGCTGGTGCTGCTGCCCGTGTTCGTGCTCCCGGCCCGGCGCATGGGCCGCCGCATGGCCGTCATGCAGCGCGAGGCGGCCACCCTGAACGCCGCGATGGGCACCCGGATGACCGAGCGGTTCTCGGCGCCCGGCGCCACGCTGATCAAGCTGTTCGGCCGCCCCGAGGAGGAGTCCGCCGAGTTCGCCGACCGCGCCCGCCGCGTCGCCGACATCGGCGTACGCACCGCCACCGCCCAGGCCGCCTTCATCACCGCGCTCACCCTGGTCTCCGCGCTGGCCCTCGCCCTGGTCTACGGACTCGGCGGCTTCCTCGCCCTGCGCGGCTCCCTCGACCCGGGCGCCGTCGTGGCGCTGGCGCTGCTGCTGACCCGGCTGTACGCGCCGCTCACGGCGCTGGCCGGGGCGCGCGTGGAGGTGATGAGCGCCCTCGTCAGCTTCGAGCGGGTCTTCGAGGTGCTCGACCTGACCCCGCTCATCGACGAGAAGCCCGACGCCCGCCCGGTCCCCGACGGCCCGGTCGCCGTCGAGTTCGACGACGTCCGCTTCGGCTACCCGTCCGCCGACAAGGTCTCCCTGGCCTCCCTCGAAGAGGTGGCCTCCCTGGACACCCGGGGCGGCGAGGAGGTCCTGCACGGCCTCTCCTTCCGCGCCGAACCCGGCCAGACCGTCGCCCTCGTCGGCTCCTCCGGCGCCGGCAAGTCCACCATCGCCCAGCTGCTGCCGCGCCTGTACGACGCCGACGGCGGCACCGTGCGCGTCGGCGGCGTCGACGTCCGCGACCTCAGCGCGCGGTCCCTGCGCGACACCGTCGGCATGGTCACCCAGGACGGCCACCTCTTCCACGACACGGTCCGCGCCAACCTGCTGCTGGCCCGGCCCGAAGCCCCCGAGGCCGACCTGTGGGACGCGCTGGACCGGGCCCGCCTCACCGACCTCGTACGGTCCCTGCCCGACGGCCTCGACACCGTGGTCGGCGAGCGCGGCTACCGGCTCTCCGGCGGGGAACGCCAGCGGATGACCATCGCCCGGCTGCTGCTGGCCCGCCAGCGCGTCGTCATCCTCGACGAGGCCACCGCCCACCTCGACAACACCTCCGAGGCGGCCGTCCAGGAGGCGCTCACGGAGGCACTGGCGGGCCGGACCGCCGTGGTGATCGCGCACCGGCTCTCCACGATCCGGGCGGCCGACCAGATCCTGGTGGTCGAGGCCGGCCGCATCGTCGAACGCGGCACCCACGACGAACTCCTCGCGGCCGGCGGACGCTACGCCCAGCTCGACCGCACCCGCTTCGGCCGCCGGACCCCGGAGAGGGCCGAACAGGCGGCGTAGGCGATCCGGCCCGTACCGGACCGGCAGGTCTCTAGGGACCCGCCGGCCCGGGGCGGGCCGGCAGGTCCTGTTCGGCCCAGACGACCTTCCCCTCGGGCGTGCGGCACGAGCCCCAGCGGCGGCACAGCATGTTGATCAGCTGAAGGCCGCGTCCGCTCTCGTCGCTCACGTCCGCGTGCTGGATCTGCGGCAGGTCCGGCCCGGAGTCCGACACCTCCACCGACAGCCGCTCGTCGCGCAGCAGCCGCAGCTCACCGGGCGCGCCGCCGTACCGCAGGGCGTTGCCGACCAGCTCGCTGACCACCAGCTCCGTCGTGTCGACCAGATCCTGAAGGCCCCACTTCACCAACTGCTCGCGCACCGCGGTCCGGGCCTGCCCGGCGGCCTTGCCGTCCGGTGGCAGCGGACGTACGTACACCTCGCCCCGCGGACCGAGCGGCCGGGCGCCGGCGACCAGCACGATCGCGTCGTCGGACCGGTCACCGCCGACCCGCTCGCCGACCGACCGGCACACCGGGCCGTCGTCGGGCCCCCAGGAGCCGACCGCCTCGCGCAGCCGCTCCATCCGGGCGGCGAGGCCCGCGGTGCGCGACCGGATCAGACCGTCCGTGTACATCGTCAGCCGGCCCCGCTCGGGCACGGGGTACTCGACCGGGTCGTACGGGATCACGCCGGCGCCCAGCGGCGCCCCGGTGGGCACGTCCAGGAACGACGCGGTGCCGTCCGGCCCGGTCAGCAGCGGCGGCGGGTGACCGGCGCTGGCGATGCGGAAGGTGCCGCCGTACGGGTCGTAGACCGCGCACAGGCAGGTGGCGACCTGGTCCTCCTCCAGGTCGCGGGCGGCCAGGTCCAGCCGGGCCAGCAGCCGCTCGGGCGCGATGTCGAGCGCCATCAGCGTCCGCGCCACCGTGCGCAGCCGGCCCATCGTCGCGGCGGCGGCCAGACCGCGCCCCATCACGTCGCCCACCATCAGCGCGGTGCGGCCCGTGGGCAGCGCCACGACGTCGAACCAGTCGCCGCCCACGGCAGCGGGATCACTGGCCGGGTCGTAGCGCGAGGACACGTCGAGGCCCGGCGTGCTCGGACTGGACCGGGGGAGCAGGGCCCGCTGGAGGGTGACCACGTGCTCGCGCTCGCGCCCGTAGAGCCGGGCGTTGTCGAGGTACACCGCCGCCCTGGACGCCAGCTGCATGACCAGCGCCACGTCGGCCCGGGTGAACGGCGTGCGGCTGCCGGCCCGGACGAAGTCGGCCAGGCCCAGCAGCACCCCCCGGGCGATCAGCGGCACCGCCAGGTACGAGTGCACCCCGGCGCGGCGCATCAGCACGGCCGCCTCGGGCGTCGGCGCCACGGCGTCGAAGTCGGACCGGGCCATCCGGGAGACCAGCACGGGCCTGCGGGTGCTCAGGCAGGTGCGGACCAGCCGGTCGGCGGTGTACACGGACACCTCGCCCACCGGGTCCGGGGCGAGATCGAGACCGGGGATCTCCGACACCGCCATGGCCCGCAGCTCGGGGGTGTCCGTGCCGTCGTCCGCGTGGACGCCCTCCTGGAACCTGAGGACCGATTCCAGCAGGTCCACCGCGCACCCGTCGGCCAGCTCGGGCACGGTGAAACCGGCCAGCTCCTCGGCCGTGCGGCGCAGGTCCAGCGTGGTCCCGATGCGCATGCCGGCCTCGTTCAGCCAGGCCAGCCGGCGCCGGGCGCGCACCGCGTCGGTCACCGGGTGCAGGGCGGCCTTGAGGGCCCGCCGACGGTCGCCGAGGAGGGGCTCGGGAGGCCGCCGGATCCCGCGCAGCCACGGTCGTTCCCGCACGCGTCGCCTCCTCCCAGGGCCTCCTGCACCGATTCTGCCTCGCCTCGGGGCGACCGGCGACGGCGGCGGCCCCGGCAGCCGGGACCGCCGCCGGTGTCACCTCAGGAGCGCAGCCACACGGCCGTGTCCCGCGGCAGCCGGCCGGCCGCGTCGAGCGGTCCGCTGCTCAGCAGCAGCGCGCTGTGCGCGGGCAGCCCGACCGGACCGTCGGACAGGTTGACGACACACGTCGTGCCGTCCTCGCGCCGGAACGCGAGGACACCGTCCGGCGCGGACAGCCAGCGCAGGGTGCCGTCACCGAGACCGCCGGTGGTGCGCCGCAGGAGCAGTGCCTCGCGGTAGAGGGTGAGCATCGACTCCGGGTCACCGCTCTGGCGGTCCGCCGCGTACGCGGGCCAGCCGTCCGGCTGCGGCAGCCAGGGCTCCGTCTCGGAACCGAATCCGCAGTACGGGGCGTCGGCCGACCAGGGCAGCGGCACCCGGCAGCCGTCCCGCCCTGGATCGGTGCCGCCGGAGCGGAAGTGCATCGGGTCCTGGATCCGCTCGCGGGGGACCTCGGCCTCGGGCAGCCCGAGTTCCTCGCCCTGGTACAGGTAGACCGACCCGGGCAGGGCCAGCGTCAGCAGGGCGGCGGCCCGGGCGCGGCGGGTGCCCAGGGCCAGGTCGGTGGGGGTGCCGAAGGCCTTCTTCGCGAAGTCGAAGCCGGTGTCCTCGCGGCCGTACCGGGTGACGGTGCGGGTCACGTCGTGATTGCAGAGGACCCAGGTGGCGGGGGCGCCGACCGGGGCGTGTTCGGCCAGGGTGTCGTCGATGGTGCGGCGCAGCCGGTCCGCGTCCCAGGGGCAGGCCAGGAAGTTGAAGTTGAACGCGGTGTGCAGTTCGTCGGGCCGCAGGTAGCGGGCGAAGCGCTCCGCGTCCGGCAGCCACACCTCGCCCACGAAGACGGCCCCGTACTCGTCGGCGATGGCCCGCCAGGAGCGGTAGATGTCGTGCAGCTCGTCCTGGTCGATGTACGGGTGCGGGTCGACGCCCTCCTCGAAGTCGGCGAGCGCCGGATCCTTCGCGAGCAGGGCGGCGGAGTCGATGCGCACGCCCGCGACCCCGCGCTCGAACCAGAAGCGCAGCACGTCCTCGTGCTCCCGGCGCACCTCCGGGTGGGCCCAGTTGAGGTCGGGCTGTTCCGGGGTGAACAGGTGCAGGTACCACTCGCCGTCGGGGACGCGGGTCCAGGTGCGGCCGGAGAACTGGGAGGGCCAGTTGTTGGGCGGCAGTTCCCCGTGCTCCCCCCGGCCGGGGCGGAAGTGGAAGCGCTCCCGCTCCGCGCTGCCCGGCCCGGCGGCCAGCGCCGCCCGGAACCAGGCGTGCTGGTCGGAGACGTGGTTGGGGACGATGTCGACGAGGGTGCGGATGCCCAGCTCCCGCGCCTCGGCGATCAGCTTCTCGGCCTCGCCGAGGGTCCCGAACGCCGGGTCGATGGTGCGGTAGTCGGCGACGTCGTAGCCGCCGTCGACGAGCGGCGAGACGTACCAGGGGGTGAACCAGACGGCGTCGACGCCGAGTTCGGCCAGGTACGGCAGTCGCGCCCGGACGCCCGCGAGGTCACCGGTGCCGTCGCCGTCGCCGTCGGCGAAACTGCGGGGGTACACCTGGTAGATGACGGCGTCGCGCCACCAGTCTTCGGTGCGGTGCGAGGTGGGGGCTGCCACTGACGGTCCTTTCGGGCAGGGTGGATCTCCGCCGCCGGCCCGGACAGGGCGGGGCGTCGGACGGGCCGACGGCGAAGGCTGACGGGACGGGCCGGGGCGGGGCGGTCGGGGCGGGTCTCAGCCCTTGAGTCCGCCGGCGGTGAGTCCGCTCATGATGTTGCGCTGGAAGACCAGGAAGATGATCAACGTCGGCAGCGAGGCCATGGTGAGCGCGGCGATCAGTACGTTGACGGGCACACCGTTGGACAGCGAGTAGATGCCGACGTTCAGCGTCTGCTTGGCCGGGTCGGGCAGGGTCAGCATGGGCCAGAGGAAGTCCTTCCAGACGCCCACGATCGCGAAGATCGACACCACGCCGAGGATCGGCCGCGAGATGGGCAGGACGATCGACCACAGGGTGCGCGTCGGCGAGGCGCCGTCCATGGACGCGGCGTCCAGCAGCTCCCTCGGGATCGAGTCGAAGAACCGCTTGAGCAGGAAGATGTTGAAGGCGTTGGTCACCGAGGGCAGCCAGATCGCCCACGGCGTGTTGAGCAGGTTGCGTTCGAAGAGCGGCACGTCCAGCACCGTCAGGTACTGCGGCACGACCAGCACGGTCGCCGGAATCATCAGTGTCGCCAGCATCATGCCGAGGATCGCCTTGCCGAACAGCGGGCGGAGCTTGGACAGGGAGTAGGCCGCCGCCACGTCGAGGACCAGCTGGAAGGCCAGCGCGCCGAACGCGTAGTACAGGGTGTTCCCGAGCAGGCCGGCCAGGTCCATGACGTTCCAGGCCTGCGTGTAGTTGCCGGGTTCGAAGGAGTCGGGTACCAGGGTCGGCGGGGTCCGGACGACTTCCTGGGTGTCCTTGAAGCCGCTGGACACCATCCAGTACATCGGGCCGAGGAAGACCACGGTGAACAGCGTGACGACACCGCCGAACGTCACCCAGTAGAGGACCTTGCCGCGGGGCCGGGCGAGCTGGGCCGGCGAGATGAGCGTGCGTGTGGACATCTGTGGCTTCCCCCGGCTACTCGTCCTCGGCGCGGCTGAGCTTCACGTACGCCGCCGAGAAACCGGCCAGCAGTACGAGGAGCAGCAGGCCGAGGGCCGCCGCGGCGCCGTAGTTGTTGAAGTTGAAGGCGTACTGGTAGATCAGGTAGACGACGGTGGTGGTCGAGCCCTCGGGGCCGGCCCCTCCGGTGAGCAGGAAGGGTTCGACGAAGACCTGCATGGTGGCGATGATCTGCATGAGCAGCATCAGCGAGAGGATGAGCCGGGTCTGCGGGATCGTCACGTGCCAGATCTTGCGCAGCAGCCCGGCGCCGTCCAGCTCCGCCGCCTCGTACAGCTCCCCGGGGATGCCCTGGAGCGCGGCGAGGTAGATGAGGGCCGCGCCGCCCATGTTCATCCAGGTCGAGGCGATGACCACGGAGAGCATGGACAGGCCGGGGTCCTGCAGCCACTGCTGCTCGGGCAGCCCCACGGCGCCGAACACCTCATTGAGCAGGCCGTAGCCGGGGTCGTACAGGTACTTGAAGAGCAGCACGGCGGCGACCGGGGGCAGCATCACCGGCAGGTAGACCAGCAGCCGCAGGTAGCCCTTGCCGTGCCGCAGTTCGTTGATGACGAGCGCGACGACGAACGGCACGGCGAAGCCGAACACCAGGGCCAGCACGGTGAACAGCAGGGTGTTGCGCCACGCCTGCCAGAAGGCCGGGTCGTCGACGACCGTGCGCAGGTTGTCCAGGCCCACCCAGGAGACCTCGCCCTGGTCCGTCTTCTGGAAGGCGAGGAAGAACTCCCGGACCATCGGGTACCAGGAGAAGAACGCGAAGCAGAGGACCGCGCCGATCAGGAAGCCGTGCGCGGTGAGATGGCGCTTCAGGCTCCTGCCGAACGATCCGCCGGGCGGGGGCGGGCCGTCCGGCGGCGGCTGGGAGTGGCGGGCTCTCGCCGCCTTGCTCGGGGTCATGCTGGGGGCCGACATCGTCGCTCCTCGGAACTGATCTCATGGGCCCCGGGGGGCGGTGCGGCCCGCCCCCCGAGGGAGCCGGTCACTGCGTGGCCAGAACCTGGTCGACCTGCTGCTCGGCGGTGGAGAGCAGCTTGTCGATGTCGGCGTCCTCGTTGGTGAGGATGCCGGACATCACGTTGTCCAGGACCTTGTAGACCTCCTGCGCCTTCGGCGGCTCGGCCTTGCCCGGGACCGGGTTGTCCATGAACGTCTTGAAGTTCTCGACCGGCATGGTCGCGTGCTCGATGCGCGCCGCGTCGTCCTTCGCCTTCGACTCGTTCAGCCAGAAGTTGGGCTGCGGGAGGCCGACCGGCAGCTTGTCGGTCTTCTTGCGGGCCCAGTTGAACTGGCCTTCCCCGACGGTGAGGTTCTGGAAGTTCAGCCAGGCGATGCCGGCCTTGATCTTGTCGGCGGAGATCCCCTTCTTGATCATGTAATTGTTGCCGCCGGCCAGGGTGCTCTTCTCGCCCGGGATGGGGCCCATGCCGAAGTTCTCGTAGTCCGCGCCGAGTTGCTGGACCATGTACGTGATGTCGTCGGGCGCGGCGAGGAACATGCCGAGCTTGTCGGTGGCGATCTGCTTCTGGAGGTCGCCCCACTTGAGCAGCTGGGTCTTGCCCATGCTCTCGTCCTCCCACCGCATGGCGTGGAGGTTCTCGGCGACCTGCTTGCCCAGCTCGTCGTTGAACGCCGCCTTCTTGCCGCTCGCGTCCACGACCTCGCCGCCGAGGCTGTACATCTGGGCGGTGAAGTGCCAGCCGCCGGTGTTGCCCGCGCTGTACTCGCCGAAGCCGGCGATGCCGTCGCCCAGAGCGGCGATCTTCTTGGCGGCGGTGCGGACCTCGGCCCAGGTGCGCGGCGGGCTGTCCGGGTCGAGTCCGGCCTTCTCGAAGAGCTTCCGGTTGATCAGCAGGCCCATCGTGTAGTTGCTCGTGGGCAGGCCGTAGAGCTTGTTCTCGTGCTTGAGCGAGCCGAGGACGTTCGGGTCGATGTCCTTCAGGGCCGGCACGGTCCTGTCGTTGACGTACGCGGTGATGTCCTCGGCGCCGTCGTTGTCCAGCACCTGGGGCAGGTCGGTGAAGTACGTGTAGAAGACGTCGGGCTGCGACTTGGCCTTGAGCATCGCGGTGAAGCGCGGCGGCTCCAGGCACTGGCCCGGGGTGGAGCGGCCCTCGATGGTGACGTTGGGGTACGTCTTGTTGAACTCCTTTACGTCCTCCTTCCACTCCTTCAGCTCGGCGGCCTTCGCCGCCGGGGGCATGCAGTCGATGGTGATGGTCACCTTGGTCTTCGGGTCCAGCGGAGCGGCCGGGTCGGAAGACCCGGTGCCGCCTTCGGAACCGCCGCCGTCGTCGCTGCTGCTCGTGCCGCACGCGGCGAGAGCGGTCAGGGTGAGGGCGGAGACGAGCGTGATGGCGCCGGCGCGACGGGTACGGCGGAACCGAGCACTTCTCATGGGTGGTCCCCTTCGGGCATGAACGAGGAAGGCGCCCCACCGCCGATGCGTTGTGGGGCGCCGCTCACTCAACCACCGCGAACAAGTGAACGCAATATCTCGCGCTGATTTCGTAATTGCTCGACAGTCAACCGAAGAAGTCGAGGTTCGATTACGTGGCGGACGCCTGGGCGGTGGAGCCGCGGACGACGAGTTCCGGTTCGAAGAGCAGTTCCCTGTGGGGGACTTCGGTGCCCTGGATCTGGGCGCAGAGGAGGTCGACGGCGGCGCGTCCCATGGCCTCGATGGGCTGGCGGACGGTGGTGAGCGGGGGTTCGGTGCAGGTCATGAAGGCGGAGTCGTCGTAGCCGACGACGGAGACGTCCCGGGGTACGTGGAGTCCGCGGCGCCGGGCGGCGCGTACGGCGCCGAGGGCGAGGGGGTCGCTGGCGCAGATGATGCCGGTGACCCCGCGCTCCAGCAGACGGGACGCCGCCGCCTGGCCGCCCTCAAGGGAGAACATCGACCGCTCGACGAAGTCGCCGGACAGCTCGACGCCCATGGCCTTCGCCGCGTCCCGGGCGGCGGCCAGCTTCCGGCGGGAGGGGATGTGGTCGGAGGGGCCGAGCACCAGGCCGATCCGCTCGTGGCCGAGCGAGACCAGGTGGCGCCAGGACTGCTCGACGGCCACCGCGTCGTCGCAGGCGATGCAGGGGAAGTCGAGGTCCGCGATCGAGGCGTTGATCAGGACCACCGGGATGTTGCGTTCCGCCAGCAGCCGGTAGTGGTCGTGCGGGGCGTCCGCCTGGGCGAACAGCCCACCGCCGGCGAACACCACACCGGAGACCTGCTGCTGGAGCAGCAGCTCGACGTAGTCGGCCTCGGAGACGCCGCCCTTGGTCTGGGTGCACAGCACCGGCGTCAGCCCCTGCTGGGCCAGCGCCCCGCCGATGACCTCGGCGAACGCCGGGAAGATCGGGTTCTGCAGCTCGGGCAGCACCAGCCCCACCAGCCGCGCCCGCTCGCCCCGCAGCTGCGTCGGCCGCTCGTAGCCGAGGACGTCCAGCGCGCTCAGCACGGACTGCCGGGTCGCTTCCGAGACTCCGGGTTTGTCGTTGAGCACCCGGCTGACCGTGGCCTCGCTGACCCCAACCTTCTTCGCTACTTGAGCAAGTCGTCGCGTCACACACGCAAGACTAGCGCAAGCCTCCGCAAGAGACTTGCGCCAGTCGTCAAGCTGTCCGGCGGGCCGGAGCGGCCTACGGGTTTCGGGTGATCTTGAAGGTGGACGTCGTGTTCCGTACGTCCACGGCGTTGTCGTTCAGCCTCAGCCCGTTGAAGGTGACCTCGCCGACCGCCGGGCCCTGTCCCGGCTCGGGCATCTCGTTGGCCCAGACGCCGAAGCCGGACTTGGCGTCGAAGGCGTCACCGCTCTTGCGCGCACCCGAGACCGAGACGTCCGTGAAGACCGTGTCCTTGATCGGGTACTGGGGCTGCCCTCCCACGTAGTTCGTCTGGAACATGATGCCGCTGTAGGTCGGATCGACGATGTCGACGTCGGTGACCCGGATGCCCTGGAACACCTTCGAGGCCGAGAACACCCAGATGCCCGGGAAGGTCTGGCCGCCCCAGAAGTGCCCCCCGGCCCGGACGATCGAGATGTTCTCGAAGGTCGTCGGATCGGTGCCGAAGCCGTTCATCGGGTAACCGAAGTCCAGCGAGCTGATGGTGATGCCCGAGTAGACCAGGGTGTCCGCGATGTGGATGTTGCGGAAGGTGTTGTGGTAGCCGCCGTAGACGGCCAGGCCGGCGGCGCGCCAGGTCAGCGTCGTCGTCAGGTTCTCGTAGAGGTTGTTCTTCATGTCGGCGCCGCCCGCGTCGATCGCCGAGAACAGCGCGAAGCTGTCGTCACCGGTCGCCCGGGCGTCGTTGTTGGACACCAGGTTGTCGGTCGAGCCGTTGGTCATGTTGACGCCGTCGGCGAACATGTTGCGGATCCGGGAGTTCTTGACGGTGATCCGGTCGGTGTTGGCGCCCCAGTAGAGGCAGACCATGTGCTCGTTCCAGATGTTGTCGATCACGATGTCCGACACGTTGGAGAAGTCGAACACCTTGCCCGGCCCGTCGATGCGGCTGGTGTAGTTGCCGAAGTAGGCGAAGTTCGCGAACGACGAGCCCTTCGCAGTGGCGTCGGCCCGGAAGCCGATGTCGGTGTTGTCCTGGGCCGTGGGCGCGTGGAACCTGGTGAACCAGGGGCCGGCGCCGACCACCTTCACGGCCTTGCCGTACACCTGGAACTTGCTCGACGTCTGGTAGTCACCGGGCGGCAGGTACACCCCGACCAGCTTGCCGCCGGTGTCCATGCGGACTCGGTCGAGCGCGTTCTGCACATCCTGGTGCGTGAACCCGGTCGGCACCACGTACGCCGCCGGGTCGGGGTTGGGCACCGCGGCGACCTGCTCCAGGTTCACGAAGTCGATCGCGTAGTCGGTGGTGTTCGCGGCGTCCTTCTGGAGCCGGATCCTGCTGCCCGCCGGGACGGTCTCGCCCAGCATGAGGTGCGCCTCGTCGTAGATGTGGCGTGGGGCGCCCGCGCCGGGGGAGTTGCCGGGCGCGGCCTCGTTGCCGTACAGCCAGGCGTACTTCGAGGTGAGCGGCAGCGCCTTCTTCATGACGCCGTTCACGTAGACGTTCAGCGTGGAGTCGATGCCGCCGCCGCCCGGCGCGTCTGGGATCGAGAAGCGGGTGACCAGGGTGTTGGTGGCGGCCCGCGTGGTGAACTCGACGTACTCGCCGGTCGCGTCGAGGTGCACGGCCCTGCGGCCGGACGCCTCGCCGGCGATGTCGCCGATGGTGCGGTTGGGGCCGGCCACCTTCGCCCCGCCGCCGGCCGTGCCGTCCTCCGCCTCGTACATGTCGTACGGCATGTTGGCACCGCGCCCGACGAACAGCGGCTGCGTGGAGGTGTTGTTCTCCCGCTTGACCGGCAGCTCGTTGGCGTCGTCGGCGACGGTGACCCGCAGGGTGTACGAGCCGTCGGCCGCCTGCCAGGTGCCGAGGCTCACGGCCGGGGCGGTGGTGCCGGCGGCGATGACACCGGAGTGCGCGCCGGTCAGGGTCTTGACGGTGGCGCCCTTGGAATCGACGAGGGCGAGCGTCACGCCGTGACCGCCGCCCGCGGAGTCCTGGGTGCCCTGGTTCCTCAGCGCCACCTTGAAGGTCACGTCGTCACCGGCGGCCGGGCTGGAGGGCGAGGTGGTGACCGTCGCGGCGACCAGGTCGGAGCTCTGGACCGGCTTGACGACCAGCGGCTCGGGCCGCGTGTAGGTGTTGTTGGTCTCGTTCTGCTCGGTGATCTCGTTCCCCTCGTCGGCGACCGCGCTCAGCTCGTAGGAACCGGCGCCGCGTGCCCCGACCGACGCGCTGACGGTGCTCTGCGCGCCCGCCGCCAGGGCGCCGACCTCGGCGGTGGCGACCCTGGTGCCACCGAGGCGCAGGGCGACCTCGCCGGCCGGGGCGGCGGCCGGGCCGCTGTTGCGGACGGTGGCGGACACGGTGATCTCGTCCGACTCGACGGGCGAGGCGGGCGAGGTGGTCAGCCGCGTCACCTCCAGGTCGGGGTTGGGCGCGGGGGTACCGACGACCTGGAACTCGGCGAGCTGCCCGGCCGTCGCCCCGCTGTTGGCGGTGAACCGGAGCTGGACGTCGGCGACCCGCTTCCCCACGGGTACGGTCACGCTGTTGCCGCCGCTCGCCGGGTCGAAGACGTAGTCCTTCGCGGCCACCAGGCTGCTGAACTCCGTCGTGTCCTGCCCGCGTCCGAGCACCTGGATGTTCTGGGTGCGCCTGGACCAGCCGGGGTCGGGGTTGAGCTTGAGGACGAGGTGGTCGACGTCCGCGTCGGCGCCGAGTTCGAGGGTGAGGGTGTTCGGGTAGCTGCCCGCCGCCCCTTCCCAGTACGTCGCCGTGTTGTTGTCGTTGGCGTTCCCGGCGACGTAGGTGTGGATGACGGAGGAGGCGCTGATCGGCTTCCCGACGGCGAGGTTCGAGCCGCCGCTCCCGCTGCCGGTGCGGGTCACGGAGTTGCTCTCGCCCGACACGTTGCCGGCCGCGTCCTTGGCCCGCACGAAGTAGGTCACGGTCGCGGACGCCGGCTGCGTGTCGGTGTAGGTGGTCACGTCGCCGGCGACGCTCCGGCGGAGCTTGTTGTCGGCGTAGATGTCGTAGCCGGTGACGCCCTTGTCGTCCGTGGCGGCGTTCCAGGTCAGCTTGATCTGCCCGGCGGCCGGTTCGGTGAGGGCGAGGTTCGCGGGCGCGGTCGGCGCCTGGGTGTCACCGGTGCCGGCGCGGCGGGTGACCTGGTTGCTGTCGGCCGACCGGTTGCCGGCCGCGTCCCTGGCCCGCACGTGATAGGTGACGGTGGCGTCGGCGGGCCGGGTGTCGGTGTACGTGGTGACGTCACCCGCCACGGACGTCAGGAGGCTGCCGTCGGCGTAGACGTCGTAACCGGTGACGGCCGTGTCGTCGGTGGACGCGTTCCAGGTCAGCCTGATCTGCCCGGTCGCCGGTTCGGTGTAGGCGAGGTTCGCGGGCGCGGTCGGCGCCTGCGTGTCGCCGGACGCCGGGCCGTAGACCTCCAGTTCGGAGACCTGGGCGGCCGGCTGACCGGTGTTCGCCGACACCAGGACGCGCACGTGGCGGGTGGTGGTCGCGTCGAAGGTGATCGTGGCCGACTGGCCGCCCGCTGCGCCGAAGGTGTACGCCTTGGCGGCGGTCAGGTCGGTGAAGTCCGAGCCGTTGTCACTGGCCTGCACCTTCAGGGTCTGGCTCCGGGACGGCCAGCCGTCCGGCAGCCGCAGCACGACGCGGTCGACGCGGCGCGAGGAGCCGAGGTCGGCCTGGAGCCACTGCGGCAGGGCGTTGCCGGCGCTCTCCCAGTAGGTGGCCTTGTTCCCGTCGTTGCCGTTCGCGGGCGTGTACGGTCCCGTGGAACTGCTCGCGGTCAGGCTGCGCCCGGCGGCGAGGTTCGTGGACGACTCCCCGGCCGCATGCACCTCCAGTTCCGAGAGTTGGGCCGCCTGCCAGCCGGTGTTCGCGGTGATGTGCACCCGCACGTACCGCGTCTGCGTGGCGGGGAAGCCCACGGTGACCGTGTTGCCCGACCCCGGCGAGAAGCGGTACGTGGCCGAACTCTTCAGCGTGCTGAAGCTCGTGCCGTCGGCGCTGCCCTGCACGGAGAGGGTCTGGTCGCGGCTCTCCCAGCCGGCGGGCAGCCGCAGGACCACCTCGTCGATCCGTTCGGTGGCACCGAGGTCGGTCTGCACCCACTGGGGCAGGCTGCCACCGCCGCTCTGCCAGTACGAACCCTGGTTGCCGTCGGTGATGTGGGCGGCGCCGTACTCGCCGTGCGAGCTGCTCGCCGCCGCGGGGTCCCCGACGGCGAGGTTGGCACCACCGGCCGCCGTGGCCGACAGCAGCGGTCCTCCCCACGCCAGGAGACTGGTCGCGACCACGGTGCACACGGCACGTGATCTCCAGTTCCGGTTTCTCATCTGATCTGTCCCCGATCTCCGCCTCGTGCCGCGTGGCCACGAGACACGGCTCATCCGGATGTGCTCATCAGGTGGACGCTCGAATTTCTCCGTCATTTACGCTGAGCGATCAGAGAGTTGCAGAGAATTGTTCAGTCGTCCACAGAGAAGGCAGCACGGCATGCCCGCGGCCGGACGCGGGTGGTGCCGCTGAGGACGGGGGGAGTCCTAAAGGGCGCCCCGGACCAGGGGCTTTCATGAGCTGTGTCGGGGAGCCGCAAAACGCGGTCATTTCCCGCAAGAAATGTGCGGTCCCCGGGCGCCCGGCGTCCCGGGCGCGCACGTCCTGTCAGCCGGCGGACGCCTGGGCGGTGGAGCCGCGGACGACGAGTTCCGGTTCGAAGAGCAGCTCGCCGTGGGGGACTTCGGTGCCCTGGATCTGGGCGCAGAGGAGGTCGACGGCGGCGCGTCCCATGGCCTCGATGGGCTGGCGGACGGTGGTGAGCGGGGGTTCGGTGCAGGTCATGAAGGCGGAGTCGTCGTAGCCGACGACGGAGACGTCCCGGGGTACGGCGAGTCCTCGCCTGCGGGCGGCGCGTACGGCGCCGAGGGCGAGGGGGTCGCTGGCGCAGATGATGCCGGTGACCCCGCGCTCCAGCAGACGGGACGCCGCCGCCTGGCCGCCCTCAAGGGAGAACATCGACCGCTCGACGAAGTCGCCGGACAGCTCGACGCCCATGGCCTTCGCCGCGTCCCGGGCGGCGGCCAGCTTCCGGCGGGAGGGGATGTGGTCGGAGGGGCCGAGCACCAGGCCGATCCGCTCGTGCCCCAGGGAGACCAGGTGGCGCCAGGACTGCTCGACGGCCACCGCGTCGTCGCAGGCGATGCACGGGAAGTCCAGGTTCTCGATGGACGCGTTGATCAGCACGACCGGGATGTTGCGCTCCGCCAGCAGCCGGTAGTGGTCGTGCGGGGCGTCCGCCTGGGCGAACAGCCCGCCGGCGAACACCACCCCCGACACCTGCTGCTGGAGCAGCAACTCGACGTAGTCGGCCTCGGAGACGCCGCCCTTGGTCTGGGTGCACAGCACCGGCGTCAGCCCCTGCTGGGCCAGCGCGCCGCCGATGACCTCGGCGAACGCCGGGAAGATCGGGTTCTGCAGCTCGGGCAGCACCAGCCCCACCAGCCGCGCCCGCTCGCCCCGCAACTGCGTCGGCCGCTCGTATCCCAGGACGTCCAGCGCGCTCAGGACGGACTGGCGGGTCGCCTCGGAAACCCCCGGCTTGCCGTTGAGGACCCGGCTGACCGTGGCCTCGCTGACCCCAACCTTCTTCGCCACCTGAGCAAGTCGTCGCGTCACACACGAAAGGCTAACGCAAGCCCCGCAAGCGGCTTGCTCTCCGGCTCCCTCGAGCCGGGTCCGTCCGGCGGCGCGGCGTACGCCCCGTTCATCCCAGTCCGATCCGGGCGGCGACCGGGAGGTGGTCGCTGCCGGTGGCGGGCAGGACGCGGAGGTGCCGGACGGTCGCGGAGCGGGCCATGACCTGGTCGATCCGGGCCAGCGGGAAGCCCGCCGGGAAGCTCAGCGCGACGCCCCGCTCGGCCACGTCCAGGCGGCTGGTCAGCGGATCCAGCGCGCGGTCGTCGACCGTGCCGTTGAGGTCGCCCAGCAGGATCACCCGGCTCAGCCGCTCGGCCGCGACGGCGTCCCCCAGCAGAGCGGCGCTCTCGTCGCGCCGGGACGACGAGAACCCGCTCGCCCCGACGCGGACCGACGGCAGATGCGCGACGTACACGGCGACCGCACCGCGCGGGGTGCGTACCTCGGCCCGCAGCCCGCGGCTCCACTCCCCGGTGATGCCCCGGGGTCTGATGTCCAGCGTCCGGGCGTCGGCGAGCGGATGCCTCGACCACAGCCCGACCGTGCCCCGGACCGCCCGGTACGGGTAGTCGGGCGCGAGCGTCCGCTCGTACGCGTCGAGTGCCGGGGGCACCAGTTCCTGGAGCGCGATGAGGTCGGGCCCGGCGCCGGCGAGGGCGCGGGCCGTGCCGGCCGGGTCGGCGTTCTCGTCGCTGACGTTGTGCTGCACCACGACCAGGTCGGCGGTGCCGGGGCCCGGCGCGGGCAGCAGCAGACCGCCGAAGAGGTACGTCCAGGCGGCCACCGGCAGGAGCAGCGCCACCAGCGCGAGGGCCGAGCGGCGCACCAGCGCCAGGACGAACAGCACCACGACCACCGCACCGAGCCACGGCAGGAACGACTCCAGCAGACTGCCCAGCCCGCCCACCGCGTTGGGCACCACCCCGTGGCACAGCAACAGAACGGCCGTCAGCACCGCCGCCGCCGCGACCCCCCGCCCACGCCCCCGGCCCAACCGGCCCACCAGGCCCCGCACATCCACCCGATCCCGCATCGCTTCCCGTCCGCTCGTCCTCCTGCCCCAGGACGAGTGATCGAGTGTGACCGGTTCCGGTCGTGTCCGGAGGCCACCGGCGGGCGAGCGGACACCGGACCGCAGGACGCCCGGTCGCCGAACTCGCCGACGAGGAAGACCTGTCTGCTGACATTCGCCCGGACCGCTGCCGTGCGGACGACCGCGCGATGGAATGATGGCCGGCGACAAGGCGACGGCGGACGAGGAAGCCGGTGTGAACCCGGCGCGGTCCCGCCACTGTGATCGGCGAGCGCTTCCCGACAGGCCACTGCCCGATGCCGGGTGGGAAGGCCGGGACGCGCCTCGACCCGAGAGCCAGGAGACTCACGCGGTCGCCTCCTCCGCGAACCACCGGGGCGGATCTCCCCGGAGAGAGGGAAGGCGCGCCATGCCCGCACCACCCGTGGAACCGGTACCGTGCCGCATCGTCGTGTGCCGGGACTGCTGCTGCGGCAGCCCCAAGGTGACCGGTGTCGACCACGCCGCCCAGACCGAGCGCCTGCGCGCGGCGGCACCCGTCCGTGTCTCCGCGTGCCTCGACGTGTGCGACCAGGCCAACGTCATCGTCGTGCAGCCCTCCGCCGAGGGCCGCGCGGCCGGCGGACGGCCGGTGTGGCTGGGCCTGGTCAACGACCCCGGGGCGACCGAGGACATCGTCGCCTGGGTCCGCGCCGGCGGCCCCGGCGTCGCGCCCCTGCCGGACATCCTCGACCTGTACACCTGCGCCCCGCCCGGGCGCCGCGCCGCCGCGCGTGGAGTGCCGCGCGTGGAGTAGCGAGGGGAGCCGTCGAGGGGCGGGTGTGGTGTGGATCCCGGAACGCCCGGGACGGCTGACCGGGCACACGAACCGAGGTAGTCTCCGAAGAACGCCCTTGACCCGCGGACGCGGGCAGGGAGCAGACGAATCGGGAGTTTCTTCGTGTTTCGTACCATGTTCAAGTCGAAGATCCACCGCGCCACCGTCACCCAGGCCGACCTGCACTACGTCGGCTCGGTGACCATCGACGCCGATCTGCTGGACGCCGCCGACCTGCTGCCCGGCGAGCTGGTGCACATCGTGGACATCACCAACGGCGCCCGCCTGGAGACGTACGTCATCGAGGGCGAGCGGGGGTCCGGAGTCGTGGGGATCAACGGGGCCGCAGCCCATCTCGTCCACCCCGGCGACTTGGTGATCATCATCAGCTACGCTCAGGTCACCGACGCCGAGGCGCGGTCGCTGCGACCGCGGGTCGTGCACGTGGACGGCGGCAACCGTATCGTCGCCCTGGGCGCGGACGCGTCGGAACCGGTGCCCGGTTCGGACCAGGAACGCAGCCCGCAGGCCGTCGCGTCGGCCTGACGTACCGAATCTGCGCGGACTAGGAGCGTGGCCGTGAGCGACATCGAGATCCGGGACGACCGGGCGGCGGGCCGCCTGGAGGCGATCGCGGCCGGCGAGGTGGTCGGCCGCATCGAGTACTTCGTCCTGGACGCCCCCGAACGGGCCCTCGTCCCCGTGCACACCGTCGTCGAGCCGGACCACGAGGGCCAGGGCATCGCGGGCTCGCTGGCGCGTGAGCTGTACGCCCTCGCGCGCGGTGAGGGCGTGGTCGTCGCCCCGCTGTGTCCGTACGTCGTGAAGTGGGCCGAGCGCCACCCCGACGAGGCGCCCGCGGCCGACCCCGAGCTGCTGCGTGCGGCCAAGGAGTGGCTCGTGGCGCACCCTGAGCGTTTCTGAGCGGTTCGGGACCGCCCTGCCCGGACTGACCGCGACAAGACGACATAGCGACAAAGGAGACGTGCGTGCTGGCGCTGCTGCACACCTCGTCCATGCACGTCCCGGTCTTCGACGCCCTGCGCGACGAGGCGCACCCGGGTCTGGAGCTGCGGCACCACGTCGATGCCGAACTGCTGGACCGGGCCAGGCGCGACGGGCCGGAGGCGGTGACGGACGCCGTCCGAGCCGTGCTGCGGCGGGCCGTCGCGGAAGGAGCGCGGGCCGTCCTGTGCACCTGCTCCACCATCGGCGCGGTCGCCGAGGCGGCCGGCGCCGGGGCCGGTGTGCCGGTGCTCCGCGTCGACCGGCCGATGGCGGCCGCCGCGGTGGCCGCCGGTCCGCGCGTCGCCGTCCTCGCCGCGGTGGAGAGCACCCTCGCGCCCACGGTCGCGCTGATCGAGGAGGAGGCCCGGCGTGCCGGCCGTCCCGTCGAGGTGCGGACCCGAGTGGTCGACGACGCCTGGTCGCGGTTCGAGACCGGCGACACCGAGGGCTACGTGAAGCGGGTGGCCGAAGCGGCCGACGCGGTCACCGACGCCGACGTGATCGTCCTGGCCCAGGCCTCCATGGCGCCGGCCCGGGAGTCGGCCGGGACCGCGGTTCCCGTGCTGGCCAGCCCCGCGCCGGGACTGGCCGCCGCCGCCGCGGCGGCACGTCTCGCGTGACGCCCGCCCGCTCCGTGCTCGGTGCCGCGCCCGCCGTCCCCGGTTCCCGGGCTCGTCGTCGGCCCCTCGGCGACCCTCGTCGGGCATCCCGCTTGCGCCACTCGGGCCACCCCGGACCCACCCGATCGTGCGGGGGAGTGACTGCGGAGGCGGACCTCGGGTAGGCGGGGGACAAGTCCAGAGCCGATGTCGACCGACTGGCCGGAGGACAGCGCCATGACGAACCCGTATCCGGATCCCGTCCCGCCCGGGCCCACCCCGGGACCCACTCCCGGACCCGACCCGGAGCCGCAGCCGCACCCTGACCCGGTGCCGACCCCGGGCCCCGGCCCGGAGCCGACCCCACCGCCTCCGCCCCCCGGGCCCGGCCCGCAACCGACGCCTCCGCCCCCGGGCCCCGGCCCGGAGCCGACGCCCCAGCCTCCGGGTCCCGGCCCCCAGCCGACCCCGCCGCCCCCGCATCCGGGACCGCCCGGGCCCTCCCCGTCGCCGGTCCCGCCGGGGCCGGAGCCAGTGCCCAACCCGGAACCGGGGCCACCGCTCAGCTGAACCGTACGAAGCGAGGACGCACGACCCCGCCCACGCACGCCCACCTACGCACGCCCACCCACGTACGCTCGCGCACGCCCGCGCAGGACCCGCACGAAGCGGCGGGGGGGGGCCCCCCCCCGGGCCC